>CAUDDP010000076.1 GCA_958448395.1 uncultured Oscillospiraceae bacterium | reverse complement strand
ACGCTGCAATTAGAGTTTTGGTAACGGAATGAGGAACAAGCCACCGCTGTCCGCCTTCTAAAATAACAAAACGATACAGAATACAGAAATACAGAGGAACAAGGATACAAGTTTGTACAACGTACAATGGCGGACAGCGGACACAGGCAGAGAGCGAAGCGATTCTGCCGGCATAGTTTGTGATTGGCAGCGGTAGAATGCATTCTCGTCGAACTCACATGAAATAAGCAAAAGGTGGACAGAACGTTTTATCCCTACTGTCCACCTTTTGCTGGCAGTTGAAAAATGGAATACCAGTGATTGTGGTTTCCTTTGTTTAGTTTGTTTCACTTTCGATTGCAGCTGCTAATAGGTTCCATGTTGGGCGATCTACCATTCCAGTGGGCTTGTGTCCTGTGAGGTTCTGAAAGGCCTGCACAGCTTTTTGTGTCGCTGCATCGTACATGCCTGTCAGCTGCAATTCCCCTGTGTTATGATACCGCATTCGCAATGTCTTTAATATGCTTTGCAGTACCAATACTGCAAAACCGGTTTCTCCTGGTCCGAGAATTTCCCTGCCCTTTCCAAATACAGATAGCTTTGTTGCTGGCTGCCCAATTATCTTTCGATACTGTGCAACAATGGCATCCCAAGTGGCACGGTTTGTTTCTCCATTCGGACGTAGACCATTTTTTTGTTGGAATGCCCGCACCGCCAGAGCAGTTTCTCGCCCATAAATGCCATCTGGTATGACTTGTGGCATCGTTTCATCATAAAAAGAAAGACTATAAAGATACCGCTGTAATTCCCATATATGATTGCGGCGGTTCTCATTTGTATACGCCATAGATTCCAGCCTCCTTTATTTAAGAAATCGTATAGCCCGGGTTCTGATAGGGTTGTTTTTCATAGCCGTATTTTAGGTCTGTATAAACGCTTGTAATATCATTCCATGTTGCAACATTTGCAGTTCCGGTTTCCGGTAATCCAAACAGCCGTTGAAATGCTGCGACAGCTGCTCGTGTCATGGGGCCGAAATAGCCGGTTGCCCGCACAGAACCAACCTCTGGGTATGTTTGCCCGATATAGTTTAAGTAGGTTTGTAAAATTCGTACATACGGGCTTGTGATGCCTTCTTGTAATAACACCCCTGGAAACGGAACGATTTCCTCTTCAGAACCGGTTGGTTCTGGCAGGGATTCAATAATACCAATATAGGCACGGTATAGGTCATACCAGGTTGCACGATCGACAATGCCAGTTTGCGGCAGACCATAGGTTCTTTGAAAGGATTTTACAGAATTTTCTGTCTGGCTGCCGAAATAGCCCGTTACGGGAACTGGCAGTACCGATGCATAATAGGCACCTACCATGGCAAGATAGTATTGCAGGCTGCGAATGGACTGCCCCTGCATGCCAATGTGTAAATCTTCTGTATATTGGGTAGGGAATTCCTCCTGTGCAATTCCCTCGGAATCCAGTTCTGCCAGTCGTTTGACACTGGTATAGATGTAAGCAATCCGATACCATGTCGCTTCTGCGACGGTACCTGTTGGTGCAAGGTTGAAAACTTCTTGAAATTTCAGCACAGCGGCTTGTGTGGCATAGTCGTAAACGCTGTTGACATTGGCAATCTTCGGAATCGCCGGATAGTTGCGAGAGATGCGGTTGAGCTGGATTTGCAGGGTACGTACATCTTCACCGGAATAACCGAGCGTAATGGGAAATCCGGGATAGGAGGGTGTTGCTGCCCGAACAGGTGCATTTCGGATCAGCTCAATATCATCACCATAATAGTATCTTAAAATACCATATGCATCATATCCTTGATTTGCCAGATCAACAGTGCCCCACTGGGAAAGCCCGTCACAGGTGACAGTAGTGCCGTTACAGAACGCCGCAAAGAGCGGTTCTGTGGTACCCTGTCGGCGAATGTAGCTGTTAATTTGTTCATCTACGAGGTGGCTGATATTTTCAAAAATTTCACGACCGTTGATGAATTTCTGGTCATACTGGGTGGAATCTGTAATATCGAAATCGTATCCCCGGGCACGGTACCACTCTGTATAGATGCGGTTCAGAGCAAATGTCATGATGACATAGATATTGGCACGCAAAGAAGATTCCGGCCAGGTCGGATAGATTTCACTGGAAGCAACATTTTTGACGTAATCCGGAAATGGTACTGTGACCACATTGCCATCGTTGCTGGGTTTCCCCAGATGTACGGTAATGGTTTCCGGAATAAAAGGTTCTCCTCTTGGCATAAGCGTGTTCTCCTATTCATAAGCCGGGAAGGACGGTGTCCGCTACTTATTTTTCGGGATGAGACTGCAAAATTTGTTTCAATTGCTATCACTTAATCCGGAAATCGTGGTTCTGTATTTTCATAGACAACGGTAGGTGGATTGTCCCCCGGACGCTGCGGCAGTGGAATCATGGCGAATTTCTGTAAAGAGGTAATGCCGGGGAAAATGGGCAGCCCACGGCTCTCCATGCGAAAATAGTCCGGATGATAGACAACAACATCATAATTTTGATAAAGTTGTCTGTTGGTTGGAGAGGCATCTGGAATCAGTTCTGGAGCTGGCAGTGGAATATGGTCTGTTTCGCCGCTTTCATTTGTGATTCCGCTGAAGTATAGTCTGCTGTTTGCACCCTCCATTGCCGTGACCGTTACGGTTACATTGGGTAAGGGTCTGGCTTCGCTGCCGGTACGGGTGATGACTTTTAAAAAACCATATGCCGTGTTGGGATGGATGGTTGGAACTGGTTCTAATTCTACCACTGGGGTTTGTTCTTCCGGCAGCAGGGACGGGAAAGCTTCTGTTGGTGTTGGGCTGGCAGGTGATATTTCTGGTGTTGGAGTTGTGTTGTTGGTAGGGGGTGTTGGCAGTTTTGGCGGGGAGGCTGTATCAGATGTCAGCGATGATTCTGATGTAGTTTCGTCTGGTTCGCCTGCTATCTCCGGTGACAGATTTTCTGGAAACAGAATTGGCGGTTCCGGCAAAGGGGCTGTGTCAGATGTCGGTGGCAGCTCTGATGGGGTTTCTATTGGTGTTTCTGCTATCTCTGGTGGCAGATTTTCTGGAAGCGTTGCTGACGGTTCTGGGGCAGCTGTGTTGTCACATGCAGGGGGCAGATCCGGTGCAGACGGGAAAGAATTTGTTGGAGTGGTTGGTGCTGCGGTAACAGCAGGTTCTGTTGAAGCTGGACTGGATTCTGCTGTGGGTTCCGGTGCCGGATGGGCACGGCGGTAAAGCTGCATCATTTCTGCCTGATATTCCGCAGCGGTTTTTGGCTTTTGCTGCATAAAAACGCCCTCCTTCAAAATTTGATTTTGGTGCAGTATATGCAGCAGCGTTTCAAAACAGAACAGGGGAAACACTGCGTTGTGCTTCCCCTGTATAGGATTTTGGGTTTTAAGAGGCATCCGCTGCCAGAGCTTCTCGCCGAAACAGGAATGAGATACACCAAACGGCAGAAATGGCAACTAAAATATAGATGGTTCTGCTGATGATGGATGCCGCCCCGCCGAACAGCCATGCCACTAAGTCAAACTCGAAAATACCGACCAGTCCCCAGTTTACACCGCCGATGATCAGTAAAATCAATGCAAGCTTGTCCCACATATCCAAAACACCTCATTTCTTGTTCACAGCATCGCTGTGCAGAAATAGCATATCCAAGCAGGTGAAAACTATGCAAAAACATAAGGGGAAATTGAAAAAATAGTATAAAATTCCTCTAAAAATTCATATAATTTGGTCAAATTGCCTAAAAATCCGAAAAAAAAGCTTTTTTTCCGAAAAATGCTTGACGATTTCCGAAAAGTACGGTATAATAGAAACAGTGAGAATAATGTTGAATTATTATCACTCGTTTTGTTGTCTCCTTTCTTTTGTTCTACATATGTTTTTCGCCGCTGGAGCATTTCCGGCGGCAATTTTTTTATTTGCTTTGCATAAAAAGAAAAAAAGCAGGGATGCCATCTTTGTGCATTCCTGCTTTTGTGTTGTTTTCTGGTGTTTCAAAATAGGTTTTACGGACTATCCGGATTACAGGGGTCATTTGGCCATTCTTCCTGATATGCTGAGTCCACACCGAGATACTCCTCTAAGCAAATGCCAAGCCGGTGTATTTCTTGTGCCGTCTCTACGCCGACATAGCGAACATGCCAGGATTCATATTGATAGCCGGTAATCGCTTCTTTCTCCTCTGGAAACCGAATGATAAAGCCATATTCAGCACAGTGTTCTTCCAGCCACTTTGCTTCTTCTGTATCATCAAATTCGTTGCTGATGTCATTGAAATCAATGACCATACCAGTTTGGTGTTCGGAGTGTCCCGGTCTGGCAGAATAGGTGTCTGCTTCCTCCCAGCCGTCCCGTACACAGTATTCCTGATAAACGGTAAGCTGATCCTGATAGGAACGGTAATCCGATGCGTCATAGAGATTTAAGCCTTCTTGGTATGCGTCTGCAATCATTTGATCCAGTGCTTTCTGTGTTTCGGGGGTTAATCCCTTTGGATCATAGGATTCTGGCAGGGAGTAGGTTTTGTTGACAATCAGAATATCGTCTATATAGATGCAGCCATCTCGCTCTTCCAAATTTCGTACCGTCACATCAATATCAGCGGAGACATCCGGGTTATTTTTTGCAGAAACGGAAATGGTACAAGTTCCTGCCGCAATGCCTTTAACAATTCCGGTTTCATTTACGGTTGCAATGCCCTCGTCGCTGGATGACCAGCTTAGGTGACTGCTGTTAGCAGCTCCATGAGCAGAAAGAGAGACTTTAACAGCAGCGGTGTTATCCTCTAATACGGCAAGGTATTCTGTATCTGGGGTAATAGCTACAATATCTACAGCAGAATTACTGTCTTCACCAGCATTCTGCACGTTATCTGGATTGCTGCTGTCGCTCAGACCACTGTTGTTTGCGGCAAGAGAGGTGTTGTCCGGCTTGTCCTTGTCTTGGATTGCATTGATAATCAATCTTGCTGCAAAGCCACCCACTAGAATCAATACATAAACAGCAATGACAATTGCCCACATTTTCCTACCCTTGGGCAGACGAATGCGATCCTTTGGTTCTGGCTCCGGAATTTCTTCCAGGGTATCCAGATCTGGCCAAGTTTCAGACGGAATCGGGTCTTCCTGATCCGGTATGGCATGTGAGACAATCGGACGTTTTTGCAACCGTGGCAGTGGTTCGTTTTTTTGACTTACCTGCGGTTGAATGACTGGTCTCCAAGGTTCATTTTGTTCTGCGGTCTGCTCTGCCTGTGTCGCACGGGGAGCGGTTCGCTGTGTTGTCTGTTCTGTCTGTGTCGGACGAGAAGCGAAACGCTGTGTCGTCTGTGTGCTGGAAACGTGACTGCGGTTTAGTTTGGTGGCTGGTTGCTGTGTATTCGGGCCACCGCCTGGATATGTCGGGCGGCTGCTATTTAAAATTGCAAATATGTCATCATCTAAATCGGAAGCCGGTGCATGATTTTGTTTGGTTTCTTCTATTTTTGCCATCCGTTTTCCCTCCTATTATGTGAAAACAGTTTGTCTCTTTATTTGCCAATATATGGATTCCTTTAAAGCGTGGATAGTATTCTATTTATTATAACATATCGAGGTGTCATTTGTCATTTGCTATTTTGCACAAATTTCAACTGTGGAAAATAGCGAATTTTCAGATTTTTATGCAAATTTTGCAAGCGTACCGGTGCGAAATACAGCAGGTTGCATAAAAATCTAAAAAAGCAGTCGGATATCAGTTGCATTTTTTCATAAATCATGTTATACTAATTGCAGGAAACTTAGAAAGGGAAAAAATACTAAGGTTATCCGGGGTTGATAAAAGTATAGTTCGTTACCATAATCGTGTTTTCAGAAAGACGATGTGTGTGCAGAAAACAAAAAATCATGCGGTGATGAAAAAGAAACGATAGACAGAGGAGCGTGATGCAAAATAAAGATATGTTAGCAATTATGATGATGTAAAATATAAACCATTTCTAAAAAGAAAGAGAGGATTTTAAATGATGAAGAAAAATGTGAAAAGAATGATCGCTGTGGCTTCTGCTGGAGCAGTATTGTGTGGCAGTCTTGCTTTGTCCAGTTTGCTGAACGGTTCGGCTCTGACGGCTGCAGCTGCGACAGAAAGTATTGCAGACCAGACAGAGGTAGGTACCCTTGGCATTGGCGGCGGTGGTTTTGTTTCCGGCATTGTAACCGGAAAAAATGCTATGTATGCCCGTACAGACGTTGGCGGTGCGTATCGGTACAATTACGATACCGGCAACTGGGAGCAGATGCTGGACGATTTGAATGAGGAAGAGCGTGGATTTTTGAGTGTAGATGCGATGTGTATTGATCCAACCGATGATAATACCATCTATCTGCTCTGTGGATGTGCATATTTTAGTGGTGCAAGAACAGAAATCTTCCGTTCTCGTGACGGCGGCGAAACCTTTGACCGGATTGATGTGACGGATATGATTCAGGTACATGGAAATGGTGCAGGCAGACAGTGCGGCGAAGCCATTGCAGTCGATCCGGATAATCCGAATATTATTTACTGTGGCGGCGATGTGACAGCAGGTGATTCTGCACTGATTATGAGTGAGGATGGCGGTGATACTTGGAAGGCAGTCAAGGGCTACGATGACCTTGGTTATTTCAGCAATTCCATTAAATGGCCAGCTTGGACAGAGCATATGACACGGGCTTTGACAAGTGGAGAGTACGCTAGCCAAAACGGTGTTGCCGGTATTCAGATTCTGAATGGAAAAGTCTATGTAGCCACTTCCATTGCAGCAGAAGGCAACATTGTCGTAGCAGATGTTGGCTCAGATGACTTCCAAGTTCTGAGTGCAGATTTGCCAACAAACTACTACCCATCCAGAATCAATCTGGATGCAGACGGTAATTTCCTGATTGCTTACGCTGGCAGCTTGACATTTAGCGGCGGTGGTGCACTTTATAAATACAATCCATCTACTGGTGAAGCAAAGGATATTACGCCTGATAATCACGCATATGGTGCTATTTATAGCGATCCAACCGATGCGAATAAGCTGATTGCCACAAGCTGCGATTTTCAATACTCTCAGTTGTGGTCAGAAGATGCTTGGGAAACCGATTCTGTTGCATGGGGCTCGCAGTTTTATCGTTCTGTAGACGGCGGTACGTCATGGGAAAGTATTACGCCGGGTAATACTAAGGGATGGAATCAGCCGCTGCAAGCAGATTACCTCAAAGACGGCGGCAGAGCGTGGATTCAGGGATATGCAGTTCACTGGAGCGGTGCAATGGTACTTGATCCACGAGATCCCGATCGTTTCCTCGTTACTTCCGGTAACGGTGTTTTCGCCTGCGATAATACATGGGACGAACTGCCGGTTGTTTATTTTGAAGCAGACGGGATCGAAGAAGTGGTTTCACTGGATATGGTCAGCGTACCGGGCGGCAATCCATACTCTGTTATTGGGGATTATGATGGCTTTGAACATACCAGCAAAACGGATTCCACACGGCTTTCTCCGAGTATGAATAAACTGACAGACGGCAGTGCTTCTACGGGTGCAATTGCTTATTGCCCATCTAATCCGGATATTATGGTTCGTCTTGCTGAAAAACAAGGGAGAGGTTACTATAGTAAGGATGCCGGAAAGACATGGACAGAATTGCCTTGTTCTCTTTCCCCAGCAAAGGCTGCCATCAACCAACTGGAAGACGGCACTTATCGGATTATGCTCACTGGCAATGGAAAGATTTCCTATACAGATGATTTTGGTGCAACATGGAAGGAATCCACTGGTGTGACTGGCAGCAAACAGGTTTGGGCTTGCGTAGATGCGGAGAATCCGCAGTATGTCTATGCTTATACTGCTTACTTTAATGAGTATTATCATTATTCAAAGCCGGAACCAGAGCTTTCTGATGCGTACTATACGTTTATGGTCAGTGATGACTATGGTGCAACCTTTACTTCTCAGACAATTTGCATGTATGACCAGTGTGATGTTGCAAACAGAATTGGTTATCTGGGCGAAGGGGAAGTGGTAGTAGGAGCCGGCTGGTACGGTGCATACCATGTAACCGATTACGGAAAGAATGTCGAAAAATTAGACAGCGTTTCCTACTGCAAGACCATTGGTTATGGAGCACCGGAAAAAGAAGGCGGTGTGAATACCCTGTATATGTACGGAAAACCGCAGGAGGATGACATTGAGGGCGTTTACCGTTCGACCGATGCTGGTAAGACATGGGCTTTGATCAATTCTGACCACCTCTACGGCGGTACGGGTAACGGCAACTTCTTGGTTGGCGATATGAACGAATTTGGTACCGTTTATATGTCCACAGTCGGCTGTGGTATTGTTTACATGCAGTCAGGAAGTGAAGTAGATCCAAAACCAACTACAACGACCACAACTGTAACAACAGTAACGGAAGAAACGACTACAACAGTAACGACAACGACAGGAACTGACGAGACAACGACAACGGAAAAGACAACAACGGAAACCGATGAGACAACCACAACGGAAAAGACAACCACAGAAACGGGTGAAACAACTACCGTTGTAAGTACTACAACAGAAGAAGACGATATTGCAGATGGAGATGCCAATCTGGATGGTGCAGTAGATTTGCGTGATTGTATTACTATCAATAAATATCTGGTAAACATTATAATTTTGTCTGATCAGGCAAAAAAGAGTGCAGATGTTTTTCTGGATGGTACTATAAATGATAAGGATGCGGAAAGCTTGCTTTTATTCAATATTCTTGTAATTGATAAGCTTCCAGTTGTTGCTGTTGATTAAACTTCTGCTTTTTTAAGAGAGCATACCGAAAAAAATACAGGAGTAGCGGTTTGAAAAAGCCGCTATTTCTGTATATGCTATTTCATAAAAAACGTGAATTCGATGAAAAAATAGAAAAATCTTCCAAAATCTGTTATACTGCAAGTTCGACGAGAATGCATTCTACCGCTGCCAATCACAAACTGTGCCGGCAGAAT
>CAUDDP010000075.1 GCA_958448395.1 uncultured Oscillospiraceae bacterium | reverse complement strand
TTTCAATGCTTTGATTCTTCTATTTGTATAAATTGAAATAGAGGACAGTATAAAATACTGCATTCATCTGTTCTCGCTTTTCTTCTATGCTTCTATATCTCGCTTCCTGTAATATTGGTTTTATGATTTCCCATTGACTATCTGTCAGATCACTTGTATATCTCATAATACCCTATATTATATCACATTCTCTTTGTGAAGACAAGTTCGTAGAGGGTCTGTAGGGTTTCGACCGTTTCGGGTGTGGCATCGTCCATATCCAGTGTGAGCATACTCCGGCAGAGCACATGATTCTTTTTCCGTCTGCCCTCTTTCAGATGACCACCCACGAAGCCGCCGATGTCCTTGATGGCATCTTGTTGTGTCTTTGGCAACATTCGGAATTCTTCTGCGGTTATAGTTCACGATTTTTAGCACATCCGACAAATTGAGAAACTGGTTTTTGTGGGAAAAGCCGAGATTGGGTGGAGCATGCCGGACTTGCACCGGCGATACGGTTCGTCCCATGGAAGCCGGTGTGCCGAGAAGTTGTTTGCCGTCCAGACAATCCTTACCGTCCTGCATTCTGCTTCCGCAGAGTGTCCAGAAATTCTGCTGCAAGTGCAAAGGCAAAAGTAGAGGATATGCTATCTGGAAAAGCCTACTGCGGAAAATGTGGGAGGGGCTTAGTGGGAGAGCGTGGCAATTCAAAGAGTGGTATGCATTATTATTACGTGAGTTCGACGAGAATGCATTCTACCGCTGCCAACCACAAACTGTGCCAGCTTGACCTCAGTTGCCATTCGGCAAATAAAACGCTCTCATCGAACTCAAGTTTTTTACATATATAATAAATAGCGAAAACAAAAACCGTCTGCGAGAATTCCCCCCACAGACGGTTTTTTTGATTCTATTTTGTACAAGATTAAAGGGCAACGGAACCGGATGTACCGTTGATAACATAATACAACATACCATCCTCTGGCTTTGCGTAAAGCTGAATCTCCTTTGCATCCTTCTTCTGACCACCGGTCAACTCCATCCATGCGGATACTGCCAGTTCTTCCATCCCCGAAACAGTCAATTCCTTGCCAGCAAATTGCAAAGTAAACACAACCTTCTTACGCGTTACGGTTCTCTTTGCCGGTGTTGCAGCGACTGTCTCCTCTTTCTTCTGTCTTGCCATTTGCAAATACTCCCTTCCATATAAATGGTTTTTGTTACTTCTGATTAACAGAATCCTTCAGTGTTTTACTTGCCTTGAAAACAGGTGCTTTGGATGCTGGAACGGTCATTGGTTCATGCGTGTGCGGATTTTTACAGATCTTTTCATTTCGCTGCCGCACTTCAAAAGAACCAAACTTAGAAATCGTTATTTTTTCTTCTGCAACCAATGCTTCTGAAAGCACCTCAAATACCGTGTTAACTGCCAGTTCAGCATCCTTCTTCGTACAGTTCAGTTTTTCCTGCACAGCCTGAATCAATTCTGTCTTTGTCATATCGTAAATCCTCCATAAATCGTTATCTATACGCATTATAGCGGATTCCAAAGGATTTGTCAAGAACTCTTTGCAAAAATGACAATTATACAGAAGATTCGCTGCTTTTTGACTCATTTTTTATGGAAAAATACGCATAAGTGCAGCATTTATCGAACGATCATCCCGCTGCCGTCATAATCTACTTGTAATGTCGTATTCGGAGCAATATCTTCTGCAATAATTTTTCTTGCCAGCAACGTCTCCACTTTTTGTTGAATCCAACGCTTCAGCGGACGTGCACCATAGTTGACATCATAACCATTTGCAATCATATAATCTTTTGCTGCATCTGTCACCGTCAAGGACAACTGCTTTTCCTCTAACCGCTTTCGCAGATTGTTCAACATCAAATCCACAATCTGATCAATTTCTGTCTTCATCAATGGCTTATAGAAAACAATTTCATCCAGACGGTTTAGAAATTCCGGACGGAACGACTGCTTCAGCAGCTGATCCACCTTCTGACGAGCATCCTCTGAAATTGCTCCATTTTCATTGATCCCTTCCAGGATATACGGAGAACCCAAGTTAGAAGTCAGGATGATAATCGTATTCTTAAAGTCTACCGTTCTGCCCTGAGAGTCAGTAATTCTGCCATCATCCAATACTTGCAGCAAGATATTAAACACGTCTGGATGTGCTTTTTCGATTTCATCCAGCAAAACAACTGCATATGGTTTTCTTCGAACCGCTTCGGTCAGCTGACCACCTTCCTCATAACCAACATATCCGGGAGGTGCTCCAATCAAACGACTCACGCTGAACTTCTCCATATACTCACTCATATCAATCCGAACAATGTTATTCTCATCATCAAACAACGCTTCTGCCAGAGCCTTTGCAAGCTCCGTTTTTCCGACACCAGTTGGCCCTAAGAACAGGAACGAACCAAGCGGTCGATTCGGGTCTTGAATGCCGGCACGAGAACGTAAAATGGCATCGCTGACCTTCTCCACCGCTTCATTCTGCCCGATGACACGATGGTGCAAAATATCCTCCATATGCAGCAGCTTTTCTCGTTCGCCCTCCATCAGACGAGCAACTGGAATACCTGTCCAGCGGCAAATGATTCTTGCAATTTCTTCTTCCGTTACCTTATCCCGCAGCAGACTCTCGTTCTTTTCTTTTGCAGCTTCTGCCTTTTCTTCTTCTGCTTCCAGTTCTTTCTTCAAGGACGGCAACCGACCATATTTCAGTTCCGCTGCTTTATTCAAGTCATATTCCCGTTCTGCCTTTGCAATCTGGGCATTGACCTGTTCCAACTCTTCCCGCAGCTTTTGTACTTTGGAGATATTGCTCTTCTCATTCTCCCACTGTGCCTTCATTGCATGAAACTGTTCCCGCATCTGTGCCAGCTCCTGCTGTACCTCTGCCAGATGTGCCTGTGACAGCTTATCCTCTTCTTTTTTCAGTGCTGCCTCTTCAATTTCATGCTGCATGATCTTTCGCTGGATTTCATCCATCTCTGTCGGCATCGAATTCATCTCTGTGCGAATCAAAGCACATGCTTCATCAATCAGATCAATTGCCTTATCCGGCAGAAACCGATCTGTAATATAACGGTCAGATAACGTTGCAGCCGCAATCAGAGCTTGGTCTTGAATTTTTACGCCATGGAACACCTCATACCGCTCTTTCAAACCACGCAAAATCGAAATCGTATCCTCTACCGTTGGTTCGTTCACCATCACCGGCTGGAACCGCCGTTCCAGTGCAGCATCCTTTTCGATATACTGCCGATACTCATTCAGCGTGGTGGCACCGATACAATGCAGTTCCCCTCTTGCCAGCATCGGCTTCAATAGGTTGCCAGCATCCATTGCCCCATCTGTTTTACCAGCTCCTACAATGGTATGCAGTTCATCAATGAAGAGAATAATTTTCCCCTCACTCTTTTTGATTTCATTCAAAACCGCTTTCAGACGCTCTTCAAATTCTCCTCGATACTTTGCACCCGCAACCAGTGCCCCCAAATCCAGAGAAAACAAAATCCGATCTTTCAGATTATCTGGTACATCGCCCCGGACAATTCGCAAAGCCAGACCTTCTGCAATGGCGGTTTTGCCGACACCCGGTTCTCCAATCAGCACCGGGTTATTTTTTGTCTTACGGGACAAAATCCGAATAACATTCCGAATCTCACTGTCCCTGCCAATGACAGGATCCAGCTTATTATTTCGGGCAAGCTGCACCAAATCCTGCCCGTACTTTTTCAGTACATCATAAGTCTCCTCTGGATTCTGTCCGGTAACCTGCTGATTGCCTCGTACAGACATCAAGGCTTTCAAAAAGTCTGCCTTCTTGAGTCCCCATTTCTGAAACAACTTCTTCAAGTCTGCATTGGCATGATCCAGCAAACTGAGCATAATATGCTCTACAGACACATAAGAATCCCGCATTTTTTCTGCCTGCTTCTCTGCATCTGTCAAAACAGTGTCCACATCTTGTGCTACATAGACAGAATCTGCTCTTCTACCGCTGCCAGTAACCGCCGGCAGCTGATCAATCTGTCGTTCCAAATCCTGTATCGCAGCATCCGCAGAAAGTTCCATCTTTTGAAACAGCTGCGGAATGAGACCGGATTCCTGCTCCAACAGTGCACACAACAAATGTACTTGCTGAATCATTTGGTTCTGATGAGAGATTGCCAAATCATTTGCACGCTGGATAGCTTCCAAAGATTTTTCTGTCAATTTCTGTGCATTCATAATTGCTCCTCCTTTCAGGCTGCAACGATCCGTTTTCTTGCAGCCCACGCAACATAACACATTTCATTCCTGCCTCTTCTGATACCATAAAAACCGCATTTTCTTCCTCTTGCTTCTAAATAAACGGTAAGCCCTGTTCTATCTGCATTTGCAGGTAAGACTGTTGCAATGCATTTTGTAACTGCTCCGATGGGATCTGCTGTTGCAATCCAGCAAAATACTGTTTGATGAGAGCATCAAACTGCCGGATATATTGGCTGATGGCATTCGCCACCTGCTCCTCATTCTGTAAATCCCGCCGAAGCAGACGACGAAGAAATCCATTTTCTACCAACGTATACATTTCTGGAACAGATTGATAGGTTGGATCCACTTGCATCTCCAATCGAATCCAAAAGCGGAAGAACTGCTGCATACTGTACAGCAATGCCTGATTCTGTGTCCGACAGGAAACCTTCAACCAACCAATTGTATTTTCTGATGGCACTCGCAACAGCTCCACCCGATACCGTATGGTTGGACGGTACTTATATTGCAATGCACTGTTTATAGAAAGCATGGCATCGGAATCCTGCATCTGCACGCGAAACAGTGCCTGCATCTGATTTTCGATCATCGAAAAAATGGATGCCATTTGCTTCTCCGGCGTATCACAGGAAAAATAGTCCGCCAGAATTTGATTCATCATATTAGAGCGGCTTGTACCCTTTTGGGCTGCCAGCCGATCTACTTCCCTTACAACAGTATCCGTTAGAACAATGCTGTACGTATGTTTCTCCATAAACGCACCTGCTTTCTGTAATTATTATTATACCACATTTGCGGAACTTGTCAAGCAATTTATATAAATTTTTTGTCGATTTTTGATTTTTCAAGCTAGAAAGAGAAAAACCGATTTTACAAAAGTGTTCCTCTTGTAAAATCGGTTTTGAAAACGAGATTCCTTTATTTTTTATCGTCATATGACGAATTGCTACTGTATTTCCTCCTCAAACAGCAAATATTGATTTGGCGGAAAATACAAAGTAATGGTCAAGATTTGCTGTTGATAGACAGCCTGAATCTGACCGCCCATCTGTTCTGTCAAATGTTTGGCAATGGAAAGTCCCAATCCCGTTGATTTTTCCGCTGTTTCCACTGTATAGAAGCGTTCAAACAAATTTTCCACTTTGACAGCATCCAGTTTTGCAGCATGATTAGAAAAAGTAATGTTACCATCCTCTGTTAGGGTAATCTGTAGATCTCCGTCACTGTACCGAACGGCGTTTTGTACAATATTAGAAAATATCCGTTGCAAAGCAGCTGCATGCAGCAGACGATGCACACGCTTTTCACAGAGTTGGATTTCTGGATGCAAATTCGCCTTACAAATGGCTGCATAAAAGTTGGAAAGCGTGGTTTCCAATGCATGATTGAGCACAACATCTTCCCTGATAGAATCCGGCTGTTCAGAGACTGCTACAGAATATTGCAGCATTTCCTCCGTCATTTGCCGAATGGTTTGTGTTCGTTCGGTAATAATCTCCAAATAATTTTGAGCAGACTGGGTCATTTTCTCTTTCTGCAACAAATCCAGATAACCGCAAATTGCAGTCAGTGGGGTACGCAGATCATGTGAGATATTCGTAACAGAAACTTTTAACGCCTGATCACCCTGCTGACAACGCAGCCGCTCTTTCCGCAAAGCAGCTAACTGCTCATTGAGTGCAGCCGCTAACCGACACATTGCCTTGTCCCCAGTGGATACCGTCAGCAGAACATTGGTATCTGCGTGCAGCTGTTCCGAAAGCTGTTCTGTCATCTCCCTTGCTGCCTTCCGCAGCAACCGAATTTTTATTAGCAACAGAATCAAACAAATACCGCATCCCACACATATGCACATCCAAAAAAGTGCCAATCTGCTCACCTACTTTTATTTCAAATCCTTCTTCCGAAATACGATCATCCCTGCACCCGTTGCTGCAAAAAATAGCAGTCCTGCATACCCTGCCATTTCACCAGCATGATCTGCATTTTGCATAGCAATTTGATATATCTGGGAAGATGGCAAAAAGTCATTTAGAAAAACATAAACCTGCCGTTTCGTACCCGTTAAGTAATTTGGGTTCTTCTCTCGTTCCTGTTCTATTACTTCTCCAGTTTGTTGATTCGTATAGGTATATGCATCGTAGTATTCTGGTGCATCCAGCTTATTTTGAATTGTTATCGTTGCAAACAGCAGAATAATACTCAAAATCAATACTGCAACAGAAGAGGCTGCCTTACTTTGTATCAGCATGGCAAACAATACAAACACTGCTGTCAAGGCCAGAAAAGAAAGAAATTCCAGCAATATAAACTGTAATATTTCTTTTGCTGGCATTTCTACTGTCAGCAGTAGTTTTCCCAAAATCCATGCTGTTGCAATATGAGAGAGAAAAACAATTTCATTTGCAACTGCACAAACGATGAGATTGGAAAGATAAATTGCTGGTCGGCTATGTCCGATGACAAGTTTATTGCGAATGGTGCCGTCTGAATACTCTGTTCCAACAAAAATGCCCACCAGCACCGCCGCTGCGAACAGCAAATATAAAGCACCGACAAACATCAAGCCATCTGCACTGGAATATTCTGTACCCAGCCTTTCATATTCCTCTTTATTTTTTTGAATATCAATATACCGCATTAAAATCATAAAGATACCCAATCCAACAGAAAACAGCATACATAAACGAAAGATACCGCTTTTCCACAAGCGAGAGAAATTCGCACGAAGTAATTGGCTCATTTTTTGTCACCTCCCACCAGATTCATGAAGTAGCTTTCCAAGCTCTCATCCCGTTCCTGCATGGAGAACACCTCACAGTGTTCCACGTTCAGAGCATTCACCAATTTGGTAACAGAAATTTTTGCAAAAATATCAGCGGTAGCATCATCCAGAATGCTATATTCCAGCTGCATGGCATCTAACACCCGTGTGAATGCCTTGATATCAGAAACGGTTACACGTACACACTTTCGGCAGGACTGCTCCAGCTCCACAGCACTGATTTCTTTCACCATTCTGCCATGGTCAATGAAACCATAGTGCGTTGCCAGACGAGAAAGCTCATCTAAGATATGACTGGAAATCAGAACGGTTATCTGCCGTTCCCGATTCAGCTTTAAAATCAATTCCCGTATTTCAATAATTCCCTGTGGGTCTAATCCATTGATTGGTTCGTCCAGTACCAGAAAATCTGGATTGCCTGCAAGAGCCACAGCAATGCCAAGCCGCTGCCGCATACCAAGGGAAAAATTTTTTGCTTTCTTCCTGCCGGTATGAGAAAGCCCAACCAGCTGCAACAATTCCGGAATACTGTCAAACGACGGCTGTCCCAGAATACGGTACTGTTCCCTCAAATTTTCCTCAGCAGTCATGCCCAGATAGATAGACGGCGTTTCCACAACTGCTCCCATTCTTCTGCGGGAACGACTGATGTCACGAGCAGTATCCTTTCTGCCGTATAGCACATATTCTCCAGATGTAGCCGGCTGTAACCCGGTAATCAGGCGAATCAATGTCGTTTTCCCTGCTCCGTTTCTGCCTACAAATCCATAAATAGAACCTTTCGGTACATGCATGGTCAAGTTATGTAGAGCCTGAAAATTCCTGTATTGCTTGCACAGGGCATTTGTCTGTAACACATAATCCATGTTGTAAGACCTCCTTTATTTGATATCATTAGGATACCGCAAAAGAGTTTAGAAACCGGTAAAGAAAATGGTTTAGATTCGGTTAAGATTCCCGCAGTTTAAATCCAATCCCCCATACCGCTTCGATATAATCTGTTCCAGTCACTGCCCGCAACTTTCGCCGTAAATTACTGATATGCACCTTCAAAGAACTTTCCACACAATCTGGGGTATCCAAACTAATCCATTCCAGCAGCGTAGATTTTGGAATCACCTGCCCAACGTGCTGCATCAGCAGCTTGAGAATGGCAAACTCCGTTTTGGTCAGGTGTACAATTTTACCAGATACTTGTACAAGATGCTGGTCAATATCCAGTACGATTTCCGAAAAGGTCAGCTGGTGTGTTTGCACCACATCCTGTTTCCGAAGTTGCACAACAATTCTTGCCAGTAATTCTTCTGTATCAAACGGTTTGGTGATGTAATCTGCTGCCCCGCCAAGCAGAAGCTGTACTTTATCTTGTACACTGGCTTTTGCACTCATCACAATCACCGGAATGCCCTGTATTTGTGGCAGAACTTCTTCTCCTGACAGCCCTGGCATCATCAAATCCAGCAGAATCAAATCCGGCTTGCACTGAGACAACAGGTAGATGGCTTCTGTACCAGAATAGGCACGAATCACACGATACGGCACTCGTTCCAACAAATCTGTTAAAAGATTGCCAATCGACACATCATCATCAATCACAGCAATGGTTTTCATCCGATTCTCCTTGTTTTATTGTTTTTATTATATTTTTATTTGATTATAAAAGTATTTTCGCTATCCCCTACCTATATAATTATAACAAGCTCATAAAATGCTGTCAAGTTTTCGGCTTATTTTGAATAAAAGAGAAAGAAGAGAAAAAGCAAACATAAAAATATCTGTTTGCATCTATAAATGAGCATCACAAACCCGAATTCGTCAAAATGCACAAAAGAGATTAAGCAATTTTCTGCAAGAGGGCAGACTTATCCCCACCGTTTGCAGCATAGTCAAAAATGAATGCGACCTGTTCTCTGAAAAGTGTAGTGGAAAGAATATGAAAACCCTCTGAGAATTTAAACGACTGCGATTCAAGACAAGCTAGTGCATTAACACGATGAAAAATAACTTAGTATTACAGTTGTAAAAAGTGAAATTTCCAATGACAAACAGAAGCAGTAAG
>CAUDDP010000074.1 GCA_958448395.1 uncultured Oscillospiraceae bacterium | reverse complement strand
TGTCCGCCCTCTAAAATAACAAAACGATATGGAATGTAGAAATTTAGAGTGATTCGGCTGCAAATTTGAGCACAGAAACATGGCAGACACAGGCAGAGAGCGAATCTGCCGGCGGAGATGAGATCGTTATCCGTGAGGGAAAATACAAAATGGATTTTCTGCCTACAGCGTGATTCCATGTTACAACGTCTGCATCACCGCCAGCAGCAGCAGAAATGCCCCACTGAGCCAACTATAATCCCGTTTCTGTTTCCGATGCAGCCGCATTCCAATTTTTGTACCGCACAGAATGCCAACAATGCCGAATAGTAATGTAAATACGCCAATTAAAATGGGTTGGCTGTCCTGCCAGCCAATTCCCACACCGACTGCCAGCGAGTCCACAGAAAGTGCCACTGCCAATAGCAGGGCTTCTCGGGCAGAGAGACTGCGGGAACGATCTGCATCGGCGGTTTCTGCATCAAAGTAGACTGTTCGCAGATTGGGCGGAGCTGTATTCTTTCGAGTAGGTTCTACCAGACTTTTCAGCAGCATGGCACCCCCCATCGCTGCCAGCAGAATAATGCCAGCAATTTTGCAGAACGATGTCGGCAGAATCCTTCCCGACCATTTTGCCAGCTCCATGGCAACAAAGAAAAAAATTGCTCCTGTGCCGCTGAGAATACACGCTGCACGCAGCGGAACCCGAATGCCGCTGACCCCGTAGGCAACGGCTGTGAAAAATAAATCCAGACAAACTGTCCATGCCGGAAGAATGATTTGCAGCATTTTACACACCCCCTCTGCGGTTATGGTATGCATTACAGCAGAAAAGGGTGATAGAAAACAGTATCGACAAGGACGTTGCATTGCTAAATTTATAAATGATACAAGTGGAGGGATTTTATGAAACGAAAAGAGGCACTTTATGCAATTTTAGCAGAACATGCCGGCACCTATTGTTCTGGAGAAGACCTTGCACAGCAGCTTGGCATCAGTCGTGCTGCTGTCTGGAAAGCTGTGCAGACGCTCCGGACGGAATCCAATGTTCCTATTCAGTCCCGTTCTAAGCTGGGGTATTGTATTCCCAAGGATGCCGATTTGCTCAATGCAGCAGCGGTTCGGCAGCGGTTGCAGACGAAACAGCTCGGCAGTGTGTTATATCATCATACTACAGTTGGCTCTACCAATACGGTCTGTAAGCAGCTGGCAGCAGAGGGGGCATTGCATGGAACTGTGGTAATGGCAGACGGACAGTCTGCCGGACGAGGTCGCATGGGAAGAACATTCTACTCCCCTGTGAATACTGGATTGTATTTTTCTGTGATTTTACGGGAAAATCTGACGATGCCAATGGCACAGCAAGTCACCTGCTGTGCAGCCGTTGCCGTTGCAGAAGCGATAGAAGTTCTTTATCAGTTGCCGGTACAGATTAAGTGGGTCAATGATGTATTGTATCAAAAAAAGAAGCTTTGCGGCATTCTGACGGAGGCTGCTTGGAACTGTGAAGATGGGCAGATGGATTATATGGTAGTAGGAATTGGCGTTAACATTCGGCAGACGGCAGTTACGATGCCGCCGGAATTACATGACGTGGTTTCTTCTTTGGAGGAGAGCGGCTGTCAGCAGGTCAACCGTTCTGTGCTGCTGGCGGAGATTCTGAATCGCTTTGAAGCACAATTGGACACCTTGCCGGAACATGGTTTTCTGGAATCCTATCGAAAACGCTCTTGTCTGACAGGAGAACGTGTAACGGCTTGGCAGGGTACGAAAAAGCGTGAGGGGGTTGTGATTGGGATTGCAGAGGATGGTGCATTGTTGTTACAGTTGGATGGTGGAGAACAGATTGTCTTGCAGTCGGGAGAAGTGACATTGCATAAACAAATATGATTTGGATGCCCGCAAGGGCAAAAAGCGACTGCACGCCGCAGGCGACTATGGTCAAGCTGATGCAGCTTGGCAGGGGTGCAGGGGGCGGCAGCCACCGCATTGTTTTAACGACATGCTGCTGTTCTATTTAGAAAAATAACAAAATCACTGCTACCGCTGTCCGCCCTCTAAAAAACAAAACGATATGGGATATAGAAATTTAGAGAAACAAGGTTGTAAGTATGTACAACGTACAATGGCGGACAGCGGACACAGGCAGAGAGCGAAGCGAATCTGCCGGCGGAGATGAGACCGGTATCGGAGAGAGAGAATACAAAAATGGATTTTTTGTGGGGACAAGCTGTCCCCAGCAAAGCAAATAAGTTGGACAAGAACCGGAACGAGGAACAAGCTATCGCTGTCCGCCCTCTAAAATAACAAAACGATGCAGAATACAAAAATGAATTTTCATACATTAAGGCAACAAAAAGCCGCTGTGGTTCCCAAATAGAACCACAGCGGTTTTTTATGAATAAAATCATGTCATACAATTTACAGCTCAATATCTTCTACCTTTTCCAGACGCAATACCTCTGTAAACATGGCAGCCTGCAAAACACCAAAAAACAGCGGTGACAAAATGCCAACTACAATGGAAATCAAAGCGGCGATTAGAATACCGATATACGGAATCAGACCGAACAGGAATGAGATGAGAGCAATCAGCAGGAATGCTGCTGCAACAAGCAAATAGGTTACAAAGATTTTTCCCTTATACCCCTTTGTCAGCTGCATGGAGCGTTTGATGGCATCCAGCGGAGAAATATCCGGTTTTTTCAGCAGGATATAGGAGGTAAATGAATAGGAAATTCCTTTATAAATCAAGACAGCAATTCCAACCGGCGGAATCACCAGAAGCAGTCCCCAGATTATTAGCCAAAGCGACTTCCAGAGCATACCGCCTGCCACACGGAAGAACGACTTGCCAGAAGAAAAGCCAGAGAAAATCTGTTTTGCGTTTACCTCTTTGCCATTGTAGGCATCCAAGAAAACACAATCCATACCAGCAGAAAGTGTTCTGGAAACGGACATGCCCAAAATAGGCGGAACGGAGCAGAGCAGATTGGCACAAACATTTAGAATGACGCCCAGCAGCGATAAGCCCCAAAGCTGAATTGGCTTAGAAAACAGCGTTTTCAGTGTCAATCCCAGTGAGCGGAATACAAAGCTATCGCTTTCCTGCATCCGCTGGAGACCATCGGAAATGCTCGCTGATGCCCCTTTTGTATTCCCTGTGTTCTGTGCATTCTGCCAGTTCTGCCAGCTTTGCCACTCCTGCCATGTCATCTGTGGCGGTGTCTGTGGATTTTGTGCATTTGGTGCAGCCTGTGTGTTTGGCATAGCCTGTGCATTTGGTACAGTCTGCTCGTTTGGCGTAGTCTGTGTGTTTGGTGCAGCCTGTGCATTTGGTGCAGTCTGCTCGTTTGACGTAGCCTGTGCATTTGATGTCTGTGCCGCATCTGATGCAGGTGCAGCTGTTTCAGGTGTCAAATTTACCTTTGCTTCCAGTGCAGCAGATGATTCTGTTTCTACCGCTGTTCCACACCGACTGCAAAATCGTTTTTCCGGTGTGAGCGGTGCCCCGCAATTTTTACAAAACATGAAAAGTACCCCCTATTATTTCTGAAATTCGTTCTAAAAAATCACATGTAAACAGTATATCATAAATTTCAAGTCCAATCTACTGATTTTATCCAATTATTTTATTGCCATTTTATTATTATTTTTTGTTTTATTTTTGGGATGCCCGCTTTCCTGCATGGAAATCTATTTTTATATTTTCTCTTACGGATAACGGTTTCATCATTCTACAATGGTGGATGAACTGTCTGCGGCGACTTGCCGCTTTCCATCAGAGACATGCATACAATCGTCTGCCATTCTCTAAAGTTTGCTGTAGAACCTGCTCCACAGTCAGATTTTTTACAGCAGCGGCTGCCTTTGCCGTTTCTATAATCATACGGCTGTCGCAGCGTTTCCCACGATAAGGGACGGGTGCCATATAGGGACAATCTGTTTCCAACACAAACCGGTCATTTGGAATGACTGCCAACGCCCGAAGGGATTTCTTGGCATTTTTAAATGTCAGAATACCGGTAAATCCAATATACATCCCCAGTTTCAGAATTTCTTCTGCGGTTTCCGCACTGCCGCTGAAACAATGCACGACGCCTTTTGGTCTGCGGTCTTTCAGAATTTGCAGGGCATCTGCGGTGGCATCTCGAATATGTACAATTACTGGCAAGTCCCGTTCTTTTGCCAGCGTCAGCTGTTCCTGAAACAGGGCAATCTGTGCTGCCTTATCATATCCCTCATAGTGGTAATCCAAGCCGATTTCCCCGATTGCACGGCAATTTGGATGCATAGCAAGAGCAGCAATGCGTTCCAGCTCCTGTATTGGGTGTTCCGGCAGGTTTTCCGGATGGGTACCGGCTGCCGCAAGCATGTAATCATATTGTTCTGTTAGAGCAAGGTTTTTTTCTGTATCCGCAGCATCTACACTTGCCAGCATAACCTGTGCTACACCGTCCGTCGGTAAAGCCTGCAAAACCGCATCTCGGTCGGCATCAAAGGCAGCATCTGTATAGTGACTGTGGGTGTCAAAAATCAAACGTTCCATGGTAATTCCTTTCGATTATGGATTTGATTTGATTATACCATAGGAACAGCCGAAATGCAACTGTTGTCCGCTCTTGCACGCCGCAGGCGACTATGGTCAAGCTGATGCAGCTTGGCGGAGGGGTTATTCCCCACAGTGTGGGGAAATGTCCCGAAGGGACAAAAGGGAAGGGCAGGGGACAAGCTGCAATGTCATTAACTTAACCACTTGCCAAACGAGCCGGAATCTGCTGCCGCTGTCCGCTCCCTGAAAAAAACAAAACGATATAGGATACAGAAATTTAGAGAAACGAGGCAGCAAGTATATACAACGTACAATGGCGGACAGCGGACACAGGCAGAGAGCAAAGCGAATCTGCCGGCGGAGATGAGACCGGTATGGGTGAGAGGAAATACAAAAATGGATTTCTGTCTACAAAGCTTGTATCACTCCAATTTTCCCATCCTGTTATTTGTATCTCTTGCACAAATTCCAAAATCAAATTTTGTGCAAATTTTTCTCCCTTTTTGGTTGACAAACAATATCATACGCTGTATAATATGAAATATAGAACGATATTGTAAAACTGTTCAGAGAATTTCAGAAAGGAGGCGGAACGATGGCTGTCTTTTCCGTCAGTACTGCCCTGCTGGATGCTGTGGTACTTTCGTTGATTGCCAAGGGCGATACCTATGGCTATGAGCTGACCCACACGATTCAAGCCGTTTTTTCCATTTCAGAATCGACATTATATCCGGTTCTGCGGCGGCTGCAAAAAAATCAGTATCTGAAAACCTACGATCAACCCTATATGGGACGCAACCGGCGATATTACCACATCACTGACACCGGTCAGGCTGCTCTGCAAACCTATCGCAGCGAGTGGCAGCAGTATAAAAAACAAGTGGATTATTTTTTAAATGAGGAGGATGCATTATGACCGAACAAGAATATCTCACCCGTCTGGAACGGGCACTGAAAGACGCACCGGAAGAAGACCGCAATGAGGCACTTGCTTTTTACCGTGCCTACTTCCAAGATGGCGGTACGCCGGTGGATACCCCGGAAGAAGCAGCAGAACGCTTGCTGCATGAAGAAAAATCAACACAGGCACCGACACAAGCACAGATAATTGTGAAAAAATCCAATTTCGGCTGGAAACTGCTGGTTTTGATTCTGACCTTTCCCTTCTGGATCGGATTTCTGGCAGCATGGTTTGCTTTGCTCGTCACTGCATGGGTCGTATTGATCGTTGTACCAATTTCACTGGCAGCTGGTTCTGTCACCAGCTTGTTCGCCGGCATTCTATATTTTTCCGTCTATTATCCCATCGGCTTACAGGGGATTGGCTGGGCACTGGTTGCCGCTGGATTGACTTTGCTCTGTTGGAAGCCATGTCTGCTTGGCATTGTGGGACTTTGGAAGGCACATGTTTTTCTGGGGCGGAAATTCTGCTGTTGGATGAAGAAGGAGGAATCCTATGAAACTGCGTAAACCTTACTATATCGCTGCCTGTGCCCTGCTGGTGGGCGGAATGATACTCACCGGTATTAGTGTGGCAGCAGGGGCTTGGAATGTAGACAAATATGCGGAAGCAGTCAATTTAAAGGATCGTTATTTTGAAGTAACAGAACCATTTGTAAGCATTGACTGCCAGACAGATGCCATGGATGTAGCAGTGCAATCGACAGAAAAGGACATCTGCACCATTTCTGCAACAAATATGCCAGATGATTATATTCATGTCACTGTAAAAGACGGTACGCTTTGTATTGATGCGAAACAGGAAAAAAAGAATTGGTATCGCTATTTTCAATTTGGCATCGCTCTTCCGAAACCAGAGGTAACGATTTCTCTGCCAGAAACAGTTTATGAGCGTGTAACGCTGCATAATGATGTTGGAGAAATTCAGGTGGATGACCTGAAAGCAGATATCATTTCCGTGGAAAACGACACTGGAGATCTTTCCCTGCAAGGCATCATCTGCAAAAACCTATCGGTTTTCAATGATGTTGGAGATACTTCGCTGGAACAGATACAGGTACGGGAAAAGCTGAAAATCGAGCAGAACACTGGAGAGATTGAGATGCGGAGCTGTATTGGCAATGGCAGTGGAATGATTTGCAGCGACGTTGGTGATGTGCGAATGACAGAAAGCAAACTGGTTCGGACAAGCATTGTTTCCGATATAGGAGATGTGGATTTGCGTGACTGTACACTCTATGACAACTGTAAAATTGAAAATGACGTTGGAGATGTGACTTGTGTTTTGTATGCAGAAAAGGACAGCTGCTCCGTGGATGCAGAAACAGACGTCGGTCAGATAACGGTAAATGGTGAGAAGAGTGGCTACCGGATTCCGAATGCCATGAATACCTTGACCATTCGCACCGATACGGGGGATATTCGGGTAGATTTTAAAGAGATGGAATCATAAAAACATGTCTTTAATTTTTAAAGTGAAAACAAATTGTAATTTAAATAATATTTGATATCCATCGTAATTATAATGGAAACAGCGTTGTCATACAGATCCATTTTGTATCGCAACGCTGTTTTATTTGTACATGAAACCTATTTTTCTGAATCTGTGAGGATCCATTCTTCTGCTTTTTGTTGTGCAGACTGTAACCGTACCAATTCTGTAAGTAAAATCGTTTGAGATTTAGTAGGAAGAATTGTGGTATTTAGCATTTGTTCAAGGACATCAATGGTATCTGCTGTAGCCAGAAATAGTTCCTGATACGCCCTTTGATAACAAGGATACATTGTATCTTCTCCTTTCTAATCCAATTTATAAAATGGATTTTTTGATATTATACCACGTATAAAATGAAAAATCAAGTAAAAAAACACATAATATGATAGAATTTTTGCATCTTCATAGAAAGGGTGCATGTTATCATGGCTTTTTATCAGCGGCTGCGAGATTTAAAAGAGGATGCTGATTTGACACAAAGAGAAGTTGCAGACATTATCGGTGTATCAGTCAATCACTATGGCAAATACGAACGAGGGGAAACGGATCTGCCGTTGGAAAAAGCGTTACAGTTGGCAGAATATTATCGTGTTTCATTGGATTACCTCACAGGAAGAACCAACTGCAAGCAAGGGTTTGCTGCACCACCGACACCGGCAATGCAGCTCTTTGCACGGCTGAATCCCGAAAATCAGGCTCGCATTGAAGAACGAATGCTGGAAATGTTATCCAGACAAAAATCGGAATAACAAGAAACCGGCTGCCCAGTCTGAAAAAGACTGTGACAGCCGGTTTTTATATCAATTATATATAGGTTCAGCAGAAAACGCCTTGTTTTTCAAATTCCAAGTATATTGCAACTTATAATACAAAGAAGTGTTGTGTCGCCGTAAAGGTTTCGTTCGGTGCTAGTTCCTGATAACCCGTCTGTTTCTTCGGCATGTTCAGATTTGGAGCATCAATCATGGCAGTCATTGGCTCTGGGCAGAAATAACCATTGTGTCCCTTGTCGTTCCAGAGAATCCAGAATTTATAATTTTCGGATACTTCATAGCCAATTCCCTTTCCGGTTGCGGTATCCACTGCTGTCAATCCATAGAACGGTTTCCCATCTCGTGTCTGTGCCGTTGCTGTGTACATATCGTTGTCGATATTCTTCAGAACTGGACACATCGTGCCATTCTGGTACTGCATATCATAGTCATCCAGCGGCAGGATTTCCTGTGTTGGCAGACAGCGTTCGTTCAGTACCCATTTTTCTGTAATCGGAACCGTAATCCGGCTGTTTTCCTCCGCAGCTCCTACGACAAATGGACTGTTAATCGTGGTATGGGTAGCAAGAGACATTGGCATTTGCTTGTCAGAGAGGTTGGTAAAGGTTACGCTGTAAAACAGTCCTTCTTCTGTCAGGCGGAAGGTAAAGTCAGCCCGAAATGGAACCGGCAGGCTTGCAAAAAATGGGTCATTTTCATCGTAGGTATAGCTGGTTTTCGCCCATGCAGCGGTTTCATCGGCACAAAGTTCCATGACACGATGTGTTCGCTTATGTAAGAAGCCGTGAATGTGGTTGTGATACGGAGCTGCTTCATTCACTGGCAGCTGATATACAGCATCCGAGGTTTTCAGCACGCCATCTGCGAACCGATTCGGAAGGTAGAGGGTCGGCAGTCCCCAGACTTCCGCAGACTGACGAATGGCTTCCGGCGTATTTTCCTCCCGAAAACGGAAGAATTCGATCCCCTTTTCGCTGTGAAAAAGTCTGATGACATTGGAGCCGATTTCTGGTGCAATCCAAGCGGTATAGCCGCCGCTGGAGAGTTGCAGGCACGGCATGCCCTTCCAATTGAGAATCTGA
This sequence comes from uncultured Oscillospiraceae bacterium, assembly GCA_958448395.1. GTDB lineage: Bacteria > Bacillota > Clostridia > Oscillospirales > Ruminococcaceae > Ruminococcus_C. The sequence goes on along the minus strand of CAUDDP010000074.1, from coordinate 312 downwards.
ACAGTTGGTTTCATGATGAGAATCGTCCTTTCTGCTTTTGATTTTTGGTGATTTTGTGCAAAGCACTTGCTTTTATTGTAGCATAAAACAGACGATTTGTCCATCCGATTTTGTAGTTTTTCATGAAAATCCATTTTTAAATGATGGAGTGGATTGCTCCGCCGAATGGCGACAGCGGTCAAGCTGGCTTCAGGCGGCAAGTCGCCGTAGGCAATTGCGGTCAAGCTGGCTCCAGGCGGCGAGTCGCCGCAGACAGCCCACCCACCGTTATGGAATGGAAAAGATGGGGCATATGATGCCCTCAAGGGCGGG
>CAUDDP010000073.1 GCA_958448395.1 uncultured Oscillospiraceae bacterium | reverse complement strand
TTTCAACGAAATTTTCCTCAGAGCCTGTTCAAATCCTTAAGTTGATGACATTGGCTTGTCCCCTGCACCCCTCCGCCAAGCTGAGCCAGCTTGACCGCAATCGCCTGCGGCGTGCAATCGTTTCCCGTCCTTGCGGGTGTCCGACGCACTACCTTTTCCATTCCGACATCTTCTATCCCTTCTGTATACATACGGAAGCCACCAATTCTTCTGCAATGATACATTGAAAGAAACGGTAGGCAGTTCCCTCCCCTATCGCTGCATATTCTGCCATTGGCACAGAAACGCTGCCATCTTTCCCCTGCACCTCACAAACTGCTGCTGCCTGCTGGATAGGCTGCAACTGGGAGAAAGAAATCTGTCGCATGGGATAGGAGATACCAATTCCAAGAGCTTTTACAAAACTCTCTTTCAGCGTCCAAAAACGCAGAAACTGCCATGCTGGCTGCTCCGCCTGCAAAACCGTTTGCTGTTCCACTTCAGTCAGCACACGCTGCATCACACGTTCCCGAAACGGACGGTATCCTTCCACATCCACACCCAATGACACACTACCTACACCGCATAGAACTGCTTCATTACAATGGCTCAAATTGATATGCACAGCAGGATATTGTGCAAGGAACGGTTTACCGTGCTCTCCCTTTTGCAGAGAATAGGGTGGAAAAATGCCCTGTTCACGCAACACTTGTTCTAGGAGCTGATGGGCAAAACGATGCTGCTCCAACGCCTTGGATCTGGCTGGAATTCGCTGTAAAACCAGCCGCAGATGATGTGCCTTAAACATGGTTCTTCTCCTGCTCCATCCGCTGTTTTCGCAACTGAAAACGCCTTTCTGCTGCCTGCCAAGCCGCCTGTTCCTCTTCTGTCTCCAGCCGTAATCTTGGCACTGCAACCGGTCGCTCCTGTTCATCCAGTGCCACCATGACCAGATAAGCGGTGTTAATCAGCATTCGGGAACCGTCCAGATTCTCCACATAGGTTCGCACACAAACCTCCATAGAGGAGCGACCTACATGGGTGAGATTGCCGCAAAGCAGCAAGGTATCATTGGGGTGTGCTGGTGCCTGAAATGTAAGGGTATCCACTACTGCGGTTGTGACATTGCGTCCGGCATGACGACGTGCTACGACTGCAGCAACCACATCAATCCATTCCATTAGCTGTCCGCCGAATAAACGATTATACCCATTGATATTCGCCTGTGTTAAAATCTGTACCTGTTCCGTATAGGAGTCCTTTACTGTTTTTTCCACTTCGTGCATTTCATTTCCCTCCTGTTTTATTGCTTGTGTATCGTATTTATGATAGCATAACCTATTGATAGTTGTCAATGACAAATTTTTACAGCATTCTCTATATTATATATAATAAAAGCGGTATCCCCTATATGCAAATGCAATCAAATAGCAATATCACTTTCGCTTTTCCTCTAAATCTGCTTCTAACCTGGATTATTTTTGCCTTAAAATCATAGCTACAGCATTCAAATTCTGTTAATTACTGAAAAAGCAACAATATCATCTATAGTTTTGGAGATACTTTTTTGCCCTTAAAAACGAAAAAAAGCCCGATATTTCGGACTTTTTCTTCGTGTCATTCATTTTACATGACCAATATGGTCGAGGTGACAGGATTCGAACCTGCGGCCCCTACGTCCCGAACGTAGTGCTCTACCAAACTGAGCCACACCTCGTCATTTTTCACTTTCTTCAAGCGACTTTTATAGTATACCACAAGCCGCTTGAAAAGTCAAGCGTTTTTTCTTATTTTTTGTTATTTTAAGATGTGATTTGCAGATTCATCACTTTCTTTGATTTTCACTTGATAACTTGAAAATAAACAGGATTATTTTTTTGTTTTCAACGCTGCAAATGCACCACATTTTTCTGCAACGAAAAATTGCCACGAACAACATTACAGCCAATATTTCGAGAGAAACTGATAAAAATGGATTTTCATGATTTTCCACATCACGGTATTGACGAACTACAAAAGGATATGGTACAATAAAAAACAATCATAAAAACTTACAAGCCGAGGATGTTTCCATCCCAAAAGAAAGGATTTATTTATGACATTCCATATCTCACGCTTTCCTGCACAGTGCTGTGCAGCAATATGCCTGCTTATGGCACTTCCATTGTCTGTTTTTGCAGACACAACAGAACCTGCTGCACAAACAGTCCAAACCACAGCAGAGGGGATTTTAGAAATGGCAAATACCAACAACGAGGGCTATCTGCCGTTGACAGTTGCCGAAGAACTTACAGACAACATTCCTACTGACGACCTTCCGCTTCACGGCAATTCCACACCTTCCCAGCTTCCAACTGCCTATGACATGCGGAATCTTGGTGTCATTACCGCAGTCAAAGATCAGGGGTTAGATGGTATGTGCTGGGCATTTGCAACATTGGGGGCAGCAGAAAGCTACTTGTTGTGCAATGAGATGACTTCCCTTGCAGAAACAGAATTAGACTTGTCGGAAGAACAAGTTGGCTATTACCTCTATACGCCAGATCCACAGCCACTCAGCCCCACTTACTACGATGCCATCCTCCAAAAAAATAAAGGAGCAACCGGCGGAAATGCCCTACATGCTTCCTTTTTCCTCAGCACTGTTGGCATACAGGAAGAACAATATCTTCCCTATCAGGGCTATATCACCAATCATTCTGAATACCAACGATATACATCTGCTTATCGAATGACTGGCTCCGAGATGATTATGCGTGTCCGCACGGAAAGCGAACGAAACGCCATCAAATCTCGTATACTACAAAACGGCAGCATCTATGTAGCATTTCACTCTAACTTACTAAACTACTATGATAATGGTACTTCTTATGCTTATTATCAGTCTGATTATACATACTATGGTGCCAATCATGCCGTGTTGATTGTAGGCTGGGATGATCACTACGCAAAGGAAAACTTTGACCCCAAACATCAACCTGCAACAGATGGTGCATGGCTGGTCAAAAACAGCTGGGGAGATGGGAAACTAGATGATGGTTACTTCTGGATTTCCTATGCCGATGAAAGTCTTGGCGAATATTCTACCTTTACCTTTGAACCACGAGAAACAAGTGGTAATATTTATTTTTATGACAATGCCGGTTATAGCACTGCCTATAGCTTTGATGCTGTCGCCAATGTCTTCCGGGCAGAAGAAGATGAAACCCTTTCCCGTGTAGGCTTTTATCAGTGCAGTGCCAACGGTACCAATCCACAGTACACCATTCAGGTTTACCGTTTGCAAGATGACACAAATGGCCCAACAGACGGTGACCTGCTATTAGAAACAACAGGACGTTCGGGTTATTTTGGCTATCAGGAAATTCCCCTGCCGGAAACCATATCGCTGCAAAAGGGAGAACGATTTTCTGTCGTTTTGTCCCTGCAAACCACAGCAGGTAAGAATGGTTATTTAACGGTAGAAGAAGATTACACCGCTGCTGCCTATACCATGCAATTTTCTGCACAAGCAGGACAGAGTTATATTCTCGAACAAAACAGTACAAGCTGGGTAGACGCTACCACAATGCGTGGAGATAAGGGCAATTTTCACAATGTCAATCTGCATGCCGTTATGGCACCAAAAGACACCGCACTCGACACAACACAGTTGACCGCTGTAGCAGCCTGTGCCAAAGCAGCCGGTGAAACCGAACTGGCACAGCAAGCAGATGCTCTGCTCGAACAGACAACGGCCGGAATCACAACGCAGACGCAGCTGGACTGTACCGCCGCAATGCTTTTGGATAAGCTTTCTCAGAAGGGAATCGTCACCTATCCGGACTATGCCTATCAGAACTTTCATTTCACATGGGGGGATGTGGATGAAGATGGAACTGTGACGGTAGAAGATGCTGTGCTTTGTCTGACCGCCTATGCAAGAAGGTCGGCAGGCTTGTCCAGCAATATGCGGTTTCGGCAGATGATGCAATGCGATGTGACTGGCAGGCTGGACGGCATCACAGTAGAGGATGCCGTAGAAATCCTGACCTATTATGCAAGGAAATCCGCTGGTCTGCCAGCCTCATTTTCAGAGCGATAGATCATATAAAAATTCCAATCAGAACTACAAAACAGCACGCAAATCCATTTTTGTATTTTCTCTCACGGATACCGATCTCACCTCCGCCGGCAGAATCGCTTCGCTGTCCGCCGTTATGCGTTGTACATACTTGCATCCTTGTTCCGCTAAATTTCTGTATTCTGTACCGTTTTGTTTTTTAAGAGCGGACAGCGGTAGCTTGTTCCCCGTTCAGTTATCTTGTCAAACTCGTTCACTCTGCAAGGGGGACAGCTTGTCCTCCTTGTATCCCCCTCCGCCAAGCTGAGCCAGCTTGACCGCAGTCGCCTGCGGCGTGCAATCCATTCTATTATTTGAAAATTGATTTCTGTAACAAAACAGCGGCTGACCAAAATGCAGCCGCTATTTTTAGATTGCCTCTTCTTTGCTATCATCAAAAATAAACACATCCAACAAAAAAGACCGCTGACATTTCTGCCAACGGTCTCTTTTTTCTGTCTATACCATTATGTCAATCATACATTGTCTCTTCCAGCTGTCCAATAGATTTTGTCAAAACCAATTAAACCTTTTTGTTCTTCCGCTTCGGTTTGCTGGCTGCTGCAAGCAGGAATGCTGCACCGCCAGTAACGAAAATCGGAAGTGCACGGTCATCGGTCTTCGGTGTCGTCTTCGTGCTGCTACTGCTGCCACCGGAAGACTGACTAGGTTTAGAAGAGGAGGTGGAAGACGATGTATTCTTCTTCTTGGTGGTAGTCGTAGTGATAGTCGTCGTTGTTGTTGTAGTTGTATGATCCGGTGTTGTTGCAGTCGTGATGGTTGTAGTAGTTGTGGTAACAGGAATATCACTTGTTGTGGTTTCTTCTGTGGTCGTTCCTGTTTCAGTTGTAGTCGTACAGGTGAGAGTATCATCTCCAGCATTATGCTTCGTTGTGGTTGTGGTCTCCTCTGTAACCGTTTCCGTTGTAGTTTCTTCTGTTGTCGTTTCTTCTGTTGTCGTTTGATAGTTGATAATCGGATCGCCGTTGTTCACCTCGAAGGTAATATCTGCAATGGTCTGGTCTTCCGGATAGATTACCTCAACTGGATAGATGGTATCCGAGAGGATGTAACCATCTGCGGTTGCCAGTTCCTTTACATAATAGTTACCAGCCGGCAAGGCATTTTCAAATATAATTGTGCCATCTGCCTGTGCGTTTGCGATACCAATACAGCTGTCAACCGGAACAACGTTGCCATCCAGAAGCGGAATGTCCTGAGCAGTGAACAAGCCAAACCGTACCATTGTAATATCACCAGCATCGCCTTCCAACTGCTTGGAAAGGTGAATCTGGCAGCGGATGATGTCATTGGTAATCTCCAAATTTGCCGTATCTCCTTCGTTGACTGTGAAATCAACGATGTATGGCTCTGTACTGATAACATAACCGCTTACGGTCTGCATTTCCTGTACCGTGTAATAATCACCGTTTAGAATGCTGCTTTCTGCATAGCCATTTTCATCCGTAATCACGGTTTCTAACAGATTGCCTTCTGCATCATAAATACCAAATGTAACGCCTGCCATATCGTGCGGAGCATATTCAATGTTGTAGATCATGCCGTCTTCTGACAAGGTTGCAGAAGATGCAGCTGGTGCAATCTTATGAATCGTAATCTTTCGTTCCGGAATCAAAATAGTGGTAGTCGTTTCCTCGGTGATCGTGGTTTCTTCGGTTGTCGTAGTTTCTTCGGTTGTAGTGGTTTCTTCCGTTGTGGTCGTTTCTTCTGTCGTTGTGGTTTCTTCGGTTGTAGTCGTTTCTTCTGTCGTTGTGGTTTCTTCGGTTGTGGTTGTTTCTGTTGTCGTTGTGGTTTCTTCGGTTGTAGTCGTTTCTTCTGTCGTGGTGGTTTCTTCGGTTGTTGTTACAGTCGTAGTGGTTGTCGTGGTTGTGGTAGTCGTGGTCGTCGGTTTTTCTGTCGTAGTCGTCGTAGTGGTTGTCGTTTCCTCGGTCGTAGTCGTCGTGGTGGTGGTTTCCTCTGTCGTGGTGGTTGTTGTTGTCGTTGTCATCTCATCCACCATAACGATCTGGTCAACTGCGGTATAGATGGTTTCCGTAATATTACCGTTCTCATCCTTCTCGTATGTTACCAGATTGAGCGTACCATCTTCTGCTACACTAAAGTGAATGGATTCTGCCAACTCATAGCCATCCGGAGCTTGTGTTTCTGTCAAGGTATAGGTCGTACCAACCTGCAATCCTGTAATGGTATGCGACTTGCCCTCTTCGGATACCCAAGAATCCAGCGTATAGGTTGTGCCATCCTTTGCTGTATAAGTAACGGTCAGGTGAGCACCAGCAATCTCGTGACCACTGATATCCTGCTTGCTGATTTCTGCCTTTGTCTTCTCATCCAGCATTTCAACACGATCAATTGTACCATCTTCACTCACCGTAAAGGTAACGTCTTCTGCAACCAGATAGCCATCCGGTGCGGTGATTTCTACCAAGCGGTAAGTAGCACCTGCAATCAACTCACCTTCAATGTAATGTGGCTGTTCGGTAGAAGTCCAGCTTGCAACCAATTGATCCTCTGCATCATACAATGCCAGCTGTGCACCTGCCAGCTCTTCGCCGGTAGTCATATCCTGCTTGCTGATGCTTACCTTTGTGGTTTCATCCTGCATAACAACCATTTGTGTACTGCCGTCTGTGCCAACTGTGAAGGAGACTTCCTCTGCATACGCATAGCCGTTTGGTGCATTGATTTCCTTCAAGGTGTAAGTTTCGCCAGCAGTCAATTTGCCTTCGATGAAGTGTACATCTGTAGTGGATACCCATTCCTCTACGACTTCACCGTTCTGATCCAGAATTTGCAGTGTTGCCCCTGCAATTTCCTTGCTGCCAGTGATATTCTGCTTGCTGATGTTTACCTTTGTCGTGTTGTCCTTCATGACAATCACACCGCCGACATCCTTGCCGCTGATGGTTACCTTGCCATTCTTATCGACGGTAAAGGTAATGGATTCTGCAACTACATAGCCATTCGGTGCGGATTCTTCTGTCAGGGTATATTCGCCTGCTTCCAGTTTTACAACCTTTGCAGCCTGACCAGATACCCATTCTTCTACTGTCTTACCAGATGCGTCGGTAATCTTGAGGGTAGCACCTTCCAGTTCCTCTGTGCCATTGATAGACTGCTTGCTGATAGCGATTTCGCCCTCTGCTGCGTCACGCATGGTCACTTCTGTTACCGTACCATCCTTGTTCACAGTGAATGTCACTGCTTCTGCTACCTGATAGCCATCCGGTGCGGTGATTTCTACCAGTGTATAAGTTTCGCCAGCAATCAGCTTGCTGTTGATTTCATGCGGTTTGTCAGTAGAAGTCCAGCTGTCTACTGTCTTGCCGTCCTTGTCGAGGAGTTCCAGTTCTGCTCCTGCCAGTTCTTCTGAACCTGTCAGGGTCTTCTTGCTGATAGAAACCTTTGTCACATCATCCTTCATGATGACTTCTGTTACCTTACCGGTTTTGTCAACTGTAAAGGTAATTTCTTCTGCATATGCATAGCCATCCGGTGCATTGGTTTCCTTTAAGGTATAAGTTTCCCCTGCGGTCAGCTTGCCATTGATTTCATGCGGCTTGTCGGTGGAAGTCCATTCTTCTACCACTTCACCATTCTTATCCAGAATCTGTAACGTTGCTCCCGGTACTTCCTTATCACCAGTAATGTCCTGCTTGCTGATGGTTACCTTTGTTACGTCATCCTTCATCACGAGGTTGCCGTTTTCATCCAGATTGGAAGCATCTGCTGCAACCTTTCCAGACGCATCAATGGTGAACTGGATTTCTTCTGCATACGCATAGCCATCCGGTGCATTGGTTTCCTTCAGCGTATAGGTTTCGCCAGCAACCAGATCCACTGTAATCTGATGCGGTTTGTCGGTGGAAGTCCATTCTTCTACAACCTTACCGTTCTGGTCCAGAATCTGCAAGGTTGCTCCCGGCAGTTCTTCTCCGCTGGTAATATCCTGCTTACTGATGGTGATATCAATTGCACCATCCTTCATGACCACTTCTGTCACCTTGCCGGTTTCATCCACTGTGAAGGTTACGTCTTCTGCATACGCATAGCCGTCCGGTGCATTTTCTTCATGCAGGGTATAGGTTTCGCCTGCAATCAGCTTGCCATTGATTTCATGCGGCTTGTCAGTGGAGATCCATTCTTCTACGACATTACCGTCCTTGTCAATCACTTGTAATGTTGCTCCCGGCAGTTCTGCATCACCAGTGATATCCTGTTTGCTGATGGTCACCTTTGTTACGTCATCCTTCATGACAACTTCTGTTACCTTGCCAGTTTCATCAACTGTGAAGGTTACTTCTTCTGCATACGCATAGCCGCCTGGTGCGTTGGTTTCCTTCAGCGTGTAAGTCTCACCTGCGGTCAACTTGCCCTCAATGAGATGTTTCTCGGTTGTAGAAGTCCATTCTTCTACGACATTGCCATCCTTGTCGATGACTTGTAATGTTGCACCCGGTACTTCCTTGTCACCGGTGATGTCCGTTTTGCTGATGCTTACCTTCGTGGTATCATCCTTCATAACGACCTTACCGCCTACATCTGTACCATCAATGGTAACATTGCCCTTTGCATCTACTACAAAGGTGATGGACTCTGCCACAACATAACCATTTGGTGCCGTTTCTTCTGTGAGGGTATAGGTGCCTGCATCCAGCTTTACAACCTTTGCAGTTTTACCGGATACCCATTCTTCTACTGTTTTGCCTGTTGCATCTGTAATCTTAAGGGTTGCACCTTCCAATTCCTCTGTGCCATTGACAGACTGCTTGCTGATGCCAATCTCGCCCTCTGCTGCGTCACGCATGATTACTTCTGTAACGGTACCATCCTTGTTCACAGTGAATGTCACTGCTTCTGCTATCTGATAACCATCTGGTGCAGTCTTTTCTACCAGCTTATAGCTGCCGCCTGCAATCAGTTCTCCATTGATTTCATGTGCTTCATTGGTAGAAGTCCAGCTATCAACCAATGTTTCAACAGTTTCTCCAGATGCATTTTCTGTTACATAATACAGTTCCAGCTCTGCTCCTGCCAGTTCATCCGAACCAGTCAGAGCCTTTTTGCTGATAGATACCTTTGTCACATCGTCCTTCATGATAACCTCGGTTACCGTGTTATCTTCATTGACCGTGAACTGGATATCCTCTGCATAAGTGTAGCCATCCGGTGCATTTTCTTCATGCAGGGTGTAGGTT
>CAUDDP010000072.1 GCA_958448395.1 uncultured Oscillospiraceae bacterium | reverse complement strand
GCGTTAAAACAGTGCGGTGGCTGCCGCCCCCTGCACCCCTGCCAAGCTGAATCAGCTTGACCATAGTCGCCTGCGGCGTGCAGTCCATTCTATTACTTGAAAATTGATTTTCATGGTTTAAGACAGCGGCAGCCGATTGGTTGGTTGGTTATGTACGGTTGTATTTTGTACCGTTGAAGTCTGCCCATGCGGTCGCTGCTGTACGGGAATGCGGATGCGATATTCAATGTGTGTGTCATATTGCAGCTTTTGCGAATCGGCTGGAATCCCTGCGGCTTGCATGGTTTCTACTGCCTTATTGATGGTATTGACGAAAATTCGCACATTCTGAAAAACTTTGCTGCGTTTGCGGTAGCTTTCCCGTGTCTTGTTCTGTCCGATTTTTGCCTCCACCGCCGCTTCGGTCTTTTCTACATTCAAATTATACTTGATGACTTTGTCCAGAATTTGCAGCCGTTCTTCTGGTGCACGCAGTCGCAGTAACGCACGGGCATGGCGTTCTGTGAGATTGTATTTCATAATCACATCCCGTTCTGCTTGTGTCAGTCGTAAGAGCCGCAGTTTATTCGCAATTGTACTTTGTGCTTTTCCAAGTTTTGCAGCGGCATCCTCCTGCGTCATACCATAGTAAGAAATCAGCTTTTCAATGGCACTTGCCTCATCAAAGAAGGAGAGATCCTGCCGCTGGATATTTTCCACCAATGCCATAATAGCGGAGTTGCGTTCGCTGATGTCCAGAATGATACAGGGAACCGATTGCAGCCCTACCAGTTTTGCTGCCCGAAGTCGCCGTTCTCCTGCCACCAGTTCATACCGTTGTTCTGCGTCTTTCCGAACGGTAAGCGGCTGGAGAATTCCGTTCTGGGCAATACTTTCTGCCAGTGACTGCATATCCGCAAGGTCAAAATCAGTGCGTGGTTGGTGGGGATTTGGTACAATTTCGCTGACATTGACTTCTACCACACGGTTGAGCGGCTTTTCTTTTGTAAATGTTAAAAATCCTGCCATAATGAACTTCCTTTCCTTTTCATTTATTTTTGATTTCCTTTGACTGCATCCATTATAGCATATCATTTTGCAAACTGCTACACAAAAAAATCTTACCATTTCTGCAAAATGAAAGAAATCTCAAAATACAAACGGAAAATTCGCTGTTATTGCAGTCATTTCGAGCAAAAACGCAGGGCAATTTTCGGATATTTTGCGATAAAATTCTGTCAATGCGGGACGATTGCTGCAAGGAAATCCGGTTTGATCACATTTACTGTCAGAAGCGTTTTTTCGGCAAATTTCATATTGTTGTAAATTTTCCTTAAAACTGTTTTAGTTTTATGCAAGTTGCTTGACTTTTGGGAAAAAGTGTGCTACTATAAGTACATATGTTAACATCTATTGAAAGCAATACAGGAGGTTATAGTTATGACACATCATCGTAAACGGACAGCCTTGATCGCAGGACTGTTCACACTCACCTGTCTGGCACAGATTCCGTTGGGCGGTATTGCAGCAGAAGGGGAGCACTACACCATACCGGTAACCGTTAATCTGGCAGGGGAACAAAAGGCGATTAGCCCATATATCTACGGCGTCAATGATCCCGGCGACGGCAGCAATGTTCGCAATGTAACAGCCAATGCGGTTCGACAGGGCGGTAACCGTTATACCGGCTATAACTGGGAGAATAACTATTCCAATGCCGGTGAGGACTGGCATAACAGCTCTGATACCAATATCGGTGACATCACGGACGGTGCAGGATATGCAGCACGTAGGTTATCCGACACCTGTACCAAGTACAATGTCCCGTATAAAATCACAACCCTGCAAATGGGCGGTTATGTTGCAGCGGACAAGTCCGGTACTGTTTCCGAAGCAGAAACTGCACCGTCTGCTCGCTGGAATGAAGTGAAGTTTAAGAAGGATACGGCACTCACGTTAGAACCAGATTTGACGGACAATGCTGTTTACATGGATGAGTATGTAAACTATATCGTACAGACACTCGGCGATTCTTCCAGTTCTACTGGTATGCAAGGTTACAGCCTGGATAATGAGCCGGTACTCTGGAATGATACCCATCCTCGTCTGCACAGTCAGGAAGTCGGCAGTAAAGAGCTGCTCTCCAAGTCGATTGCATTAGCAAACACGGTCAAAGAAATTGATCCGGATGCGGAAGTGTTTGGCCCGGCATTCTGGGGAATGTTGGCTTGTATTAACGGCGGCAATGGTGCCACTGATAAAAATGGCACCACCTATATTGATCCAGATTATGATGCAGTTAAGGGAAATTATACTTGGTTTATGGATTATTATCTGGAACAAATGGCGAATGCAGAAAAGCAATATGGCAAGCGGCTGCTGGATGTGGTAGATGTTCATTTTTATTCTCAGGATTGCAGTACAGAAGCGTCAAGAGTGCAGGCGGCAAGAAGTCTGTATGATCCGGATTATGTTGAAAACAGCTGGTTGCAGCCGTATTTCGGACAGTACTTCCCATTCATTCCAAAACTTCAAGCATCTATTGATAAATATTATCCGGGCACAAAGATTGCCATTTCTGAATACAATCTGGCAGACATCAGCAATGAGAAGGAAACCGGGAAACTTTCCAGTGCTGCAATTGCAGAAGCAGATGCATTGGGTTGCTTTGCTGACAATGGCATTTACTTTGCCACCTACTGGGGTACCTTGTCAGAATGTCCGTATGCAGCCTCTGCGATCAATCTGTATACGAACTATGACGGTAAGGGTGCTTCCTTTGGGGATACACTTGTAGAGGCATCTACAGATGACCTTTCGTTGGCGTATGCCTATGCATCCATTGATGCCGGAGATGACGCTACTGTTAAGACAGTTGTTTCCAATAAGAGTTCTGACAAGACACAGGAAGCAGTCATTACATTGGAAGGCAGTACAAAGGATTATCAGAGTGCCGTTGTCTATGCAATTACGCCGGAGGATGACCAGATTCGGATTATTGATGTGCAGAACGATGTCAGCAACAATCAGGTGACAGTAGAGCTGCCGCCAATGTCGGTTGCACAGGTTGTTGTTTCCGATCAAAAGAGCGATGAACAGGTTTATGTTAAGCCGGAAGAACCAGACATAAAGACGATTGTTTACAACTATAATGATTTGGAACTGTCTGAGAATGGGTTCCCGATGATTCCGTTGAAGGATTTGGAACACCTGAAAGAGATTGTGTTGAATATTACAGCAACTTGCAGCTCCAATTCTTCTTGGTTTGGCGGCGGCGGTGCACTGACCTTTAATCAACTGCTGGGCGAAGACGGTACCACCTTCTGGGGTGCAAAACCCTTCCAGTATAGCGGCGGTACCAATGATGTGAAGGTTGTAATGGATGACCAGTTTACAAATGCAGACAGTGACATTGTACCCGCAGTGATTCAGGATACCTATACTGAGTTACAGCCGAATTGGTGGAAATCTTCTAGCAATGATGAAACGGGCAGCGATGTAACAGCCGTGATCAATACCGTTACATTGGTTTATGAGTATGAAAAGACTACTACAGGCACAACAACGACCAGTACAACGACAACGACAACGATGACAACAACATCTGCAACGGAAACCACTTCCAGTGAAACCAGCACAACGACAACATCAGGGGAATTGTCGGAAGTGCTTTATGGAGATGTCAATTTGGATGGTGTTGTTGATTTGCGGGATGTTATCAATTTGAACAAATATCAGTGCAAAATTGTGCAATTGACGGATACACAGTGTCAGAATGCAAATGTATTTACAGATGGGTCGGATACGATTGATGAAAATGATGTAAATACGTTATCGGATTTCGTGATTCTGCTGATTGCGGAGCTTCCGGTCATCAGTGAATAAATTCCTATATTCTAATATGTGAAAAAACGGAATGCAGCTTTCCAGTCTGCATTCCGTTTTTTGTGATGTGGGTTGTACGCCGCAGGCGACTGCGGTCAAGCTGGCTCAGGCGGCGAGTCGCCGCAGACAGCCCACCCACCGTTATGAAATGGAAAAGATGGGGCATTGGATGCCCTCAAGGGCGGGAGACGATTACCAATGTCATCCACTTCAGCAATTTCACATCATCATGGAAGCTTTTTGGTGCAGCAATTTCTCGAAAATGCTGCCGAGGTCCAGGGCGAGAAGCCCTGGTCGCTGCCCGCAGGCAGCGAAATTCCCTGTGCCATCCTTTTTGGCACGCGGAGAAAAGGGGTGAGAAAAGCGACAGCTTTTCGAGGGGAAAGCGGACAAGACCGCTTTCCCCTGGTAAATGATTCGACAAAGCAGCATTTTGAAAACGTCCCAGTGGGACATTTTCAACGAAATTTTCCGCAGAGCCTGTTCAAATCCTTAAGTTGATGACATTGACAGTGTGAGGAAATGTCCCGGAGGGATAAAAGGGAAGGTAAGATCGGTATCTATGAGAGAAAATACAAAAATGGATTTCCGTGAAATGCTGCTGTAAATGCTTGCAATTTTCTTGGTTTTATGCTATACTGATAGTAAATTTTTTCAGTACACAAAAGGAGAACCCAACTATGGCAAAAAATAATCAAAAAATGGTGGATGCCATCACTGCGATGGAGGAAGATTTCGCACAGTGGTATACCGATATTGTAAAAAAGGCAGAACTGATTTCTTATACCAGTGTAAAGGGATGTATGGTCATCCGTCCTTACGGGTATGCAATCTGGGAGCAGATGCAGCAGATTCTGGACGGCATGTTTAAAGCAACCGGTCACGAAAATGTTTGTATGCCGATGTTTATTCCGGAAAGCCTGCTGCAAAAAGAAAAAGATCATGTGGAAGGATTTGCACCGGAAGTGGCATGGGTGACACATGGCGGTTCGGAGAAGCTGGAGGAACGGCTCTGCGTACGTCCAACCTCAGAAACCCTTTTCTGTGATCACTATGCAGAAATTGTACAGAGTTATCGGGATCTGCCGAAGCTCTACAATCAGTGGGTCAGTGTAGTACGCTGGGAAAAGACAACTCGTCCATTCCTGCGTTCCAGAGAGTTCCTGTGGCAAGAGGGACATACGATCCACGCAACAGCCGAAGAAGCCATTGCAGAAACCGAAAAAATGTTGAATGTGTATGCAGATTTCTGTAGGGATGCACTGGCCATGCCAGTGGTAAAGGGCAGAAAGACCGAGAGTGACAAGTTCGCTGGTGCAGTGGCAACCTATGCCATTGAAGCATTGATGCATGATGGCAAGGCATTACAGGCAGGCACCTCCCATTATTTTGGGGACGGTTTTGCAAAGGCATTCCAAATTCAGTTTACTGATAAAAATAACACCTTGCAGTATCCACATCAGACCAGCTGGGGTGTGACCACTCGTTTGATTGGTGCGATTATTATGACCCATGGAGATAATAACGGTCTGGTACTGCCACCGGCAGTTGCTCCGATTCAGGTTGTGATTGTGCCGGTTGCCATGCATAAGGAAGGCGTTCTGGAGAAGGCAAGAGAACTGGAAGCACAGCTCAAGGCTGCTGGTCTGCGTGTGAAGCTGGATGATACGGACAATTCTCCGGGATGGAAGTTTGCAGAATATGAAATGAAGGGCGTACCGGTTCGGTTGGAAATCGGTCCGAAGGATATTGCACAGGAGCAGTGTGTATTGGTAACCCGTCACAATCGGGAAAAGACGTTCTGTCCGTTGTCGTCTCTGCTGGAAATGGTACAGGCACGTTTGCAGGCAGTGCACGACGGTATGTATGAAAAGGCACTTGCTAATAGAGAGAAGCACACCTATGTCTGCAAGACCATGGACGAGATTTCCAAGATACTGGAAGAGAACGGCGATGGCTTCATTGAGGCAATGTGGTGTGGAGAAGAAGCATGTGAGGACAAGGTGAAGGAAATCACTGGTGTGGGTTCTCGCTGCATTCCGCTGGAACAGAAGCATCATGCAGATACATGTATTTGCTGTGGCAAGCCGGCAAAGCATATGGTACTCTGGGCAAAGGCATATTGATGCGTTGTTTCACATGAAACAAAACAACCAAATAGAATAAATCAAAATGGCAGCTGCAAAAAACAGCTGCCATTTGTTTCTATAAATGTAAATTATAAGGGGTTGCGATAGCGTTGCACCACTCAAGAGGTAGTCGGCACTTCACTGTCTGCCATAACTGGAAAATCCGAAATCAACAGAATTACAAATTCAATAAAGTATTCGCATCATTCTCATCAACCGTTTCTGAGCCATCTGTAAATACGTTGGCATTCTGAAGCGATGAACCCTCCAGTATTAGGACTGTAGGTATAAAGAAGTTTTCAAGAAAACATTGTAAGACTGATATGGCAAGCTATGAAGTGGACAGGCAGATGCTTTTTTGTAGGAATGTCTTTCTATTTTTCAATATAAATTGACATTTTCGTTGCGGTTTGGTATAATCCTTGGTATAGGGTAAGCATACGGCTTGCTCATCAAAATCGCAATTCAAAGGTAGAAAGGAAAAGACATGAAAAAGGCAATTTTAATTTTTTTATCCATTACAATGTTGTTATCAGCCGCTGCTTGCAGCAGTAACACAGAAAGCAGCGAAAGCACGTCCTCGGAGATCGTGCAGACTGCTGAACCGATACAGCTTGTCAATAAAATGACGGAAACAGAGCTTTCAAGAGTGGATAAACATGAGCTTACACTTCTTGATGTGCCTATTGATCCCGCGGATACGGAGCATAAGGTGAGTATTGAATATAAAACACAAACACCTGACGATCTGCGTGCTAATCTTGAAAGTATGCATGACGATCTTACAGATGAGCAATACGAACAGGCTGTCGAAGGTATCAACAAAATGGAAGAGTCGGGGGAAACCGATACTTATCCCATATATGCACTGATAGACGGAATCTATTATTCAGGTGGTTTTTGGGAGCCTGACAATGATGATAATGGAATGTTTTTTACAATCTATGATGACGAAACAGGTGAAGAACAAGAAAGCGTAACACTCAAAACCTTTGAGGAGTATCTTGATTGGGTGACTGAAGATTATAAGAAGAATGGCTTTTCCGATGATGTAATCGAAAGCAAAATACGCCAGATAAAAATGATTCGCGACGTTCTGAAAAGCGGCGATTATGAAACATTGCCGGAGGGCAGCATCGATCCGTCGTCGTATGCAGACCCGTATGCAGATCCGTTTGCAGACTATCGAAACGTATGGGAGTATGACCGCACAGCAGTAGAGGAGATCAAGGATTTCATAGACGAAATCAGCATCTACGACGAGGAGCTTAATACTGAATTTCTCGTTCATGTTACCCTCCCCCCGAATTATGATAAAGATAAGACATATCCAGTATTTTTACTGACGGACGGCGTATGGCGTTTCGGAAATCATACGGAGCTGCGCAAGGTCATGGAGAACGGCGAATCTGCTGACGTTATCCTTGTAAGTCTTGGCTATAACTATAAAATAGACGGCACTAACCCATATTACCGTTTCACGCATCTGATACAGGAGCGTAATAAGCTTCTGGA
Source organism: uncultured Oscillospiraceae bacterium (assembly GCA_958448395.1). Classification (GTDB taxonomy): domain Bacteria; phylum Bacillota; class Clostridia; order Oscillospirales; family Ruminococcaceae; genus Ruminococcus_C. The sequence continues at coordinate 1,804 of CAUDDP010000072.1, read as the reverse complement.
CTTTATAACAGACAATTTAATGCCGTATCTCGGTGAAAATTACAATATCGACTATGCAAATTCTTCTCTTTATGGTCACTCCAACGGCGGAGTTTTCACTCATAATGCTCTCTTTCACTCTGACCTTTATGAGAATCAGCCCTTTGGTAATTACATCATAGGAAGTCCGGCATTTTGGGGACTATATGATGAGGAATTCGACTTAGATCCTGAGGGCTGTCAAAGCGATTACGGATACTTTGACAGAAACGACGTGCTCGATAAAAATGTATTCCTATGCGGAGGTTCGCTGGAAGATCCCGATTACGCCGATAGCTATAACGGTCATGATACTACGCTGGAGGGACTTGCAAAGCTGAACGATCGACTGGAGTCTCACAATGCAAATGTTACATATAAGCTGTACGAATCACATCACTATCAATTTATCCCCGAAATGTTGATAGAATTTCTGAAAGATACGTATCCAAAACAATAAATTCAAATTTACTTTAGTAAGCAATTCAAATATTTTTAACTTATTGGCGAACCCAAAATCCTGCAAAACGGCAGCCTATGTCCGGCTGTCGTTTTTGTTTCCTTTGGGGTGCGGTTTTAACCATGGAAATCCATTTTCAAATGATGGAGTGGATTACTCCGCCGAATGGCAACTGCGGTCAAGCTGGCTCAGCTTGGCGGAGGGGTTATTCCCATTTGCACTAACCTAAATCTATTGTCAAATTACGTCCGACATGATATAATAAAAAGGGTGAAAAAAATGGAACTGAAGGATATTATGAAAGAGTTACCGGAAGGATATAAAGAAGCATGTTGGGCAACAAAGGCAATGAGCAGAAAAAAAGGAATACAAGATGAAGAAACACTACTGACGTTGTGCCTGTATTATGCGTATGATTGATCATTAATTGATACACAGAACTATGCCAAAACGTTTCTGTCGGTGGATATCAGTGATGTTGGATTTATGAAACGCTTCAACCGCTGTAACGACTGGATAAAGTGGATCAATCAGCATATGGCAATAAATGAATATCAGATATATCAAAAACCCAAGGAGTTGGAGAACTATCGAGTGATGGCAATTGATGCATCGGATATTACCAGCAAAGGGGCAGTCAAGCAAATATGGCGGTTACATTATGCTGTCAATTTGTTTTCAATGAGTAGTGAGATGTTTCAGATCACATCGGAAAAGACAGGAGAGAGTCTGAAAAATTTTCCACTTCAGCCAAAAGACCTGATTCTAGGTGATCGCGCTTATGCCACGATCACAGGAATGGAATACTGCCTGAAATCAGGTGCTGATTTCATTTTATGATTAAAAAGTAAAGCATTCCAGTTATATGAAAAAGATGGAAATACAATTTCACTTAGCGATCTGTTAAAAAAGGTAGAAACAGTCAGCCGGGATTTTATCGTATACTATCGCAATTCCGACAAGGAATGCAAGCCGGTCAGAATATGTGCAATACAAAAAACAGATGAGGAGAAAGAATATGAACAGAAGGTTGTTCGGCGAACAGAAGTAAGAAAACAGCGCAAGTTTTCAGAGGAAACAAAATTTGCACACAACTATTTCTTTGTTGTGACTTCATTGAATGAAACTTTTTCAGCGGAACAAATTCTTGCATTGTATCGCTTGCGCTGGCAGGTAGAAATGGTGTTCAAGCGTTTCAAATCTATTTTGAATATGGGTTCAATGCCAACCAAAACAGCAGCTTCCTGTGAAGCATGGCTTAATTGCAAAATGCTATAGTAAACGTCAAAAACGATTCTACAATCAAGAGCACAAAGAATGCAATTG
>CAUDDP010000071.1 GCA_958448395.1 uncultured Oscillospiraceae bacterium | reverse complement strand
AGGGGGGAGAAAAGCGACAGCTTTTCGAGGGGAAAGCGGACAAGACCGCTTTCCCCTGGTAAATGATTCGACAAAGCAGCATTTTGAAAACGTCCCAGTGGGACATTTTCAACGAAATTTTCCGCAGAGCCTGTTCAAATCCTTAATTGACAGTGTGGGGAAATGTCCCAAAGGAACAAAAAGGAAGGGCATGGGGACAGCTGTCAACTGCGAAACGGGACAAACTATATTTCCCCAAAAATAAATACGAATCCTGTGATTCAGCTTGTTTTAAGGTTGGGATGCTATGCTAAAAGGGAATATCAGAAAGGAGGTTTTTTTGTGAACCTTTTAATCGTAGAAGATGAAATACAGCTTGCAGATGCCCTGGCAGAAATTCTGCAACGCAATAAATATCACGTAGATACCGTCTACAACGGCGAAGATGGCTTGCACTATGCCAGTACTGGTATTTATGACTGCATTGTGCTGGATATTATGCTGCCCATTCTGGATGGCATTTCTGTCCTGCGGATGCTGCGAAAACAGAAAATTTCTACCCCTGTCCTGCTTCTGACCGCAAAGTCAGATGTTGCTGACAAAATCAAGGGTCTGGACAGCGGAGCCGATGATTATCTGACCAAACCGTTTGTCACCGGTGAACTGCTTGCCCGAATTCGTGCATTGACCAGACGCACCGGAGAAGTTGCCGTGGACGGCTTACAGTTTCACGCCCTGCATCTGAATAAACAAAATTATACCCTCTGCTGCGGACAGGAACAAATCAAACTCAGTCTGAAGGAATATCAAATCATGGAGATCTTTATGAGCAATCCCAAACAGATTATCTCCAAAGAATTCTTTATTGAAAAAATTTGGGGCTATGAGAGCGATGTAGAATATAACAACATTGAAGTTTACATCTCATTTCTGCGGAAAAAATTACAGTCCATCCATGCCAAGACTTCCATTAAAACAGCAAGAGGCATCGGCTACTTTCTGGAGGAACAAAACACATGATCCGGCATGTCAGACGCCATTTCATTTGCTTTACTATGTGTATTCTCACGGGTGCCGTGCTGCTTCCCATGATTGCACTGAATGTCATTCCAACATTTATGTCTTACAATCAAAATAAAACGATTTTACAGCAGGCAGTGCAAAATGAAATTCGAATGCGGACTCCAAAACCAAATCTAAAACCGGACAGTCAGCCTGCCGAAGTAGATCCGTTTACTGTAACTATATCGACTACCAGCACAACTGTGGCAGTCAGGGAAACCACAACTGCAACGATAACAGCATCCATCTCCGCCACAGGAGCTGCACCGTCGAAATCCACTGTAGCACAGACACAAAACAATCATTCCCCGCTGAAAACAACAACAAAACCGACAGAAACCCAACCATCTGTGCAAACCGATCCAACCAGTCGTACCATCCCCAAACAGCCACAGGACATGCCAAATGAAACAAAATTGCCACCGGATGATTTTTTTACACCAGATGACAAGAATGACCGACAGGATGACACGCCCCCGTATGAGGATCATGATTCGTGGAGACCACACCCGTGGAATGCATCCATTTCCCTGCTGCACCTGACGGCCATGCAAAAAAATGCAATCAGTACCCCGCCTCCAAAGGAAAACAAATCTCCAAATTGCTTTCTGGCAGTGCTGGACACCAATGGCAATCTAACAGAAACCATGCAGGCAGACTGGTATGATTATACCAATGAAGAAGTACAGTCTCTGGTAGAACAGGTACAGAAAGAAAAGCAGCAGGATGGTCGGCTTAACACTTTGCAATATTATGCACAAGGGTATTCAAAGGGAACCATAATCGCTTTTATAGATTGTGCCAAGGATTTGAGTTTTCTGCGGCAGCTGCTGATTCTGAGTATTTTTATTTTTATCCTGATGGAAAGTGTTGTATTGGTACTGACGATGATGCTGACCAAACGGGCTATGCAGCCCATGCAGATTTCTTTTGAAAAACAGAAGCAATTTATCTCCGATGCTGGACATGAGCTGAAAACACCACTGACCATTATTTCTGCAAATGCCGATATTTTACAGGATGAAATTGGTGAAAACAAATGGCTGGATTATATCCGTATGCAGACAGAACGAATGCGGATTTTGGTAGATGAGATGATGGCTTTAACCAAAATGGAATACAACAACAACATAGATGCCACAGAACGCTTCAACCTGAGTTCTGCGGTAGAAACTATGGCACTGCCGTTTGAATCACAGGCATTTGAACAGCAAAAACAATTCCACATCACCATACAGCCGGACTTATATTTCCATGGCAATCCGGAACAAATCCGACGGATGATTGGCATCCTGATTGACAATGCCTTCAAATATAGTGCTGAGCATGGTGAAATCAAGGTTTCCCTAAAGGAAGAGACTGGCGGCCGTTCGATTTTAGAGGTCTACAACACCGGTAAAGGGATTCAAGAGGAAGAAAAGGAAAAAATTTTTGAGCGGTTTTACCGCAGCGACAGTTCCCGTGCCCGTGCAACTGGTGGTTATGGATTAGGACTTTCAATTGCAAAAAGTGTCGCAGAGGCACATAAGATTAAAATCGAAGTCAACAGCGAACCGGAACACTGGATTACCTTTACCCTGTTCTTTCCGCCGCAGAAAAAATAATCAGAACACATTATAAAATAACAGCCGCTGACGGACGCATGCATCCAGTCAACGGCTGTTGTTTTGCTTTTTATAATCGTCTGTTTCACGTGAAACAAGAAGAAACAGGTACATGTTGTTTTGCTGCCAAAAGAGGGAACGGAAAGCGAAAAAGAGGGTTATCTGAATACACAGAAATCCATTTTGTATTTTCCCTCACGGATACTGGTCTCACCTCCGCCGGCAGAATCGCTTCGCTGTCTGCCTGTGTCCGCTGTCCGCCATTGTACGTTGTACATACTTGCAGCCTTGTTCTTCTAAATTTCTGTATTCTGGTATCGTTTTGTTATTTTAGAGGCGGACAGCGGTAGCTTGTTCTTCTTTCCGTTACCAAAACTCTAATTGCAGCGTTTCGTAGAGGACAGCTTGTCCCCTGCACCCCTCCGCCAAGCTGCATCAGCTTGACCATAGTCGCCTGCGGCGTGCAATCGTTTCCCGCCCTTGAGGGCATCCAATGCCCCATCTTCTCCATTCCATAACAGTGGGTGGGCTGCCTGCGGCGACCCGCCGCCTGAGCCAGCTTGACCGCAGTTGCCTGCGGCGTGCAGCTGATTTTCTCATTTTTCTGCTGTCTGAATCCGCATCGAAATATCAAAACACTTCACAGAATGCGTCAATGCTCCCAGTGAAATAATATCCACACCCGTTTCTGCAACAGCACGAATATTCTCCTTTGTCACATTGCCCGATGCTTCCAGCAGTACCCTTCCATTCGTAATGCCAACCGCTTTCCGCATTTCCTCACAGCTCATATTGTCCAGCATAATAATATCTGCACCGGCTGCCAGTGCCTCTTCCAACTCTGCCAGTGTCCGCACTTCCAGTTCGATTTTTACCATGTGTCCAATTTTCTTTCGCAGTGCCTGTACGGCACCTGTAATGCTGCCATATGCATCAATGTGGTTGTCCTTCAGCATCGCACCATCCGACAGATTATAACGATGATTTTTACCGCCGCCAACGGTTACCGCATACTTTTGCAGCTGTCGCAGCCCCGGCAGGGTCTTTCTGGTATCTGTAATTTGTGCCCGTGTCCCAGCAACCAATGCCACACATTCAGCCGTTGCGGTTGCAATGCCACTCATGTGCTGTAAGATGTTCAGGGCAGTGCGTTCTCCCTTGAGCAACGTACGAGTACTGCCCTTCATAATAGCGAGAATATCCCCTTTCTGGACAGCTTCACCGTCCTTCTTGAGAATCTTCATCTCCACATTGCCGCCTGCCAGTTCAAAGACACGCTTTGCAATAGCAATCCCACACAGTACACCGCTGTCCTTGGCAATGTAATATGCCTCTGATGTATGGCTGTCATCGAGCAGATAATCTGTCGTCACATCCACATAGTGGATATCCTCTTCCAGTGCCGTAGTAATGATCTTATCAATATAAAATGGCTGTAAAATCATATTGGAGTGCCTCCCTTGCTGTCATAATACTTCTTTCAAAATTAAATATGCATTGGTTGCCATTGCCTTTGCTTCCACTAAATCCGGTGTGACTGCAAATGGTTCACTATAGAGCATCCGCCGGATTTCCTTCACCCGTTCAAATCCATTCAACAGTTCTGCTTGATTTGGAATCACAAAGTAACTATTCTGCATAATCTGCCGAATTTCTGTTCGCGTTCCCTTTGGCATCGGCAATGTATTTTGGGTTTCCGGAAATGCTGCTTCTGCAAAGGTATCTGGTACTGCCGGCAGTTTCTCTGCAATGTCCAGTGCTGCCTGTCGGGAGAAAACCAATGCCTCCAGCAGCGAATTGCTGGCAAGCCGATTGTTGCCATGTACGCCTGTATTCGAGCACTCCCCTGCCGCATACAAATGCGGTACTGTCGTTTCCGAATGGCGATCCACCTGAATGCCACCCATCAGATAATGCTGACAGGGATAAATCGGAATCGGTTCTTTTGTCATATCGTAGCCCTGTTCGAGCACTTTCTTGTAAATCATCGGGAAACGATTGCGGATGAAGTCCGCATCTTTATAGGAAATATCCAAATAGAAGTTGTCCGAACCCGTGCGATTTTTCTCTTCGATAATGGCGTGGGAAACCACATCACGGGGAGCCAATTCCAGCCGTTCATCATAGCGATCCATAAAGCGTTCTTTCTTACAATTCAGCAGATATGCTCCTTCCCCTCGAACCGCCTCGGAAATCAAGAAGCATTCCCGTGTGTGGTGGTCATTGAAGGCAGTCGGATGAAATTGAATTAAATGCAGATTGCGGATTTTTGCACCAACATCATGGGCAAAGGCAATCCCATCCCCTGTTGCAATTTTCGAGTTGGTCGTATAGGCATACATTCTGCCAACACCGCCGGTAGCAAGCAAGACAAAATGACTGTTGTAAACGGTGTAACTGTCACCCTGCAACACATTGATGGAAAAACCGGTATTGGTTTTCTGTAAACCGACCATCATCGCAGACTCTAAAATCGTGACATTAGAAAGCGTTTTCACCTTACGGATCAGCGTATTGACAATCTCCTCACCAGTCGTATCTTTGTGATGGAAAATCCGATGTCGGCAGTGACCACCCTCCAGCGTGCGGTGCAAAGAACCATCCGGTTTGCGGTCAAAATCCGCTCCCAGTTTCAAAAGCGAATCAATCGCCATTGCAGCATTGTCCACAAGAATCTGCACCGTTTCGGGGTTGTTCTTAAAACCACCGGCAATCATGGTATCCTGCTTATGCAGTTCTGGTGTATCGTCCTCTGGTGATTTGTATACACCAGCAATCCCGCCCTGTGCCAGAGAGGAGTTACAAAGTGTCAATTCCTGCTTACAAATCAGCAGCACGTTGCAATAAGAAGGCAGCTGCATGGCACCATATAGACCGGCAGCCCCTCCGCCGACAATGATAACATCAAAATTGTGATTCATAAAAAACAGCATCCTTTCAACCGTTGTTCCATCCAATTGAGCATCGGCTTTCTCCAAATCAAAGCGAAAAGAAAACGCTTTTCCTTATCATACTACTTTCCATCCCATTTGTCAATTATAGAAAAGCAGCTTTTCGGAAAAGCGTCAAAATAGAAAGCACTTCACTAAAGCTAAATATTATTATATATTATTTTGATCATTATATTGTATGTAAACTGATTCCAATAATTTTAAGTTACAACAACGTGCCTTCACCCGTCTATCGTATGCAGTAAGCTGCTCTTCTTCTGTGAATACAATTTTTCTAAGTTTTTCAGCTGTTTGAACGATCATTGAAAAATCTGCTTTTATCGCCTTGTATTGATTTTGCAGCAATCTCCTATACTGCAAGTCAGGTTCATTATTTATATCAATTAGTATCAAAGCACTATTGGGAACTGGAATCATATTATTAAAATTAATGGCTCCCAATTTGCCCTGATCAATCTTTCTAAAATCTTTCCCGTTCTTCATTTGCAAATGCTTCTTTTTGGGAGAAGTAAAGGGAGCATAATATCCAGTATCACCTATTTGAATCAGAGTCCCCACATAAGGTCTACTTCCTGTTTATTTTCCGATACCTTTTTATCAAATTTTCTAAGGAATAAAATATAGTCATCTTTAACGTGATAAAATTTCATGTTTCTCCTTAATAAAAATGTGGAGATGAAAATTCACCTCCACATTTTTCAGTTCTCTCTTAAATGGTGGAGACTCACCGCTTTTTTCAGTTCTCTCTTAAATATGGTGGAGACTCACCGCTTTTTTTAGTTCCCCTTTAAATGGTAGGGACTCACCGCCTCTGAGAATTTGGAACACTTCCTCTTCTCATTTTTATTATACTCAAAAAACAAGAAAATGTCAACTGTTTCTCAAAAAAGATAAAAGAAAGTTTTGTAAATAAGCAACATATTATTTCCATTTTTATCATTATGCCTGATATTTTCGATTTTGTAATTGTTTCGGCGACCGTGGATACTTCTGCGGTGTTTTCTTCACCTTCCGAATCACAAATAACCGCCTTGCTTCATGCTGATCAAGCGAGTATAGATACGTCTCCTCCAGCTCACCACCAAGCAATGAAATCGTTTCCATCGCATTTTCTGCTGTTTCATTTGGTCCTTTCAACGCCAAAAAAACGCCGCCCACTTTCAAAAATGGCAGACAATACTCACATAGCAACGGCATCGCTGCCACGGCTCTTGCACAGGCAACATCAAATTGTTCCCGAAAGTCCACTTGTTTTCCAGCAAATTCTGCCCTTGCATGCACACACTTCACCGGCATCTGCAATGCCTGACAGACAGATTCCAGAAAATGTACCCGCTTTTGCAGACTGTCCAACAGTGTCAATCGAAAATCTGGACGCAAAATCCGCATGGGAATGCCCGGAAATCCAGCACCCGTTCCCACATCAATGATAGCAGCACCGGCAGGGAATTCCACATACTGAAACGGCAGGCAGCTGTCCAAAAAATGCTTTCTCCACACCTCTGCATCCTCTGTAATGGTCGTCAAATTCATTCGACGGTTTGTTTCCACAAGCAACTCCTGGTATGTGGAAAATTTCCGAAATTGTTCTTCTGTCAAGGACAGTCCGCTGTGGGCGAACAGTTTCTCTGCACGCTCCCATTTCATGATCGCTGTTCTCCTTTCTGCAATGCCGTTTCCCAGACCAAAAGCACCGAAATATCTGCCGGAGAAACACCGGAAATCCGGCTTGCCTGCCCGATATTCGCTGGTCGATGGGCATTCAGCTTTTCGGCTGCTTCTAAGCGTAATCCCCGAATCTGCGTATAATCCACGTCCTCCGGCAAGGCTTTTTCTTCTAATTTTCGCATCCGTGCAATTTGTGCCAACTGCTTTTCAATGTATCCCTCATACTTCAGCTGAATTTCTGCCTGTTCGCCAATTTCAACAGCATAATCCGGACGCTCTGGATCAAACGGTTTCAACAGTGGATAATTCAGCTGTGGTCTGCGAATCAAATCTGCCAGTTTACAACCTGTGGAAAGCGGTGCGGTGTCATGGGCTGTTAAAAATGTATTCAACACTTCTGAAGGAGCAATGGTTGTTTTCCACAGCCGCTTCTTCTCTGTTTCCACTAACGCATACTTTTCCACCATTGCATCATAGCGTGCTTTCGGCAGCAAGCCAATCTCATATCCAATGGGCATCAGGCGAAAATCCGCATTATCCTGCCGCAAGATCAACCGATATTCACTACGGGAGGTCATCATTCGATAGGGGTCTTCACAACCCTTTGTGACAAGATCATCAATCAATGTACCAATATAGGAGCTGGCTCTGTCTAAAATCATCGGCGGTTTTTGCAAAACCTGCAAAGCGGCATTGATTCCTGCCACAATCCCCTGTGCAGCTGCTTCTTCGTAACCAGAGCTGCCGTTAAATTGTCCTGCCCCATATAGTCCATGAATTTTTTTGGTCTCCAATGTCGGTCGCAAAGCAGTTGGGTCGACACAATCATATTCAATCGCATAAGCAGGACGCATAATCTCTACATGCTCCAGACCCTTGATAGTACGCAAAAATGCAAGCTGTACATCCTCCGGCAGGGAGGATGACATCCCTTGCAGATAATATTCTTCTGTCTGCAAGCCTATGGGTTCTACAAATAATTGATGGCGTTCTTTTTCTGCAAATCGAACGATTTTTGTTTCAATGGATGGGCAGTAACGAGGACCAATACCAGAAATCTGTCCCGTAAACAGCGGGGAACGGTGCAGATTTTCCCGAATAATCTGGTGAGTTTCCGCATTGGTATAAGCAATGTAACAGCGGACGGTGTTGTGCATTCCCTCCTTCGGAGTAGAGAAAGAAAATGGCACAATCTCCGTATCGCCGTCCTGCGGTTCCATGCGGTCAAAATCAATGCTGCGTCGATGCACTCGACACGGCGTTCCTGTCTTAAACCGCCGCAGCGGCAAACCAAGTGCTTGTAAGTTTTCTCCCAGAGCACGGCTTGGCAGTGCACTGTCCGGACCACTCTCATAGGAAACAGTTCCCACATGAATTCTGCCATTGAGGTATGTACCAGTCGCAACAATGGCCGCCTTTACGGCATATCTTGCACCCAATGTGGTGACAACGCCGCAAACTGCCCCATTTTCCACGAGAATTTCTGCTACTTCTGCCTGTTTAATATATAAATTTTCCGCCTGTTCACAGACGTGTTTCATGTAATTATGGTACTGTACCCGATCTGCCTGTACTCGAAGGCTATGGACTGCCGGACCCTTTCCACGATTGAGCATCCGGCTCTGCAAAAAGCAAGCATCTGCTGCTTTGCCCATCTCCCCGCCGAGGGCATCAATTTCTCGTACCAGATGTCCTTTTGCTGTACCGCCAATCGACGGATTACAGGGCATATTCGCAATCTGATCCAAAGAAATCGTAAATAATACGGTTTTACAGCCCAATCTAGCACAAGCGAGTGCCGCTTCGACACCGGCATGCCCTGCCCCGATGACTGCAACCGCATAGGATTCCATATCGTACATTGCAATCTCCTTCTTCTGCATCATTCTAATATCATGTTCTGTTTCACGTGAAACAAACAAAAGAAACCAATTTTCTCATTGTCTGCACGCCATTGGCTGCTACAAAAATCCATTCTTTTCCATTCCATAACGGTGGGTGGGTTGTCTGCGGCGACTCGCCGCTCACCGATAACGGTCTCATCTCCGCCGGCAGATTCGCTTCGCTCTCTGCCTGTGTCCGCTGTCCG
>CAUDDP010000070.1 GCA_958448395.1 uncultured Oscillospiraceae bacterium | reverse complement strand
AGCGGACACAGGCAGACAGCGTAGCGATTCTGCCGGCGGAGGTGAGACCGTTATCGGTGAGGGAAAATACAAAAATGGATTTGCGTGCCTTTTTAATAGGATCCTTTACAAATTCCCCCGTCTCATGTTATAATGGATGGGAATCCCAGTCTGAAGAATCGTGCAAATTATGACTTTCAAAACCGGAAAAGAATGGAGGATAGACGTGACCATCAATACCATTGCTAAAATGGCAGGCGTTTCCCCTGCTACTGTTTCACGTTATTTAAATCAGGGGTATGTCAGCGAAGAGAAAAAAGAACGTATTCGCATTGTAATTGAACAAACCGGATATACACCAAGTCCCTCCGCACAAATGCTCCGAACTGGAAAAAATCATTTAATTGGAGTGATTGTTCCTCGCATCAACTCAGAACCGGTTGCAGAAATGGTAGAAGGCATTACCAGAACCATGGCACAGTGTGGCTACCAGATTTTACTTGCTAATACCGGCAATCGAATCGAAAAAGAACTGGAATTTCTAAAAATTTTCCGCAATAATAATGTAGATGGTGTCATTTTTATGGGAACGTTGATGTCCAAGCGACATCTAACCCTAATGCGTTCCTATCAAAAGCCAATCGTTTTATTGGCACAACAGGAAGAAGTTGTGCCAAGCGTCTACTTTGACGACTATCAAGCTGCCTATCTAGCAACAGAAATTCTGCTAAAACGGGATTGTCATGAAATTGCCTATATTGGCGTCACACTGAAAGACCGTGCAGTTGGCAGAAACCGTCGGATTGGCTTCACTGACGCCATGACACAATATCACTGTGTTCCGAACGAAGCTCGCATGATAGAAACACAGTTTGATATGGAAGATGGCTATAAGGCTGCTTGTATGCTGCTGAAACGTGGTGTCTCCTTTGATGGTATCTTCTGTGCGACAGCTGAAATTGCATTTGGTGTGATGAGCTTTCTAAGACAGAATAATATTATTGTACCAGATCAGGTAAAGGTTTCCGCTGTGGGGAATAACAGTTTGGCAAAGCTCTATGACCCGCCATTAACTACAGTCTCCCTTTCGCATCGGACAGGCGGCTCTGAAGCAGCCGCTATGCTTCTGGATTTGATTCAAGAACAAGAGCCAACAATTCGCAGCGAAAAAATGATCTGCTGCCTGCATGAAAGGAAAAGTACGCTTCTGTGAAATGCATTTCATATTTTTTATCAAAAGAAAATAAAAATGAATTTTCATATTTGTGAAAATTCCATCTTTCTTTTGTACCGAAAGTATGGTATAATAACCTCAAAAAGAAAACGATTTCACACCATTTCTGTGTCACGCAAATCAATTTTTTTATTTTCCCTCACCGATAACGATCTCACCTCCGCCGGCAGATTCGCTACGCTGTCTGCCTGTGTCCGCTGTCCGCCCTGTTTCGGTGTCCAAATTTGCAGCCAAACCACTCTAAATTTCTATATTCTATATCGTTTTGTTATTTTAGAGGGCGGACAGCGACAGCTTGTTCCTCATTCCGCTACCAAAACTCTAATTGCAGCGTTTCGCAGGGGACAGCTTGTCCCCTGCACCCCTCCGCCAAGCTGAGCCAGCTTGACCGCAATCGCCGTTCGGCGGAGCAATCCACTCCATCATTTGAAAATTGATTTGCATGTTTCTGTGTGGGCATCTATACACATGAAATTCTCTGCCCCACAATCCCAATCAAAAAGGAGCGTTCATTTACTATGTATGATGTAACAGCAATTGGAGAAGCTTTGATTGACTTCATCCCAGCACAGCGAGACTGTGCATTAAAAGAAGTAGAGAGTTTCACCCGCATTTGCGGTGGTGCACCGACAAATGTTGCTGCAGTTGTAGCAAAGCTGCAAGGCAATGCCCGTCTTCTAACACAAGTGGGAACAGATGCCTTTGGTGACTATATCGTTGATGTTTTGCAAAGCTGCGGTGTCAAAACAGAAGGCATTTGCCGTACAGATGCCGCCAATACTGCACTGGCATTTGTATCTTTGAAGGCAGACGGCAACCGAGATTTCTCATTCTATCGAAAACCCAGTGCAGACCTGCTGCTCCAACCGGAACAGATTCAACCAGTGTGGCTGGAGGAAACGGGTATTTTGCATTTTTGTTCTGTCTCCCTAGTAGAATCCCCCATGAAGGAAACGCACAAAGCAGTCTTACAAATGGCAAAAAAACAAAATGCTATCATCAGTTTTGACCCCAATATTCGTCTTCCATTATGGAACTCTGCTGAAGCTTGTCAGAAAACGGTACGAGAATTTCTTCCCTATGCAGACCTGATCAAACTTTCAGATGAAGAATGCTTCTTTGTCACTGGAAAACATGCCATTCTGGATGCTGCGGACTGGCTGTTTGATCAGGGCTGCAAAATGCTGCTCTATTCGATGGGAAAAGAAGGAGCAATGATCTTAACCCCCCACACCACCTGTCATGTGGCAAATCCAGAAGTACGGGTCAAAGATACCACAGGAGCTGGAGATGCGATCATTGGTTCTTATCTATATTGTCTTGCAAAAAACAATATCTCCGCAGCACAGCTGGCATCCTGCAAACTGGAAGAGATACAGGAATGGCTGACATTTGCTGTTCACTATGCAAATTACAGCATTACAAAGAGTGGTGCCATCGCTTCTTATCCGGATTATACCACCTTTGTAGAATGGATGCGGGAAAAGAGAAAGAAAACACATTGAAAACATTTTTACAATCCATCCCGTGGCTGAAAATCGGAAAAATGACAGTAGGATCAGTACTTGCCATGTGGCTTGCCGGAATGCTGCATCTGGACTATGCTGCTTCCGCTGGTGTCATTGCATTTCTGACGATTCAGGACACGCGACAAGAAACCAGCAGCAGTGCCCTGCGGCGTGGTCTGGCATTCTGTATTATGACACTACTCTGTCTGCCGATTTTTCATCTGTTTCAAAATACTGCATTGACATTTGGCATCTTCTTCTGCATTTTTCTGCTGATTTGTTTTGCACTACACATGGAAGATTCCATTGCTGTCAATACAGTTCTGGCAACGCATTATATGGCAGCTAACGGCGTATCATTTGTCATGCTGAAAAATGAAATCGGCTTACTGCTCATCGGTGTCGGTCTGGGCATTCTGCTCAACTGCTTTATGCCAGATAATCTGCTAAAAATACAAAGGAAACAGGCAGAACTGGATGATGAAATACGAAAGATTCTGCAAAGAATGGCAGTTCATGTGCTAAAGACGGAACATTCTAATTACGACGGCAGCTGTTTTGTAAAAACAGATCAACTATTAGCAAGCATGGAACGGGAAACACGCATCTTTATGCATAATCATTATTTGAAAAAAGATCTATATTTTATGCGTTATCTTATCATGCGGCGAGAACAATGCGATATTCTGCATATAATATATCGGCAAATTTGTAATCTGACACTGATTCCAGAACAGGCAAAACTGCTTTCAGACTATCTGCAAATGGTCAGTGACCAGTATCATGAACATAATAATGCCAAAGGCTTACTTGCCGAATTGGATAATCTGCATGAACAGTATCGGAAACAAAAATTACCTGAAACTCGCAGCCAGTTTGAAAACCGTGCCATTTTATATGCAATTCTCTTAGATTTACGCACCTTGCTGCAAATCAAACAGACCTTTTATGAAACATTACCGAAAAAAGGACGAGGTTCCTCGTCTTTTTATAAAAACAATTTTTGACGAAACGGAAAGGATGAAAAATATGCGTATTTTAGTATTCGGCGGTGCCGGTTATATCGGTTCTCATACGGCATTGGAATTAGTTCGTGCTGGGGAAGAGGTGGTTGTTGCAGACAACCTATTGACTGGTTTCCGTGCTGCTGTACCGGATGGTGCCACCTTCTATCAAGGGGATATTCGGGATCGTGCATTTCTGGATGACCTGTTTACAAAAGAAAAAATTGATGCTGTCATTCACTTCGCTGCCTGCTCTCTGGTTGGCGAAAGTGTCAATCTGCCACTGAAATATTATGACAACAACCTATGTGGCACAAAGGTGTTACTGGAAGCTATGGTGGCACATGATGTAAAGCAGATTGTCTTCTCCTCGACCGCAGCAACTTATGGGGAACCAGAGCATATTCCGATTCTGGAAACAGACCGTACCTGTCCGACGAATCCCTATGGTGAAACAAAGCTGGCAATGGAAAAGATGTTCTACTGGACCGCAAAGGCACATGGTCTGCGTTATGTTTCCCTGCGATACTTCAATGCCTGTGGTGCAGACCAAACTGGCACCATTGGTGAAGCACACAATCCGGAAAGTCATCTGATTCCGCTCATTCTGCAAGTGCCAAACGGCAAACGGGAAGCCATTTCTATCTTTGGCACAGACTATGATACGCCAGATGGCACCTGCATTCGGGATTATATCCATGTTACTGACTTGGCACAGGCACATATTCTGGCTGTTCATTACCTGCAAAATGGTGGAGAAAGCAATATCTTCAATCTTGGCAATGGCATTGGCTACTCTGTAAAGGAAGTAATCGAAACAGCAAGAGCCGTTACCGGACATCCGATTCCGGCAATTGAATCTCCAAGAAGAGCCGGCGACCCGGCAAGACTGGTGGCATCCAGCCAAAAGGCAAAGGATGTACTCGGCTGGAATCCACAGCATGCAAGTCTGGAAGAAATCATCGGCGATGCATGGAGATGGCACAAAAATCATCCGAATGGCTATGCAGAAGCATAAATTGTTATTTTTAGGTTCATTTCAAATCTATTCAATCGTTATGCTTTTTGTCTATTTCCTACAAACTGCACGATCTTTTTCGTGCAGTTTTTGTTTTTTATACAATAAAACAGAAAAATCGAAAACTTAACATTTATTTTACGTCCGTTTTACAAAGCAGGGCGTTTCTTTTCGTATAATAAAAGAGATAACATAAAATCATCTTTTTTTGAAAAAGGACGAAAATTTGTAAATAGGATGTGCTTTGCAGATGGATATTTTTTCTTTTCTCTCCTTATTTGGCGGTCTGGCATTCTTCTTGTATGGTATGAACGTTATGTCCTCCGGCTTAGAAAAACTGGCAGGCGGTAAGCTGGAAATAATCCTGCAAAAAATTACTTCAAACAAATGGAAAAGCCTGTTATTCGGTATCGGTATCACCGCTGCTGTCCAATCCTCTTCCGCTGTAACCGTCATGCTGGTCGGTCTTGTCAACTCCGGTATCATGCAGCTTGGACAAACGATTGGAATTCTGATGGGTTCTAACATCGGTACTACATTAACAGTCTGGCTGTTGGCATTGTCCGGCATCGACGGAGAAAGCGTTTTCCTTAAATTATTGAAGCCGGAATCCTTCTCCCCTATTCTTGCACTCATTGGTATTATCATGATTATGACGGCAAAGCACAATAAAACAAAAGATATTGGACGGATTTTAATCGGCTTCTCAATTTTATTCACTGGTATGATTATGATGGGAGATTCTGTTGAACCGTTGAAAGACTCTCCCGCCTTCTCTCAGATTCTCACCGCATTTAATAATCCTATCATTGGTGTGCTGGCAGGTGCAATTATCACTGCTGTGATTCAGAGTTCTGCTGCCTCAATTGGTATTTTGCAATCTCTCTCTATTACCGGTCACATCACCTACAGTATGGCAATTCCAATTATTATGGGACAGAACATCGGCACCTGTGTCACTGCATTGATTTCCAGCATTGGAGTCAACCGCAGTGCAAGAAGAGTTGCTATTATTCACATCGCATTCAACTGCATTGGTACATTGATCCTGTTGCCGCTGTTGTATCTTGTCAATGCATTTGTTGATTTCATTTTTATGGACTGGACCATCAGCTATGCTGGCATCGCAGTGGTGCACACCATTTTTAATGTAGTTGTCACATTTATGCTGCTTCCCTTCTCCAAGCTGCTTGAAAAACTGGCGTATTTCGTAATCAAAAAAGTGCCAGAAGAAGAATCCGAAAAGGAGCAGCTGATATTGCCGGATGAAATCCTGCTGAATACACCAGCAGTTGCCATTGAAGCCTGTCGTTCAGCAGTGAATGACATGGCACGGCTTGCTGAAGATACTATTTTAAAAGCACTCAGCTTACAAGAGGAATATGCAGAATCCACTGTGCATGCGGTTACAAAACAGGAAAAAATGCTGGATCAGTATGAGGACAAGCTGAACGCCTATTTGGTACGGATCTCCAAACACAGCATTGCATCCTCGGACAACCGTACGGTTTCCAAAATGCTGCACGGCATCGGTAACTTTGAACGAATCGGTGACCATGCACTCAATGTCGTACAATCTGCACAAGAAATGCATGATAAGGAAATTGCTTTTTCCAACGAAGCAAAAGCAGAATTGCAAGTCATGCGTTCAGCACTGACAGAAACCGTCAAAATTGCATTCAATGCTTTCTGTCAGGATAATCTGGAGCTGGCACATCAGGTAGAACCGATGGAAGAAGTGGTAGACACCTTCAATTCCAGAATGAAAAAGCAGCATATTCAACGCCTGCAAAATTCAGCCTGTACGGTAGAACTTGGTTACATCTTTCAGGATCTGCTGACCAACTTTGAACGAATTTCGGATCACTGTTCTAATATTGCTGGCTGCTTGATTGAAATCGAAGAAAATCGAGACATGCATGAATATCTGCATGATCTCAAGAAAACAGACGAAGTCTTCCAAGAACAGTATCATGCAAATCTGGAGCGATATATGCTGGAATTGGAACAGTATTTAACACAAAATAAACAGATGGCAGAGACTACAAAAAAGTAAAAATCACAACTCTTTCTGTGGAATCACACTTGGCGGAACAACAAGATCGTTCCGCCATTTTTTGTGATAAAATTGCACTCTGTATAAAGAAACTATACCATTTTCACAGAAAAAATAAAGAAGAATTGTAAAACTTTCAAAAGGGGATTGACTTTTTTATATAGCAGTTGTATACTAAAATCAGAAAGAAATAGGAAATAATTCTATACATCTTACCCAAAAACGGCACACTTATAGAAAGGAATGAGCGTATGTACAAAATGAAAAAGGGGCTCGCTGCATTCTTAGCAGCGGCAACTGGGCTTTCCTCTTTGGCACTTGGAACAGCTTCCTCTGTTCCAGTATCTGCGACCGACACAGACAGTGTCAAAATTCTGTCACTTGGTGACTCCATTACAGATGGATACTGGACTTCTGGTGCATATCGGAAATACATGTATCACGAGCTGGAACAGATGGGCTACAACATTGACATGGTAGGACCAAAAGGCAGCAATTCCAATACCTTCACCTACAATGGCGAAACTATCGCTTATGATGACAACAATGCTGGTTACAGTGGTTATGCCATTCAGGAAATGACAACAAAAGAACACCGCTCCGGTATTCTGGAAACCATTCAAAGCACTTGGTATAATGGAAAAAATATGATTGCCTCCTATCAGCCTGACATCGTTCTGCTGCAAATTGGTACAAATGATATTCTAAGTGAATATAATGACGGCATTACCGATCGCTTGGAAAATCTGGTCAATGTCATCTTGCAGGATTTAAACGACGATGATGTGATCTATGTTTCTACGATTCCAGATATTGATGCAATTCTACGAGCTGACTGGCTGGGTGCCTATGGCATCAATGCATGGGGCAGCACAGATGCAGAAAAGCAACAGCTGATGGAGACTGTAACCGGTTGTATTGACAGCTACAACACTTCCATTTACAATCTGGTTCTGCAAATGCAGAGCGAGGGTAAAAATGTACGCTTTGCCGATATCAACAGCGTTGTGAACTATCAGACCGATCTTTATGACGGTGTTCACCCGAATGAAGCTGGCTATGAGAACATGGGTAAGTACTGGGCTGGCTTGCTAGATGGTTATTTCCAAGAAACCGGAACAGATAAGCCTGTTACAACTACAACCTCTACCACAACTGCAACTACCACAATTACAACTACGACCACAGCAAAACCGACAACCACCACGCAGCCAATTACCACTATCATGGCAACCACTAAGCCAACTACAACAAAAGCAACGACTACCACTACAAAGGCAACCATTCCTTCTGATGCATCTGAAATTCATCTTTCCGATGTCACAATCGGCGAATCCTATGACTTGCAGGCATATTCCAATATTTCTGCGATTTCATTTGTCTTCTCCGGCAATTTACAGTATGGTATGAACGGCTGTGTTGCTTTTGGTAACTGGGCTTCTTACCAGAATTATACCCAAGACGATATGCAGGGCAATGTACTGACTGTATCTTTGGATCAGGATTATGATTCAATTACGTTGCATAAATGGTATGGCGATGTTACACTTTCAGATGTAATTTTATACTGTGGTGACACTGTGACTACTAAGCCGACTACAACTGCTAAACCGACTACTACAACCACTACAACTGCTAAACCGACTACAACGACCACAACCACTACAACTGCTAAACCGACTACAACTACTACAACTGCTAAGCCGACTACGACCACCACAACCACTACAACTGCTAAGCCGACTACAACGACCACAACCACTACAACTGCTAAACCGACTACAACCACCACGGCTACTACAACTACTAAACCAACTACAACGACCGCCCCCACACCTTCTGAAAAGAAAGTGGTACTAACGGATGTTGCATATGGCACTTCTTACTCATTAGGTGCTTATCAACCATCTGCGATAAAGGAAATTGTATTGCAATTGAAGGGCGATGTTGGCTATGGATTTGGCGGCAAACTGGTACTGGGCGGATGGACAGTACAATTAGATTACAGTGCGGCTGATTTAAAAGATGATAACACCATTTCTTTTAAAATTACAAACACACAGGATACGCTTCAGATCTTCAATTATTGGGGCAATATGGAACTGGAAAGCGTTACATTAATCTATTAAAGCTAATTTCAATTGTTTGTCAATGCAGGGGCTGTTGCAATTTCTTGCAACAGCCCCAATTTTTTTGCAAATGCAAATAATTTTCATCCCTTCTGCATAGAATAAAAAAGCAGGAGGTGCAGTATGAAAAAAGGAACACTAACAGATTTCTTCCTCTGGATAATTGCAACAGAATTGGTTGGTTTTGCATCTGGATGGTTAGCTGGGGATATTAGTGCAGTTTATCAGGAACTACAAAAACCACCACTTTCTCCACCCGGATGGATTTTTCCAGTCATGTGGGGAATCCTCTACGCTATGATGGCAATTTCCGCCTATCTCATTCAAAATGCGAATGCACCCAGACGAAAAATACGCAATGCCCTCATTTTGTATGCATTGCAGTTGCTGGTGAATTTCTCATGGAGCATTGTGTTTTTCCGATTCCAAATGTTTGGCATAGCAGCAGGTATCATCTCACTCCTTGTCATATTGGTCATTGCAATGATGATCGTTTTCCGTGGCATCCGAAAAAGTGCTGTCTATTGGAACATTCCCTATCTACTTTGGCTGCTTTTTGCAAGCTATCTAAATATCGGTACTTTTATTTTGAATTGAGTCGCTTCGGCGGCTCTTTTTTATTCCAGAAAACAGATTCATACCTAACAAGTGTTCACAAAAAAGCAATTGAAACATCGAGTCGTTTGTACTATAATAATGTGAGTTCGACGAGAATGCATTCTACCGCTGCCAATCACAAACTGTGCC
>CAUDDP010000069.1 GCA_958448395.1 uncultured Oscillospiraceae bacterium | reverse complement strand
CACACTGTGGGGAATAACCCCTCCGCCAAGCTGAATCAGCTTGACCATAGTCGCCTGCGGCGTGTAAACGCATTTCCGTGATTTGCTACTTCCCCACACAAAAATGTCGGAATACTTCGTCTACTACCGCTTCTGTCACCCGTTCCCCTGTCAGCGTCATCAATGCCTGTGCCGCTTCATCCAACAACACCGTCACAGCATCCAGCAATTCCCCATCTTGCAATGCTTGCATCGCTGCTGTCACCATTTCCAACGCCGTTTCTGCACACGCTGTCTGTCTGGCATTCGCCAAAATGCCAAGCTCCGGCGTGACATCTCCCCGATAAAACAATGTTGTCACCGCTGCTTGCAAGGCATCCAAGCCACTGCCCTCTTTTGCTGACATCATAATGCAATGCGGAAAATCTGACAGCTGTTCCGGTAGAATCTTTGCTTCTCCAGCATCGCTCTTGTTCAAAATCACGATCACCGGACGACCCTTGAGCTGTTCTAATAATTCCTGCTCCTGTGTGGAAAGCGGCTGTTGGCTGTCAAATACTGCCAGAATTAAATCCGCCTGCTCCAGCTTTTCCTTTGCAATTCTGACACCAATTTGCTCAATGACATCTGCTGTTTCCCGCAGTCCAGCCGTATCCGAAAGTCGTAATGTAACGTCGCCCAGCCGAACACATTCCTCTACTACATCTCTGGTTGTTCCAGCAATTTCTGTAACAATACTCCGTTCACAACCGGAAAGCAGGTTAAACAGTGTCGATTTCCCCACGTTGGGCTTACCGGCAATCACCGTGGCGACGCCGGACTTGAGAATCCGCCCATAGTCCTTTGTCTTCAGCAGAGCCTGTAAGTCCTGCTGAATCTGCCGAAGCGAGCGTTGCAGCACCTCCGGTGAGACTTCTGGAATATCTTCTTCCGGATAGTCTGCCCAGGCTGCCAGACCACTCAAAACCGTCACCAGCTGTGCCTGTACAGCCTGTACCCGACGAACCATCGCCCCTTCTCGCATGGCATTGGCAAACTGCAATTCCCGGCTGCCAGATGCGGCAATCACATCCATCACTGCTTCTGCTTGTGTCAGCGAAAGTTTGCCATTGCAAAAAGCTCGTTTGGTAAATTCACCTGCCTCTGCCGGAACTGCTCCGGCATGGAGCACAGCATCTAAAATTTGTTGTGTGATATAAATGCCGCCGTGACAGGACAGTTCTACAACATCTTCCCCAGTGTAGCTGTGCGGTGCCCGAAAAACAGTCACAATCCCGTCATCCAAATCAGCAAGCCGCCCATATGCACAGGTATAGCCTTTCATTTGAGATGGGATTTTGCCATGTTCGGACTGAAAAATCCGGTCTGCAACATGGAGTGCCTCTGCCCCCGAAATACGGATGACAGCAATCCCGCCGGCAGCATGCGGTGTCGCAATTGCGGCAATGGTTGCCATAGGAAAACCGCTCCTTTCGATCAATTGATTGTTTCACGTGAAACAGAATTAAAATATCCAGAATGGTTTCCACTCCAAAGAAACCATTTCGGAACTGTCTGGTGAATACGCTGTATGGTTTGTCTGTAGCGTGCACACGAAAATCCATTTTTGTATTTTCTCTCACGGATAACGGTCTCATCTCCGCCGGCAGAATCGCTCCGCTCTCTGCCTGTGTCCGCTGTCCGCCGTTGTACGTGGTACATGCTTGCAGTCAAATCACTCTAAATTTCTGTATTCTGTACCGTTTTGTTCTTTTAGAGGGCGGACAGCGGTAGCTTGTTCCTCGTTCTGCGGCCTTGTTCAACTCGTTTGCTTTGCAGGGGACAGCTTGACCGCAGTTATCTGCGGCGACTCGCCGCCTGAAGCCAGCTTGACCATAGTCGCCTACGGCATTCTTATACCGTTTCTGTTCCGGTTTCTGTATCGTCTGCCAATTCTGCTTCTGCTTCTTCTGCAATATCTTCTACCTGACTGCAAGCCGCATTTTCATCATGCTCCGTTCGACTGAATGCAACCACCTTATTATCACCTGTCACACGCATAATCCGTACACCCTTTGCAGTACGTCCCATCAGGCGAATATCTGCACAGCATACCCGAATGACAATGCCATCACTGGAAATCAACAGAATATCATCCGTTTCATCCACAACTTTAATGCCACAAACCATGCCACGCTCTGCATCCACCTTGTAGTTATGCAGACCGTAACCGCCACGGTTCTGAATCCGGTACTGGTCTAACTCGCTGCGTCTGCCAAAACCATTTTCGGTGACAGTCAGCAAAGATGCCCCTTCTCGCTCTCTTGCAACAGAAACAACCGCATCGCCTTCCCGCAGGGTAATTGCCTTCACGCCATGTGCACTTCTGCCCTGTGGGCGGATACAGGTTTCCTCCATCCGGAGAATCATCCCCTGCTTGGTTGCCACAAAGAGCCGTGCAGCACCATCTGTCAGACGCACACCGGCAATCTCATCGCCTTCTTCCAAACCAACAGCAATTAAGCCATTCTTCCGCACATTCTTATAGGCAGATAATGCCGTCCGCTTAATTTTACCCTGCCGTGTGATGGTAACCAAATACTTACCTTCGTCAAAATCCTTTGTCCGCAGCATAGCAGCAATCTTTTCGCCTTCCTTCAGCGGCAGCAGATTCACAATATTGAATCCTCTGGACGCACGGGAGCCCTCCGGAATCTCATAGCACTTGAGCCGATACATCATGCCATAATTGCTGATAAACAGAATATGGTCATGGGTCGAGCTGATAAACATCTCATTGACAAAGTCCGCTTCTCGCTGCTTCATGCCGCTGACGCCTTTCCCACCACGCTTCTGGGTTTTATAGACATCCACTGGCATCCGCTTCATGTAACCGCTTTCCGTAAAGGTTACCACACAGTCCTCTACTGGAATCAGGTCTTCAATATCCACTTCACCGTCTACCATCTGGATTTCCGTCCGCCGCTTGTCGCCGAACCGCTTCCGGATATCCTCCAAATCGCTGCGGATAATGCCGTAAACACGCTGTTCATCTGCCAAAATGTCCAGATAATCCGAAATCTTTGCCAGCAACGCATACAGCTCATCTGTTACCTTCTGCCGTTCCATACCGGTCAACTGTCCCAACCGCATCTGTACAATCGCATCTGCCTGTTCATCGGACAAACCGATCTGCTGTTCCATCTGATACTTTTCGGTATCATACTGTGCCCGATCCAACAGGGCAGTCAAGTCCATGTCTTGAAAGCGATCCATCAATCGCTGTTTGCCCTCTGGAATCGTACGGCTGCTCCGCAAAATGGCAATCACTTCGTCAATATGGTCAATGGCAACGACAAAGCCTTGCAGCAAGTGTGCCCGTTTTTCCGCCTTTTTCAGCTCATACTTGGTACGGTTCGTAATCACTTCCACCTGGAATTGCAGATACTGTTCCAGAATCTGCTTCAGTGTCAGCACCTTTGGTTCCCCGTTGACCAGTGCCAGCATATTGACACCAACAGTATCCTGCAACTGCGTATAACTGAACAGCTTATTCAGGACAATCTGCGGATTGGCATCCTTTTTCAGCTCAATGACAATCCGCATCCCCTCACGGCTGGACTCATCCTGAATGTGATAAATGCCGTCAATGCGGTTTTCCTTGACATGATCTGCAATGCTTTCCACCAGTCTTGCCTTATTGACCATATACGGGATTTCCGTGATAATAATACTTTCCCGACCCCGAACCGTTTCCAATTCCGTCTTACCACGCAGTGTAATCTTGCCTCGTCCGGTGCCATAAGCGGCACGGATACCAGAAAGTCCCATGATAATGCCGCCCGTTGGAAAATCCGGACCTTTGATACACTGCATGAGCTGTTCCAAAGTGCAATCCGGCTGCTCCATCATGAGAATCAAGCCGTCAATGACCTCACCGAGGTTATGCGGCGGAATATTGGTTGCCATACCAACCGCAATACCAGTCGAACCGTTCACCAGAATATTCGGGTAACGAGACGGCAAAACAGCTGGTTCCTGCAACCGTTCGTCATAGTTCGGCACAAACGGCACGGTTTCTTTCTGAATATCCGTCAGCATCTCCAGTGCAATTTTTGACATACGGGCTTCGGTATAACGATAGGCAGCCGGTGGGTCGCCGTCCACAGAACCAAAGTTACCCTGTCCGTCTACCAGCTCATATCGCAGGGAGAAGGACTGTGCCAAACGCACCAGTGCATCATAGACGGAAGCGTCACCGTGTGGGTGATACCGACCAAGCACGGAACCAACGGTATCCGCACATTTGTGATAGGGTCTGTCCGGTGTCAGGTTATTTTCGTACATGGTATAGAGAATCCGGCGGTGTACGGGCTTCAAACCGTCCCGTACATCAGGCAGGGCTCTTGCCACAATGACAGACATAGCATATTCCAGAAACGATTTCTGCATTTCCTGTCCGATGTCCACCGGTGTAATTTTGCCGTCCCGATTTTCAATCGGGGTTGTTTTTTCTTCACTCATTTATTTTTCATCCACCTTTATTTGTCAATGTGTGCTATACAAAGGGATTGTTTCATCCGCCGAACGGCGAACAAAAACGTTTTTCGGTGCAGCCGTTTTTCAAAAATGCTGCCAACAGCTCATATTTTTGCAAAGCAGAAATAAAACGCAATCAAATTCATACAAGGAAAACGGAGAAGGAACAACCTTCTCTCCTTTTGTTGCCTTGTCCCCTTGGAAATTCCTTTTTGTATTTTCTCTCACGGATACCGGTCTCATCTCCGCCGGCAGAATCGCTTTGCTCTCTGCCTGTGTCCGCTGTCCGCCGTTGTACGTTGTACAAACTTGTATCCTTGTTCCTCTGTATTTCTGTATTCTGTACCGTTTTGTTTTTTTTTAGGAGGCGAACAGCGGCAGCTTGTCCCTCATTCCATTACCAAAACTCTAATTGCAGCGTTTCGCAGGGGACAGCTTGTCCCCTGCCCTTCCCTTTTGTCCCTTCGGGACATTTCCCCACACTGTGGGGAATCACCCCTGCCAAGCTGAATCAGCTTGACCATAGTCGCCTACGGCGTGCAACGCTGTATGTTATTCCATCACTTAGAAATTTGACTGAAACTGTTTCCCTAACTTCTGCCGCAAAAAACGCCGCATGGCAAAAATCTGCTCATCATATAACGCTTTCTTCGGCAAAACATAAAATCGTTCCTTCCCCTCACATATCAAAAAGAACTGCTCTGCCTCTATCATTCGCATATTTCTGTCATATTCCAAAACCGTCGGCGGAATTTCTTCCGATTGCTCCTCCGTCCAAGTCTGAATTACAATTTCCTGCTCCGATAATGCTGCCACATACGGAATTTCTCCCATTTCCTTTACCGCATCCATCACCCGCCGACGAATCCGCATCGGATGAAAAATCAACATAACCAGCAATATCACACACAGCAACAACAAAAAATATACCAGCATATTACTGGGATCCTTGAACGCCGTTACCATAAAGTCCACACTCAGCAATACCAGTACAACCTCTAAAATCCAATTCTTCCACATCAAAAACCGCCGCTGATATAGCCGATATGCCGCATCATACAGTTCCGTCGGTACGACGTACGGTGGCGTCTGCGGAACAAAAAATGCTTTTTGTGCCATCGTCAACCGCCCTCCTTGCTTTAAATATCCAGATTCTGCACATACCGTGCATTGGTTTCAATAAACTGCTTTCTTGGGGTAACCTGATCCCCCATCAAAATCGTAAAGATTTCATCTGCCTGCTCCGCATCCTCCAGCGAAACCTGCAACATGCTTCTTGTCTCCGGATTCATGGTGGTTTCCCAGAGCTGTTCTGAACTCATCTCGCCCAGACCTTTATATCGCTGCACATTGATTTTGGCATTGCTTTCCCCCTGTGAAAACTCTGCAATATACTGATCCCGCTCCGCTTCATCAAACGCATATTTGAACTTCTTCCCCTTGGAAACCTTAAACAGCGGCGGCTGTGCAATGTAAATATTGCCGTTCGTAATCAGCGGCCGCATGAACCGGAAGAAAAACGTCAGCAGCAGCGTGCGGATGTGCGAACCATCCACATCGGCATCCGCCATAATGATGACCTTGCCGTACCGCAGTTTGGAGAGGTCAAAATCCTCCCCGATAGAAGTGCCTAAAGCTGTTACCACCGGCATCAGCTTTTCATTGCCATAAACCTTGTCAATCCGTGCCTTTTCTACGTTCAGCATTTTCCCCCAGAGCGGCAGAATTGCCTGATAGCGACGATCTCTCCCCTCTTTGGCAGAGCCACCCGCAGAATCTCCCTCGACGATATAGATTTCTGTCCCTTCTACGCCCCGTTCCGAACAGTCTGCCAGTTTCCCCGGCAGGGAAACATTATTCATCGCCGTCTTTCTTCTGGTCAGATCTCTTGCTTTCTTAGCAGCTTCTCTTGCCTTCTGTGCCGAAAGGCTCTTGTCAAAAATGGATTTTGCCACAGCTGGATTTTCCTCTAAAAAGTTCATCAGCTTTTCAGTCACCAGTTTTTCAATAAACGGTTTCACAGACGGATTGCCCAGTCTGCCTTTGGTTTGTCCCTCAAACTCGCACTCTGTCAGCTTGACAGAAATAATCGCCGTCAGACCTTCCCGTACATCATCCCCCAACAGCCGGACATTGTCTTTCAGCAAGTTGAACTTCTTCCCATATTCGTTCATAACCTTTGTCAGAGCATTCTTAAAGCCCACCTCATGCGTACCACCGTCTATCGTGTGAATATTATTGGCAAAAGACAGTACCAGTTCATTGTAGCTGTCGTTGTACTGCATGGCAATTTCCGCCATGGAATCGCCCTCTGTTCCGCTGATATAAATCACATCACCGGACAGGGAGGTCAACCCTCTTGTTTTATGGATATGTTCTACAAACTGTCGGATACCGCCCTCATAGTGCAGGATTTCCTCTCGTGGCTCTTCTGCATTCCGCAGATCCCGAAATACAATCCGAATACCGGCATTCAGAAACGCCTGCTCCCGCAGCCGCTTGAGCAGCACATCATAGTCATAAACTGTACTTTCAAAAATTTCATCATCTGCCCGAAAGCGAACTTCTGTACCGGTTTCTGTGGTATCCCCAACTTCCTCTAATGGCTTGCTGTAATTGCCTCGCTCGAACCGTTGGAAGTAAACATGCTCCCCATTGCGGACAGTCAGTTCCAGCCATTCAGAAAGGGCATTGACAACGGAAGCTCCCACACCGTGCAGACCGCCGGAAACCTTATATCCGCCGCCGCCGAATTTACCGCCTGCATGGAGAATGGTATACACAACGGTTGCCGCAGAAATGCCCTCCTTTGGATGAATGCCCACTGGAATGCCACGTCCATTATCGGCAACCCGTACCACCTCACCCGGCAGCAATTCCACTACAATTTCGGTACAGAATCCGGCAAGTGCCTCATCAATGGCATTGTCTACAATCTCATAGACCAGATGATGCAGACCCTTCGGGCCGGTGGAACCGATATACATACCCGGTCGCTTCCGTACCGCTTCCAGTCCTTCCAGTACTTGAATCTGATTGGCATCATACTGGAGATCTTTTGCTTTCTGTTCTTCTGTCATTGTTTTTTTCTCCTCCTGTTGCAGGGCAGCTCCATTTTATTTGTCCTGCTGGTTTTCACAAGATTTACACAATACTAAACAGCTTTTCCACATCGTTTTCAACAGTCTGTGGAAAACCAAACATGGGGTTCACGGTAATGCTGCTGCCCTTTTTCAGCGGCGTACCGTTTTATATTATTAAAAGTGTAATTTTTTTATCAAAAAATTGGTCGGAATTTCGCAGATTTCTGCTGTTCTCCGACACTGAAAACAGGTCTCCTAAATTTTATTTTTTCTCACCGCAGCCAAGCACAAGGCGGAGCAAGCTGTGGAAACACAGGGAAGTCCATTTTTGTATTTTCCCTCACCGATAACAGTCTCACCTGCGGCGTGCAATCGTCTCCCGCCCTTGAGGGCATCCAATGCCCCATCTTTTTCATTTCATAACGGTGGGTGGACTGTCTGCGGCGACTCGCCGCCTGAACCAGCTTGACCATAGTCGCCTACGGCGTGCAGTCGTTTCTCGCCCTTGAGGGCATCCAATGCCCCATCTTTTTCATTTCATAATGGTGGGTGGACTGTCTGCGGCAATTCGCCGCCCATTTTTGAGATACAGCCGTTCTCCCTGCACCGCATCAATTAAGGACTCTGCATGGCACGTTGTCAGAAAAACCTGCATATCCTGTATCACTGTATAGACAACCCGCTGCCGCCCAGCATCCAGTTCCCCCATTACATCATCCAACAGTAAAATCGGAGAAGCCTGATAGCGTTTGCCATAGAGTGCTGCCTGTGAGAGACGCAGTGCCAGCGACAGGCTTTTCTTCTGCCCTTGAGAACCAAAGGTACGGGCAGGCTGTTCGTTGAGTTTTAACACCAGTTCATCCCGATGTACCCCAACACTGGTAAACCCCAGCTGTAAGTCTGTTTCCCGTGCTGCCAATAGTCGTTTTTGATACTGCTCCTGCATGGTATGATCTGCATATTCCGGCAAATCCGGAGATTCCCCATATACATTTGCGTGGTATCGGATTTGCAGTACCTCCTTCTGGGCAGCAATTTCCTGATACAACGGCACACAGAACGCTGTCAGCATCCGCACATAGTTTGCCCGTTGTGCTGCCAATTCTGCACCAGCAGCGGCAAGCTGTGCATCCCAGATATCCAATGCCATTTCCCGCTGTGCCAGCGAAACCGGCTGCCGTAAAACGGCATTGCGGTGCGATAAAATCAACTGATACCGCCGTACCAGATCCAGACAATGCGGCTGAAGCTGCGACAACGAAAGATCCAGAAACTGCCGCCGCACATCCGGCGTTCCGCTGACCAGTGCAATATCCTCCGGTGTAAAGGCAATACAGTGAAATGCCTGAAACAACTCTCCCATTTTCTGAATCGGGATGCCGTTGCAAGTGAATTTCCGCTCTTTCGAGGATCGCATATCACAGGTAAAAACCTGTTCTCTTCTGCCGTCATCGAAAGTGATTTTCACGTGCAGCGGCGTACCGTCTGTACTGAGATAATCCCGTTCCCGTGTGCCCCGAAAGCTGCGGCAGCCGGTCATCATCCAGACAGCCTCCAGAAAATTGGTCTTGCCCTGTGCATTTTCGCCAATAATCAAATTATAATGCGGACAGGGCTGAAACTGCACCTGTTTTAAATTTTTAAAACCGTCTGCGGTGATAGAAGTCAGTCTCATGTGCTGCTGGTCACCTGTACTTCAAAACGGTCTACTGTTACCGTATCGCCGGGATAAATTTTCTTTCCCCGCATGGTACAGACACTGCCGTTGACCGACACCACGCCCTGTTGTACCAGTTCTTTTGCGAAGCCGCCGGTATCACAGAGTCCGGCAAATTTCAGCAGGGCATCCAATTTAATAAACGGCGTATGGATCGTAACAGTCAGATGTTCTTTTGCCATAGGAAGACCTCCTTCTGATAGTTTGAAATACAAGAATACAAAACAACTCTCGCCGCAGACGAATACGCTGCACGGTTCACCAGCGGCATGCAGTCGTTTCCCGCCCTTTCGCCATGTCATCAACTTAAGGATTGGAAGTGGTTCTAAGGAAAATTTCGTTGAAAATGTCCCACTGGGATATTTTCAAAATACTGCTTTGTCGAATCATTTACCAGGGGAAAGCGGTCTTGTCCGCTTTCCCCTCGA
>CAUDDP010000068.1 GCA_958448395.1 uncultured Oscillospiraceae bacterium | reverse complement strand
AAAATAACAAAACGATATAGAATGTAGAAATTTAGAGTGATTTGGCTGCAAATTTAGATACGGAAATAGGGCGGACAGCGGACACAGGCAGAGAGCGAAGCGATTCTGCCTGCACAGTTTGTGATTGGCAACGGTAGAATGCATTCTTGTCGAATTCACATTAAATAATAAAACTTGATTGAAAAATGACAAAAAGCTGCTGCATTTTAAAATGGAAATGCAGCAGCTTTCGTTTGATATTGGGTTTTATATAAGCAATGTGCTTTAACAGCTTTCCAATGTTTCTCCTAAATTTAGGAATTACTTTATTTCCTCCGCAGCAGTCATTGTCTTTGTAGCCGCATAAGCCTGTGCATAGAAATATTCCTGTGCATTCAGGGGAGAGGAGCTTGCAGATGGTTTCTGATAGGAGCCATCTGGCTGTTGAATTCTTGCTTTAACATTGTCACGCATCATCGTACGGAACATAGAAAGAATTCTTTCCCTAATATCGTTATCATAAATGGGTGCTCCCACTTCTACACGACGTACTGTATTTCTGGTCATCCAGTCTGCTGAGGCAATATACACAGCAGCTTGATTGCCAGCACCAAAAATATAAATACGAGTGTGCTCCAAATATCGACCTACGATACTGCGAACTGTAATATTTTCTGTCATCTTGGGAACACCAGCAATCAAACAGCAAATCCCCCGTACGATCATATCAATTTTTACGCCTGCCTGTGAGGCGGCAATCAACTTTTCAATTAAATATTTATCAGTCAAGGAATTGACCTTGAGACCAATATAAGCTGGCTGTCCAGCCTTTGCCTTTTTTATTTCCATGTCAATTAAGTCTGCTACATGATTTTGCAGACAATGTGGGGAAACTAGCAGGTATTCGGTATGTTTAATAGTTTGTCCCATACAGAGTGCGTTGAAAACCCGGCTTGCCTCCATACCAATTTCTGAGCGTGCCGTCATCAGAGAGTAGTCTGTATAAATTTCTGCTGTTTTTTCATTATAATTTCCTGTACCAACCTGTGTGATATAGGAAATTGCATTTCCAATTTTTCGAGTAATCAGGCAGAGCTTGGAGTGTACTTTGAGGTTATCCAGACCATAGATAATCCGGCAGCCAGCCTCTTCCAGGCGGCGAGACCATTCAATGTTGTTTTCCTCATCAAAACGAGCACGTAGTTCTACCAGTACGACAACGTCCTTTCCATTTTCTGCGGCTTCTATCAATGCCTCTACAATTTTACTGTTGGTGGCAACACGATATAATGTCATTTTAATGGAAACGACACTCGGATCTTCTCCAGCTTCGTGCAGCAAATTTAAGAACGGACGAATGCTTTCAAATGGGAAAGAGAGAAAACGGTCTTTTTCCTGAATCTGTGCAATCATAGAACGGTGTTCATCAATGCTGGCAGAACGCTGTGGGACTCTTCTGGGAAAGAAAAGCGAACGGTTTTTTCGGAGCAGATCTCGAACCTGTGAGAAAAAAGAAAGACTAAGCGGTGCTTCTGAGTGGAAAATCTGTGCTTCATTCAACTGTAGATATTCACAAAGCTTTGCGATAACGGCAGGATCCATCAGTCTGGAAAATTCCATTTTTACCGGACGAAGTCGCTTTCTGGCACGCAGTAGTTTTTCCATTGCAGCACGATAGTCGGTTTCATCTTCGATATTTTCCTCTTCTGCATCAATATCTGCACTGCGGACAATCCGAATCAAAGACTTGCTCTTAATGACGTGACGAGAGAATATATCAGATGCAAAATGCAGAATCAGTTCTTCTGTTAAAATAAAACGGTTTTTTTGGTTTGGCAGGGTGATATATTTTGGAAAAACGTCACTGCTGCATGGGACAATGCCAAGCTTTTCATTTCCTTTTTTCTCCAGAACAACAACGGCATAGATTTCCTTGTTTTGTAAAAACGGGAACGGCTGTTTTTTTCCGATAATTTGCGGTGACAGCAGCGGTTCAATTTCTGTCTGGAAATAAGACTGTAAATAATTTGCTTCTTGCTGCGTAATCGTATGGAAGTCTACGATTTCAACGCCCTCTGTTTTGAGGTCATTCTGGAGTTTCCGATAGGTCTTGTCTTTCTCGTGCAGCATATGCCGCACTTTTTCAAAGATGGCGTCCAGCTGTTCTTTGCAAGTCATATTGGTTTTATTTTCCCGAATTTTATTCGATACCTGCATTTTTTCAAAAAGAGAGCCAACCCGTACCATAAAAAATTCATCTAAGTTACTTTGAAAAATGGATAAAAAAGAGAGTCGTTCGCAAAGCGGATTGGAAAAATCCTGTGATTCCTCCATAACACGCTGGTTAAACTTTAACCAGGAAAGTTCCCGGTTTACATAGCAATTTTGCTCTGCCATAAAAATGCCTCCTGTTTGGTTTGTTCTCATGGAATAAGGGGTGAGCCTTTATTGAAAATGGAATGGATCGGCGTTCGGTTAAAATTTCTGAAATAGGGGAACTTTCACAAAAAATATGCCAAATAAGTTGAAAAAATATGAGCGTTAAGGCTTTCTTTTATTATACTACATCGTTCGTTTTTATGCCAGTTCATAAATGTAAATCGTTTGTTATTTTTACGTTAAGATTCGTGCGATTTCTTTTACATAATCTTTTTGGAGAATTTTCAAGAACAGCGTTGTATTTTTCTTAAAATTGCAGTATACTATAGAAATCCATACAGCTATGCAGTAAGCAGCCAGAGGCGTGAACTGCGATAATCTATGTTATGATAATTAGTTAAGAAATAATTTTGGAGGAAAATAAAAATGAAATATGCATTGATTGATATGGGATCCAACACCATTCGCATGGTCATATACGTTACTGAGGGAACAACATTTGAAATACTATTTTCCAAAAAATATATGGCAGGACTGGCTGGTTATGTGCAGGGGGGACGGATGACAACAGAAGGAATGGAAAAAGCCTGTGATGTATTGCGTGCCTGCAAGTCGCTTTTGTCCCAGTTTGATGTGACAGAAACCGTTTTGTTTGCCACAGCATCTTTGCGAAATATCTCCAATACACAGGAAGCTGTAGATTTCATTTTTTTGCGTACTGGTTATCGAATACACGTAATTTCTGGTCATGAAGAAGCGTTTCTGGATTATTTTGGTGTTATGTATGGTACGTCATTAGAAAAAGGCATATTGATAGACATTGGCGGCGGCAGCACAGAAATTGCAACCTTTGCAGCAGATGGACCAGCTT
The DNA here is from genome assembly GCA_958448395.1 of uncultured Oscillospiraceae bacterium. GTDB lineage: Bacteria > Bacillota > Clostridia > Oscillospirales > Ruminococcaceae > Ruminococcus_C. The sequence continues at coordinate 7,006 of CAUDDP010000068.1, read as the reverse complement.
ACATGGAGAGTATTCCAGTTGGTTCTCTGCGTCTGTATACAGAAATGGTATCGAAATTTTTACCACGGGATGCAGAAATAGAACGGATACAGGAGCGAGTACAACGAGAACTCAAAAAGGTGAAAACAGGAAAACTGCCGCGTTATGATGTAGTTTGTGGGGTCGGCGGCACTGCACGGGCGTTGCTGCAACTCATACAGGAACAAGATAAATTGCCGACGGATAATCGTTCTTTTACGATGGATCAATTCCGGCAATTAAAAAAATCGCTGTTGAAGCGAGACGAAACCGCCAAAAAACGGATTTTGCGTGTTTGTCCCGAACGTGTACACACGATTGTGCCGGGAATGTTGATTTTGGATGCGATTTTAAAACAACTGCACAGTAAAATGGTATATGTTAGCCAATATGGCGTACGGGAGGGCTATTTGTTGCGGCATTGCCTGAAACATGTAGATACAATGGATTGAAAAAAACGTGAGATGCCATACAACTTGTAAAGTTACAAAAAATTTCCCGTATCCCGTTGCATTTTTTGAAAGAATGTGCTAAAATGTATTCTTGATATGGATTTGTTCCGAAAAACAAAACCATTTTTAGTATGACATTTTATGGAAGGCTGTGATGGTAGGGTTGGAAAAGAAGCTGGCACTGTACGGGTTTAACAATCTCACAAAAACGCTGAGCTTTAACATTTTTGATGTTTGCTATGCAAAGACAGAACGAGAGAAACAGGATTATATTCGCTATATTGATGAACAGTATAACTCGGAACGACTGACCAATATTCTTTGCGATGTAACAGAGATGATTGGGGCTTCTATTTTGAACATTTCCAAGCAGGATTACGAGCCGCAGGGTGCATCGGTCAATATTTTAATTGCGGAAGGGCATGTTCCCACACAAATTGATGTTTCCTGCAATCAAGGTGAAACCTTTTTAAGACGGCGAGATGTCCATGCCCATTTGGACAAAAGTCATGTAACGGTGCACACGTTTCCGGAAAGTCATCCGGACAATGAGGTGACCACCTTTCGTGTCGATATTGATGTTTCTACCTGCGGTGAAATTTCTCCACTGAACACGTTGGATTATTTGATTCGCAGCTTTGATTCAGATATTATCACGATTGACTATCGGGTACGAGGATTTACTCGGGATGTCAATGGAAAGAAATTTTTTATTGATCATGATATTACATCAATTCAAGATTATATTGATCCTGAAATTTTACTTCGATATGATACGATAGATATGAATATGTACCAGCAAAATATTTTTCATTGCAGAATGTTAATCAAAGAAATGCAGTTGCAAAATTATTTGTTTAAGACAGATGTCTATGAGCTGGATCCCAGAGTGCGTCTGGATATTACCAATCAGCTGCGGCGGGAAATGATTGAGATTTTCAGCGGCAGGAATATCTATGGATAAAGGGGGAGCAGGTGGCATGGAATATTATACCCAACAGGATGCTCCATTGCTGGAGGCAATGCAGGCACATCGCCTGAATCGAGTGGTGCGGTTTGACGTTCCTGGACATAAGGGGGGACGGGGAAATCATGAGCTGGTAGATTTTCTGGGAAATGATTGTGTTCGTATGGATGTCAATTCTATGAAAAATCTGGATAATCTTTGTCATCCGGTTTCTGTCATACGGGATGCACAGACCCTTGCAGCAGAGGCGTTTGGTGCAAAGAATGCTTTTTTTATCATCAATGGAGCAACAGGTGCCTCACAGGCGATGATTCTGTCCGCCTGTAAGGCAGGGGATAAACTGATTATGCCACGTAATGTACATCGAAGTGCCATCAATGCATTGGTTGTCAATGGTGCAATACCGGTTTATGTTGATCCCGGCGAACAGAAGGATTTGGGCATTCCGCTGGGGATGGCGGTGGAAGATGTAGAAGCGGCAATTCTGGCAAATCCAGATGCTAAGGCGGTTCTGGTCAATAATCCGACCTATTATGGGGTGTGTGCCAATATTCAGAAGATTGCAGAGCTTGCCCATGCACACGGAATGCTGTTGCTGGCAGATGAGGCACATGGTACGCATTTTTATTTTGGGGAAAATTTGCCCTGTTCTGCAATGGCAGCCGGTGCGGATATGGCAGCTGTGAGTGTACATAAAACAGGCGGCTCTTTGACGCAAAGTGCAATGTTGCTTTGTGCAGATACTGTAAATGCAGACTATGTGCGGCAGGTTATCAACTTGACACAAACCACAAGTGCATCCTATTTGCTGATGGTTTCGTTGGATATTGCAAGGCGAAATTTAGCATTGAATGGACGGGATATGTTTCATAAAACAGTGCAGTTTGTGAATTATGCAAGAGAGGAAATTAACCGCATTGGCGGTTATTATGCCTATAGTGCAGAGTTGTGCAACGGCAATTCCTTCTATGCATTTGATACTACAAAGCTTTCCATTCATACCAGAAATACAGGGTTGGCAGGGATTGAAGTTTATGATTTGCTGCGGGATGAATACGACATTCAGATTGAATTTGGCGATATTGGCAATATTTTAGCGATTGTGACTGCTGGAGATCGAGAATTGGAAATCGAACGACTGATTTCCGCACTTTCAGAAATCAAACGACTGTACGGCGGCGATGCGACTGGTATGCTGAACAGCGAATATATTCCGCCGGATGTGGTACTGCCGCCACAGCAGGCATTTTATGCAGAGAAAGAAGCAATCCCGTTGCGGTTCAGTGTGGGACGGGTTTGTGCAGAGTTTGTGATGTGTTATCCGCCGGGCATTCCGATTTTAGCACCGGGCGAACGGATTACAGAGTCCATTGTCTCCTATATTCTATATGCAAAAGAAAAGGGCTGTTCGCTGACAGGTTCGCAGGATATGACACTTGCAAGTTTACAGGTTGTAAAGTAGAATGGAGAAAATGATGGGCAAGAATTACTATTTAGCAGATGCACAGACACAACATCGAAAATACCCCAGAACCTTTATCATTCCGACGGAAGAAGAAATTGAAGCTCTGCAAGTGCATGATCTGGTAAAGTTGATTTTCTGTTTTCCAGAGCAGTTGGAAAATGGTTGCTGTGCGGAACGGATGTGGGTATGCATTACAGAAATTACAGAAGATGGTTTTTGCGGTGAACTAGATAATGAACCGTATTATTTGAAGGATTTACAGGCAGGAGATCGGATTTCTTTTCAGAAAAAGCATATTGCTGCTATTTTCGTAAAAGCAGAAGACCAGTTGGATGAATCCAAGTTTGCCATAATTACAAAGCGTGCACTGGAACATCGGGAGGTCAATTGGGCACTCCATACGGATGATTTATGTGATGAACAGGACAGTGGCTGGACGCTTTGTTACGGTGGGGAGGACGATGCCTATTGGGAGGATACTAATAATACGTCAGTTATTTCCTTGGGGGAAGCGTTGTCATTTGAACCCCTTTTGCGAGAAGCATTTACAGGAGGGGCAGCAGCCTATCATTATGATGCAGAGCAGAATCGTTTTGTAACAGAAGAAGCATGAAATTGCAGAGTAGAAAGGAAGAACAGGTATGGATATCTGGTATACGGAAAATCATACGGAACATGTAAGAATGTCCATGCGTGTGGACAAACAGCTTGCCAGTGTACAAAGTGACTTTCAGCGAATTGATATTTTTGAATCGGTTGAGTTCGGCAGAATTATGACACTGGATGGTCTGCTGATGCTGACAGAAAAAGATGAATATATTTATCATGAAATGATTACCCATATTCCGATGGCAACCAATCCGAACATTCATCATGTTTTAGTGATTGGTGCGGGTGATGGGGGAACGATACGGGAATTGGTGCGGTATCCGTCTATCGAACACATTGATGTGGTAGAGATTGATGAAATGGTAGTGGAATTATCGAAGAAGTACCTGCCATTTACCGCCTGTGGCTTTGATGATGCAAGAGTAGATGTGCATATTCAAGATGGTTTGCGTTTTGTACGAAAGGTGGAAAATGAATACGATTTAATCATTGTAGACTCCACAGATCCGTTTGGGGTTGGAGAAGGATTGTTTACAAAGGAATTCTATGGGAACTGTTATAAGGCACTGAAAGAAGATGGCATTTTGGTCAATCAGCACGAAAGCACCTTTTACACCTCTTATGCCAATTCGATGAAACGAGCACATAGTCGGATTAAGCATTTCTTTCCGATTGCATTGGTCTATCAGGCACATATTCCAACGTATCCATCTGGACACTGGCTGTTTGGGTTTGCTTCAAAGAAATATGATCCGAGAAGGGACTTGCAGGCAGAATGGTGGAACAGTCTTGGGATGCGGACACGATATTATAATACGACTTTGCATCAGGGGTGTTTTGCAATTCCGAATAATGTTAGGGATGCCCTGCGGGAATCGACTGCAGAAGGACAAAAATGACACAGAATGCATTCAAAAGGGATGTAGTGACATATGAAGAGGGGGGAAACCTCCTCTCATCAACGAAAAAACAGAGTAAAATGTTATGAGTCACGGAAATTCATTTTCAAATTATGGAATGGATTGCTCCGCCGCATGGCGACTGCGGTCAAGCTGTCTCAGCTTGGCGGAGATGAGACCGGTATCCGTGAGAGAAAATACAAAAATGGATTTCTGTGGTTATCAGTAAAGAAAGAGAGGAACATCATGCAGGAGAATGAACAGATTACAAAAGAGATGTGGAATGCGGTCATGGAAAAGACACGGATTCCTTGTATGAAATTGACCTTGACGGACAGTCATCCTTCTATTTTTGAAAGTAAAGTAGGTGGTTTGGGTTATGTGCCACATGGAGCATCCATTCCGACAAACAGCGAGGGCTTTCAATTGCGATTGCTGGCACAGATTGATTGCAGTCAAATTACTTTGGCAGATTTTCCACATACGGGTCTGCTGCAATTCTGGATTCTCAATGATGATTTGAGCGGTGCTGATTTTGACAACAATACCGATCAAGACGGCTTTCGCATTTGTTACTACAAGGAACTGGACAGAACGGTTACAGAAGCAGAGATAAACGAAAAAATTGGCAACAATCTGCCGTTTGAGGAAGATTTATTTCCAGTTACCGGCTGTTGGGGACTGGCGTTTTCGGAAGAAACAGAAACCATTTCCAATGGGGACTGTCATTTTGAAAGCTACATGGAAAATGCGGTTCTGGAAGCCTATCAGAAGGAAGTGAAAGAAATTCCGGATGAGATTTATGAAGCTGCAAATGATGGATTTACCCATAAAATTGGCGGCTATCCGGGCTTTACGCAGTATGATCCACGGGCAGAAGAGGATACACACGATGTTTTGTTGTTTCAGCTGGATAGTGATTTTGGAGATGGATGGGATCGGATTATCTGGGGCGATGCGGGAATTTGCAATTTCTTTATCCAGCGGGAGAAGCTGAAACAGTGTGATTTCAGTGATGTGATTTATAATTGGGACTGTTGTTAAAATCAATTTGGAGGAATCTATATGGGAAAAGCATTGATCATTGGAGCAGGCGGTGTGGCAAGTGTAGTTGTACACAAGTGTTGCCAGAACAGTGATGTATTTACTGAAATTTGCATTGCCAGCCGTACAAAGTCAAAGTGTGATGCACTGAAAGAAGCAGTAGAGAAAAAAGGAACAAAAACTGTTGTCACGACAGCACAGGTGGATGCCAACAGTGTAGAACAATTGGTTGCACTGATAAAACAGGAAAAGCCGGATATTGTCATCAATGTGGCACTGCCATATCAGGACTTGACCATTATGGATGCCTGCCTTGCTACAAAGACAGATTATGTGGATACTGCAAATTATGAGCCAGAGGACACAGCAAAATTTGAATATAAGTGGCAATGGGCATATCGGGAACGTTTTGAAAAAGCAGGGATTACTGCACTGTTGGGCAGTGGTTTCGATCCGGGGGTAACGGGTGTATTTTGTGCGTATGCTCAGAAACATTATTTCGATGAAATTCACTACATTGACATTCTGGATTGTAATGGCGGGGATCATGGTTATCCGTTTGCAACCAATTTCAATCCGGAAATCAATATTCGGGAAGTTTCTGCAAAGGGCAGCTATATTGAAAATGGCAAGTGGGTAGAAACCGAACCAATGGAAATCAAGCGAGTTTATCACTTCGATCAAGTCGGCGAAAAGGATATGTATTTACTGCACCACGAAGAGCTGGAATCGCTGGCATTGAATATCAAGGGGGTAAAGCGGATTCGCTTCTTTATGACCTTTGGACAAAGCTATCTGACCCATCTGAAGTGTCTGGAAAATGTCGGTATGACTTCTATTGAACCAATTGTCTATGAGGGCAAAGAAATTGTACCACTGCAATTTTTGAAGGCAGTACTGCCAGATCCGGCTTCCCTTGGTCCAAGAACGGTGGGAAAAACGAATATCGGTTGTATCTTCCAAGGGGTTAAGGACGGCGAGGAAAAGACGTATTACGTCTATAATGTCTGTGATCATCAGGAATGCTATCGGGAAGTTGGTTCTCAGGCAGTTTCCTATACCACAGGTGTGCCAGCAATGATTGGTGCAATGATGGTAATGACCGGAAAGTGGAAAAAGCCTGGCGTTTATAATGTGGAGGAATTTGATCCAGATCCATTTATGGATGCTTTGAATAAATGGGGCTTGCCGTGGACGGAAGAGTTCCATCCGATTCTGGTAGACTAATTGAAAAATAGGAAAGTATAAAATAAGAATATCCGCTGTGGAAAAGTTCCATAGCGGATATTTTTTGTTTTTGCGGAGAAAATAAGTCTATTATTTCAGAAAATACAATTGAATATGGCATTTCCTGTGATTATCATTTTTTGTAACGTGCGTTCGATGAGAAAGCTTTATCTGCCGAATGGCAACTGCTGTCCGCCCTCTAAAATAACAAAACGATATAGAATGTAGAAATTTAGAGTGATTTGGCTGCAAATTTGGACACAGCAACAGGGCGGACAGCGAACACAGGCAGAGAGCGAAGCGATTCTGCCGGCACAGTTTGTGA
>CAUDDP010000067.1 GCA_958448395.1 uncultured Oscillospiraceae bacterium | reverse complement strand
GGGGAAAGTACCTTTATGGTGGAAATGCATGAGGTATCTGATATTTTGAAATATGCTACACCAAATAGTCTAGTGATTCTAGACGAGGTTGGACGGGGGACTTCTACGTTTGACGGTGTGAGCATTGCCCGTTCTGTAGCAGAATACATTTGTGGCAGTCGGCAGCTCGGTTGTAAAACGCTGTTTGCAACCCATTATCATGAATTGATTGACTTGGAAAATACGCTGGATGGTGTAAAAAATTATAGCATTGCAGTGAAAAAACATGGTGATACCGTTCGGTTTTTACGCAAGATTGTACCGGGCGGTGTCGATGACAGCTATGGTATTGAGGTAGCAAAATTGGCTGGTTTACCCGATAAGGTGGTAAAACGGGCAAGAACACTACTGCGGCAGATGGAACAGCAGACGGCTGCACAGAAGAAACAGCCGGAGCAGTCGGAAATGCAGTACAGCTTTGCAGCCATGCAGGAGGAAAAAGCTGTGCAGATGCTGAAGAAGACCAACTTACAGGAACTTTCGGATGCAGAGTGTCGGCAGGTGCTTGAAGAGGTGACTGGATTACTGCAAGTGTAATAGGTTGCAGAAAGGAGAATGGCTGTGTCAAAAATTGCAGTATTGAGCAAAGAGATTTCGGAGTTGATCGCAGCCGGAGAGGTGATTGAGCGACCAGCTTCTGTCATCAAGGAAGTTGTGGAAAATGCCATTGATGCAGAGGCAAAACATATCACCGTGGAAATCAAGCACGGCGGTACGACGTATATGCGAATTGCAGATGATGGCTGCGGAATTGCAGCAGAAGAAGTACCGACTGCATTTCTGCGTCATGCAACCAGCAAAATCCATGATAAGCATGATCTGGAAGCGATTTATACACTTGGTTTTCGAGGAGAGGCATTGGCATCCATTGCAGCGGTTTCTAAGGTTACACTGCTGACGAAGCGTAGAGAAGACAGTTATGGAACACATTATGAACTTGTAGGCGGTAATCCAGAGGGCGATCCGGAACAGAGTGGCTGTCCAGATGGTACCACATTGGTTATACGGGATTTGTTTTTCAATGTGCCAGTACGGCAGCGATTTATGAAAAAGGATGTCACGGAAGCGAATGCGGTCAGCCAGATTGTACAGAAAATTGCCCTGTCTCATCCAGAAGTCTCTTTTCAGATGATACGAGACAATCGTATGGAATTTTGCACAGATGGCAATGGGGATCTATATGCCGTCATTTATGCATTGTTTGGAAAGGAATTTGCACATGATCTGATTCCAGTGCAATATGATGATGGTTTTTTACGGGTAAGCGGTTATGTCGGGAAACCTTTGTATTCTAAGTCTAACCGTACGTTTCAGCATTTTTTTATCAATGGACGGTATGTGCGTTCTCGTGTTTGCAGTGTTGCATTGGAAAGTGCCTATCAGAATCTGATTATGACAGGCAGGTTTCCGACTTGTGTGCTAATGTTGGACATGCTGCCAGTCGATTTGGATGTCAATGTCCATCCGGCAAAAGCAGAAGTACGATTTACCAATGAGAAGAATGTAGCAGACAGCTTGTTTTTTGCAGTAAAAAATGCATTGCTGGAGAATGGTTTGATTTATGAATTTCAATTTCGTCAGACAGCACAGGACTGGACAAAACAACCGGAAGCACAGCCACAGCCAATGGTACAAACAACGCTGCCACATTTAAAAGAGCCATCTGACCCGTTCGCTTCCAAAGCAGAGCCAGAGGCAGAATCACCGCCCCCACCGCCGGTTATCTATCCAACTCAATATCATTATGATATTGGAGAAACGATGGCTGCATTGATGAAACCAGAAGAACGTCCGGCAGCAGTTGTAAATCCTTGTGCAATGGAAGAATCGTTGGCAGAAGAGACAGGAACAGAAATACAAACTGTGGATAAAACTGAAACAATCTTTCCATTATCGTCTTCTGAGGTAGAAACAGTAAGTGCAGAAGAACAAAAATCGTCAGAGACATCATCGAAGGTTGTTTCTGGGGAACAGGGAATTTTGCCGGAAATTCGTGTGATTGGTGAAGTGTTCCAGAATTATATTCTGGCAGAAGTGCCGTCTGCACAGCAGTTGCTGATTTTTGACAAACACGCTGCCCATGAGCGGGTGATTTTTGAACGCCTGAAAAACGGAACAGCGAAGCAGTATCGGCAGCTTTTAATACAGAAAGCAGAAACGCTGCTTCCAATGGATGAATTTTCTCTGATGCAGGAGCGGAAGGAACAGCTTATCAATTTGGGCTTTTCTTTTGACTTTTCCAATCCGCCATTTTTGCGGACAATCGCAGTACCAACGTTTTTGCAGGCGTTGAACATTGATGAGATTGTAACAGAAATCGCACATAATCTTGCACTTGGGAAAATCAATCCGCAAACGGCTTATATGGATGATTTGCTGCACAGCATGGCTTGTAAGGCTGCCATTAAGGCACACGACAAAAATGATCTTGCGGAGTTGCAGGAGTTGGCACAAATTGTCTATGCCAACGATCAGATTCGGCATTGTCCGCATGGCAGACCTGTGATGTTTGTAATGAAAAGACAGGAACTGGAAAAACAGTTTAAGAGGGTGTGAGATGGGAACGGAAGAAAAAATTCCAATTCTTGCTGTTGTTGGACCAACGGCTTCCGGCAAAACAGCATTGGGTGTAGCCCTTGCAAAGTACTATAACGGTGAGGTTGTTTCAGCAGATTCCATGCAGATTTATCAAGGCATGGATATTGCAACTGCAAAACCGACAGCAGCGGAAATGCAGGGGATTCCGCATCATCTCATCAGTGTTCTGCCAAGGGATACGCTGTTCAGTGTAGCAGACTATGTCAAATTGGCAGAGGAGAAAATTGTGCAGATTGTACAGCGTGGCAAGCTGCCAATTCTGGTTGGAGGAACTGGTTTGTACATTGCTTCGCTGTTGGATCATGTGCAGTTTGCTGAAACAAAACAGGATACAGCCTTGCGGAAAGCGTTAACGGATTATGCAGAAGCAAATGGTGCAGCAGCCCTGCACAGCCGATTGGCGGCCTTAGATCCAGAGGCAGCGGCATCTATTCATCCACATAATATTGTGCGAGTTGTGCGGGCACTGGAGGTAACGATGCTATCTGGTAAGCCGTTTAGTGTACAAAAAGCAGAGAGTCATACCAAGCCGTCTCCCTACTGTTCTTGTATCATTGGTCTGGATTATGCAGATCGTGCAGTGCTGTACGAACGGATTAACCGACGTGTGGATCAGATGGTGCAAAACGGCTTGGTGGAAGAATCTTATGCTGTATGGAAAACACATCCACAACAGACCGCAGCAAATGCCATTGGATATAAAGAGTTGATACCATACTTCAGTGGTGAATGTGATCTGGAAACCTGTATTAACAAATTAAAACAGGAAACCAGAAGATATGCCAAACGGCAATTGACGTGGTTTAGAAAAAGAAATGATGTTATGTGGATAAAACTGTATGAAATCAACAATAACAAAGAAATTTTAGAAAAATGCAAGAAAATTATAGCCAAAAGGCAATTCTTGTGCTATAATAGAATAGGTCTTTTTGAAAAAACAGAAAAATGAAACTCAAAAAGATTTGGTGCGTAGGAAAGGAGCAGCCCTAAATGAACAAAATGATGAATTTACAAGATGTTTTTTTGAATCAGGTAAGAAAAGAAAAGATTCTGGTGACAATCATTCTGATGAATGGTTTCCAGTTTAAAGGAATTGTCAAGGGTTTTGACAGCTATATTGTAATTTTGGAATGTAATGGAGAACAGAATCTGGTGTACAAGCACGCCATCTCCACACTCAAACCAACCCGCCCCATTGCGATTCTGGATGCGGCAGAAAAAGAAGATTGATTTATGGATTCCAATTCAAGAACAATGCACATTTTGCTTGTTGTGCTTTCCATTGCTATTATTGCTACGATTGGTACAATTTTCTATCATTTTATTGATACGGAATACAAAACCGAAACAGCAGTGTCTGCAACTGCGGAGCAATCGGAAACGTTTCAGGGCGTTTATGTGCGAAACGAAACAGTTTTAACCTATAATGGTTCTGGTGCTATTAGCTACAGTGTGCCAGATGGCGGAAAGGTTGAGAAAAACGGTATCATCGCTGAGATTTATGCAGATCAGTCTGCCATTGAAACGAACCAGCAAATTGCCGCTTTACAGCAGGAATTAGGTTTGTTAAATCGTATTTCAAATCCGGGCATTCTGCAAAATGCACAGCCAGCGGAATTGTCAGAGCAGGTAGAGCGGTATTATAATCAGATTACATACTGCAAAGACTGCGGTGATTTGACTGCTTTGCAATCAGCCAAAAATGAGTTTCAGATTGCATTGAGTGCATATCAGCTGGTGATCAATCAGGGCACAGAGAATTTTTCACAGCAAATAGCAGCAGTTTCTGAAAAAATTGCGACGCTGGAGAATTCTAAACAGTCACCCAGAGATACAGTAACAGCCTCTTCTTCTGTTTATTTTGTTAGCTATGCAGATGGTTATGAAACTAAACTTACTACAGATAATATTGATCAGATTACCATTGATGATGTAAAAGCTGTGCAGAATAACAATGGTCTGCAAAGTGAAACGATTGTCGGAAAGACGATTGACGACTATGGATGGTATATGGTTGGGATTATTGATAATTCTACTTTGAAATATCAGGTGGATGACAAAGTGACACTGAAGCTTTCCAATTCCGGTGCAACAGCGGAAGCTGTAATTACAGATTTGCGGACAGATAATAATCCGTCGGAAACACTGGTAGTTCTGCAATGTGATTATATGACTTCTGATTTTGTAAAAAATCGGGTGGAACGAGTGGAAATTATTAAGGGCGTCTATGAAGGTATCCAGGTGCCCCGCAGTGCTATCCGTTTTAAAGAAATCGAAGAGACCTCTACCAATGTGCTGACCGGTGAGGAGACAACCACAAAAGTCAATTATCGTGGCGTTTACGTCATGGATGGCGAAAAAGTGGTCTTCCGAAAGTTAGATGTTGTTTATGAGGGAGATGATTATGTATTGTCTTCCCTGAATGCTGGGGATGGTTATCTGATTCTTTATGATTCTATTATTGTAGAAGGGATAGATGTAGATGAAAAATAGTTTTGATTATATTACAGAAAACTATAAACGGATTTGCAATAATATAGAGGAAGCAAAAGCAAAATATCGCTCACCTTCTGATACGGTCGATTTTATGGCTGTAACAAAAACCGTTGCACCAGAAGCAATCAACCATGCTGTTCACTGTGGGATTTCACTGCTTGGTGAAAATCGGGTGCAGGAATATCTTTCCAAACGTGAGTTCTATGATCCGTCTGCTACCGTACATTTTATCGGGCATTTGCAAACCAATAAGGTAAAGTACATCATAGAGGACATGTCATTGATTCATTCAGTCGATTCTGTTCATTTGGCAAAAGAGATTGACCGGCAGGCTGTCCGTGTGGGAAAGATACAGAATATTTTGATTGAAGTGAATATTGGCGAGGAGGATTCCAAAAGTGGTGTTGTCCCGAAACAGCTTCTGTCATTGCTACAGGAAGTTGCTGTTTACCCACATTTACGTGTCAAAGGACTGATGACCATTCCACCGGCAGGAGAAAATGAAAAATTTCTTTCAAAAATGCAGGATTTATATCTTGACATCCGCAGCAAAAATGTGGATAATATAGATATGGACATCCTTTCTATGGGTATGTCCGATGATTATGTGAAAGCCATTCAGTATGGTGCTACCCTTGTACGAATCGGCTCGGCTCTATTTGGAGCAAGAGTCTACCAATAAAAATAAACCTGTGACATAGAAAAAAGCAGGCTTCCTGTACTGAAAACCGCACATTGGCAGACAGGTAGAGAAAAGAAAGATAGAACGTGCGGAGAACGGAGATTGTTATGAGCATTTTAAACGGATTGAAGGACTTCTTTATGCCGAACGAGGACGAGTATGCAGAGCCAGCGGAAACGGTAAAAAAGGAGCCGGAGCAGCCGCAGCCTTCTTCCTCTCCTTATGAGAGCAGCAGCAGTACTTCTTCTTATAGCAGCCGGGAGGCGGCTTATACACCGCCGGTCACACCATCAGAAGAGCCGAGAAATAATCGGGTTGTCAATATTAAGGCAACTACACAGTTGCAGGTTGTTTTGGTAAAGCCAGAACTGTTTACAGATGCAAAGCAGATCGCAGATCACCTGATGGCAAATAAGACGGTCGTACTAAACTTGGAATCTGCAACCGAGGCAAACCGGAGAAGAATTATCGACTTTTTGGTCGGTGTCGCTTATGCACAGAATGGCAATATTAAGCCAGTTGCAAATCAGACCTATATTGTTACCCCATATAATGTCGGTTTTGTTGGAGACGAGTTCGTTGGGGAACTGGAAAACAACGGTTTGATCATGTGATGAATAATAGAGAAACAGAAACAGAATCTGTTTTTTTGTCCCGGTTAGAAGACCTTGCTGTTCGCAGCCGGAGGGATTGCGCTCCCTATTGCACGATGTTTTTGGATGAGATGCAGTGTGCAGCAGCTGCTGCATTTCTGAAGCGGCAGGCGGATGTTACCTTCTTTTTCTGGGGCGGTTATGAACAGGCAGAACGGAAATGTTGCTGTCTGTATCCTGACTTTCTGGAACCGGACACGGCATGGATACCTTGCAAATGTGTGACGGTGCATTACTCTAATTTGCAAACGCTGGCTCATCGGGATTTTCTAGGTGCTGCATTGGGCTGTGGCCTGAAGCGGGAGACGATTGGAGATATCTTGATAGAAAAAGGCGTGGCACAGCTCTGGGCAACCAATGCCGCAGCCACATTGTTGGTGCAGTCACTAAAAAAAGTGGGACACGGCGGTGTACGTTGTACTGATACCGAACCATTTTCCATTGTGCCAGTAAGAAGACGACTTGCACATCATGGTACGGTGGCATCTTTGCGTTGTGATGCGATTGCGGCATTGGTTACTAGGCAGAGCCGGGAAAAGGCAGTCAGAATGATTCAACAAGGTAATATGGAGCGGAGCGGTCATACCGTTTTGCATCCATCAGAACATATGCAGACTGGTGATATTTTTGTCATACGGGGCAGCGGCAAGTTCCAATTGATTTCCGTATCAGACCCCTCTAAAAAGGGAAGGCTGCATGTTTTGATTGAACAATATAAATGAGAGGTGGACATAGGAATGATTAGTGCAAAGGAAATTCATGAACTTCGATTTGAGAAGGCTGCGTTTGGTTATAAGCAGGAGGATATTGACGAGTTTCTGACACAGCTGGAACAGGAAGTAGAAATCGCAGAACAGGAAATGGCAGACAGTAACGAAAAAATTCAGGTACTGGCTGACAAAGTACGGGAATATATGCGGGATGAAGATGCCTTGAAGGATGCCCTTCTGGGTGCACAGCGGGAAGGACACCGGATTATTGCCGAAGCAAATGCCAAAGCAGATAGCATTATTGCCGATGCCAAGAAGCGTGCAGATGCGATGATGGATGAAGTGACCGTCAAGCATGAAGCATTACTGGCAAAGAATCAAGCAGAGATTGATGAGGCACACAAGGCACTTGCGGCTGCCAGAAAGCAGGTCGCAGATTTTAAGAAGGCATTGTTTGATATGTATAAAGAACATCTGCAAATGTTGTCTACGATGCCAGAGGAAGATGATTTGGAATTCGGTTTTACACAGCCGGAAACTGATATAGCAGAACAGGAACCGGAAGTGCCAGTGGCATCTGCGGCATCAATGTCTGACCCATTTGCCTCTTCGCAGTTCTCTGCAAAGACCATTCAGGGTTCTTATGATTCTCATTTCGGTGATTTAAGTGATGATACCGATTTGCAGGATGAGGATGCATAAAACACAAATGGTGTAATACGGTATACCGCCTTTGCAAAAATATGGCGGTGCAATTCAATGGAAAGGAGGATTCTACTCTGTATCAATGAATCGTGCAGAGTGGAATCATGTACAGATATGGCACAGGATTATAATGCAACATTAAACCTGCCGAAAACAGCATTTCCAATGCGGGGAAATCTGCCGAAGCGGGAACCAGATGTGCTGGAAAAATGGGAACAGCAGAATCTGTATGAGAAAATGATAGAGAAGAACCAGGAACGTCCACTCTACATTTTTCACGATGGACCTCCCTATGCCAATGGTGAAATTCATCTTGGAACAGCGTTGAATAAGGTACTGAAGGATTTTATTGTAAAATATAAGAACATGAGTGGCTTTTGTGCACCTTATGTGCCGGGTTGGGATACGCATGGTCTTCCAATTGAATTGAAAGCACTGAAGTCCATAGGTGTGGAGAATGGTGCCATTTCTCCTGTAGAACTGCGGAAGCACTGTAAGGCATTTGCCATGAAGCACGTCAAGAACCAAATGCAGCAGTTTAAACGGCTGGGGAGTTTGGGGCATTACTGTGATCCGTATTTGACCCTGAAGCCGGAATATGAGGCAAGACAGGTAGAAGTGTTCGGAGAAATGGCGAAACGTGGCTACATGTACAAGGGCTTGAAGCCCGTGTACTGGTGTCCAGATTGTCAGACGGCATTGGCAGAAGCAGAGATTGAATATGAAAATGATCCCTGCGATTCTATCTATGTCAAGTTTCAGGTGACAGAGGATAAGGGCATCTTTTCCAAACTGGGAATTGACCCAAAACAGGTTTGCTTTGTAATTTGGACGACTACTACATGGACGATTCCGGGTAACTTAGCAGTTTGTGTTGGTCCGGATTATGAATATACGCTCGTAAAGGTTGGAGACGAGTACTATTGTATGGCAATGGAACTAGTCGTACCGACCATGAAGGCTGCTGGTATTACAGAATATGAAACAGTTGGTACATTCCTCGGCAGCGAATTGGAATATATCCAAACAAAGCATCCGCTCTATGATCGGAAGTCGCTTGTCATTGTTGGCGATCATGTTACCTTGGAGAGTGGTACAGGCTGCGTACACACTGCACCGGGTTATGGTGTAGAGGACTTTGAGGTTTGCAAGAATTATGATGAAGTTGGCATTCTGGTTTGTGTAGATGCACACGGCAAACAAACAGAAGAAGCCGGAGAATTTGCTGGTTTGGATACCAAGCAGGCAAACAAGGCAATTGCAGAAAAGCTGATAGCATGTGGTGCGATGTTGGCAACAGAACACATTGTCCACCAGTATCCGCACTGCTGGCGTTGTCATCAACCGATTATCTATCGTGCAACGGAACAGTGGTTCTGCTCTGTCAAGGGCTTTAAGGACGATGCCATTCGTGCCATTGAATCCGTTCAGTGGATTCCAGCATGGGGAGAAGAGCGTATTAAGGGAATGGTACGTGACCGTAGTGACTGGTGTATCTCTCGTCAAAGAACTTGGGGCGTACCGATTCCAATTATTTATTGTAAGGACTGCAAAAAGTCCATTATCAATGACACGACCATTCAGAATATTGCAGATTTATTCCGGGCAGAAGGGGCAGATGCATGGTGGACAAAGGATATTAAAGACTTTATTGATCCATCTGTTACCTGCGAATGTGGCTGTCAGAAATTTACCAAAGAATACGATATTATGGATGTTTGGTTTGACAGTGGTGTTTCTCATACTGCTGTCATGGAACAGTATGATTGTTTGCGTTGGCCGGCAGATTTATATCTGGAAGGTGCTGACCAGTATCGTGGCTGGTTCCAGTCTTCTTTGTTGACATCAGTTGTTTATAAGGGACAGGCTCCGTATAAGGCAGTCTGCACACACGGTTGGGTTGTAGACGGTGAAGGACGAAAGATGTCAAAATCGTTGGGCAACGGGATTATGCCGGACGAAATCATTCAGCAGTATGGTGCAGATATTCTTCGTCTGTGGGTTGCCTCTTCGGATTATCATTCCGATATTCGTATTTCCAAGGCAATTTTACAGCAGCTTTCCGATGCTTACAAGAAAATTCGGAACACGGCAAGGTATATTTTGGGCAACCTTGGAAATGGAAATGGGTTTGATCCGGATCACGATATGGTTTCGGATGATCAGCTGCATGAGTTGGATCGTTGGGCATTGATTCGGTTAGATCGCTTGATTGATAAGGTACATGAAGGTTATACTGCATTGGATTTCCATGTTGTTTTCCATAGCATTCACAATTTCTGTACCACAGATATGTCAAACTTCTATTTGGACATCATCAAGGATCGGCTTTACTGTGAACCAGAGGCTTCTGTTGCAAGACGGGCAGCACAGACCACCATGTATCGCATTTTGCGTGCCATGACTTTGCTGTTGGCACCGATTCTCTCGTTTACCGCAGAGGAAATTTGGAGCTTTATGCCGCATGGTGCAGCAGATGATACGGAGAGTGTCTTCCTGAATCAGATGCCAGAGAAAAGCGGTTTAATGGCTGACACAGCATTTACAGAAAAGTGGAATCTGATTTATCAGGTTCGCTTGGATGTGAACAAAATGTTGGAAGAAAAGCGAAATGAAAAGGTGATTGGCAAATCTTTGGAGGCTGCTGTAGAAATTGCAGTGGCAGATGATACCGCTTATGCAATTCTGTCAGAGAATAGAGAATTGCTGGAAAAAGTACTGATTGTTTCGGCAGTAACCGTAACTAAGACAGATACGGCAGAAAATATTTATACGGTTACACCGGCAACAGGTGAAAAATGTGAGCGTTGCTGGATGTATTCTACAACAGTTGGTGAAGATGCAAAGCATCCGACACTTTGTGCAAGATGTGCACATGTTATTTCTGAATAAAAAGATAAATAAAAATGACAGCCTGCCGGTTTTGTGCGGCGGGCTGTTCTTGTTCTCCAATTGAAAAGGAGGGAATGCATACTTGATGATACTATCGTGTGTTCTGATTGTACTGTTAGTTGGCATAGATCAATTGATTAAATATTGGGCAGTACACACCTTACAGCCCCAAGGCAGTATTCCATTTTTGCATATTGGCGATACGGAAATTTTGAATCTCACTTATCTGGAAAACAAAGGGGCAGCATTCAGCAGCTTTTCAGGGATGCGTTGGTTTCTGATTGCTATTACTGTTTTGTTGATGGCAGCGTGTGCGGTGGCAATGGTAAAATATCGGAGACGTTCTAAGATGATTCCAATTTGTGCGGCTTTGATTCTTGCAGGTGGCATT
>CAUDDP010000066.1 GCA_958448395.1 uncultured Oscillospiraceae bacterium | reverse complement strand
TTGCCGCCAAGCTGAGCCAGCTTGACCGCAGTTGCCATTCGGCAGATAAAACGCTGTCATCGAACGCACGTTCCTTTTAGCGAATGATACAAAAATGCCCTTGAGCATCCAATTTCAAGGGCGTAATGATATATCATTTTAATACATGCCTATTTCATCCTGCTTTCACGTCTGCGATTCTTTCTGTATCCATACACAAGCGAAACTGCCATCAGCAGAATGCCCCCCATTGTGTATGGGATTGTTCCGCTTCCACCGGTTGCCGGAAGCACAAAGCTGGCATGGTTGTACACCGTAACGGTGTAGGTATATGGATTGTTCTCATCCAGTACGCCGTTGTCTACCGTTGCACTTTGTTCGTTGTGCGGTTTTTCAGGATCCAACGTTAACCCTGCTTCGTTCAGTATGAGCTTTACCGGCTTGTTCAGCTTGCAGTACCCATCGGGGGACTTGACCTCCTCAAGATAATACTCGCCATCTGCCAGTCTGGTAAAATTCTTGTCTGCCATACCGTCCTCACCGGTGGTTACAATCAGTGCATCCTCTGCATTCTCTGACCACCTAGTCGTTTTGGTCTCGGAATCCCAGCAATAATACAACGGCTTGGTTTCTGTCTCGTCCTCAAACGTCTGCGTCTTATACAGCCGGAAACTTGCTCCGGCAAGTTTGATGTCCGTGCTTGCAACACCCAACTTCTTCACTTTCAAAGTCGTTTCCTGTTCGTCCATAATCCGGATATAGGTAGAACGTGAAAACAGGTTTGTCAGCTGATGGCCAGACCAGTCCTCATAATTCGCACCACTTGCAATCACTTCTTTCGAGCCGTAGTCATAATCCTGATAGATTTCGTAGTAGGGCCAACCCACGGTAGTAAACAGCCGTCGATACCCATCTGAGTCCTTGCCCGCATTGCGGACAGGATCCGGCACATAGTTGAATGCCATTTCTGCGTTTTCCACCGCATACTCCAGATAGGTTTTAAACGCTTTGGATACGTCATCGGTGGTTTCACTCGTATAGTTTTTACAAATATAGCCTTGGATCTTGCTCTCATCCCCCACATCAGCGAAGCGGGTGCTTTCCTTTGATATCCGCATCTGTGCGTAAATCCATGACAAGGTATTATCAATCTGCCCCTCAGATGCGAATTGGCTCAGGGGGGTGACTAGGTAGCCAGGGCCACGCCCAACGGTAACGCCATCATTTTCCGTTCCTGCATTGGCATAGATTGTGTCCTCTGTTACCAGAACCATCACGTCCGCTGTGTTCACCTTATAACCGGGCGGCGGATTGACCTCCTTGATGATATACTGTCCATCAAACAGATTGGTGAACTCGGCGGTACCGGTGTGGATGCCGTCCGCATAGGTCTTTGTAATGTCGGTTTTCAGCGGATTGACACAGATATTTCCCTCGGTAATAATACCGTCGGGAGAAACAACTGCATCCTTCGAGAGTGTGTGATAGTTGCCGTCATCCGAAAGATACTGTATCGTCCCATCTTCCGACTGCTTCACCTCATAGATGGCGAACGTAGCACCATTGAGCAGATTATTTTTTTCATCTACTTTTTGTACAAACACCCTGTTGATCAGGTTTGGAACATGAATATCCGCACCGAACACACGTTCAAATCCACTGTATGATTCTCCATCGGGTACAGCCCCCGCAAAAGTGTATACCCGGTGAATCGTCTCCGCAGTCGCTGTCTCCAGCGAGTCACAATCCGTCCAGTAGTACGCCACCGTGTACCGAGCTTGTTCCTTTTGACTCTGTGCCAGCATATGGTAATAGGTAGTGACATGACCGGGAAGATTTTTCAGTGTCAGTTGCATGGTGCTGCTTGGAGAAGGCTTGAAAATGATATCGCCATACTTCTGTGCTTCCCGTGCCGCCTCCAGTGCTCCAGCCAGCCATGTTTTGCCGGTCATGTCAATCATGTTGTAACCGTCTTTGTCATCTCCGTAGACCGGAACCCATTTTGAGCTATCATTGACCTCTGTGGCATTTCCATTCTCATCAATCGCACCGACATATCGAAATACCACGGCAAATAGAGTACCGAATGATTTACCGTTTTCTGTATTACAATACTGAACAGAATGTTGACCATTATAGGGATTCTGAAGATACAAGGTATCTGTGGCAGTGATTTGCATGTTGGAAGCTGCACGGGAGCCGGACTGCTCAGTGTTCGCACACCTTAATATCTTTTGACTCTCGCCCTGCCATATCCAGAGGTGCACGTTCTTGGTCACTACCCGGTAACCATTCGGAACCTTAATTTCACGCAGGATGAAGTGAACGCCAAACATATCCTGTAGCTCGTTTATGGAGTATGGCATACCGTCCTGGTCTGAAAAAAGCATTTCACCATTTTGATTGGTGGTTCCGGTGTACAATGCGTTCGCAATAATATGTCCATCGCTGTCCACTAAGTTTCCTCTGTCGTCGTATAGGCTCGGGTCAGGTAAGCTGCTAACGGGATTGCCATTCACATTGTCCAGCATATTATAATTCTCGTCTGCCGCATATACCGCAAAGGTAGCTTCCGGTACCGCCTCTCCGTACTGATCGACCTTGTAGATAGCGGTCTGAGGAATGGCAGTCAGGTTATATTTCAACTGCATGTCCGAGTCGTAATTGCCCCGCTCCAGATAGAAAAACTTTAGAGTATGAATGGTGTTGTCCTTGTAAGTTGTGAACCCGTTCGTTTCTATCCACTCACTAGGATTGTATTTGTCAGCATTCACATAGCATTCTTTTAAAGTGGTTCTGAGCGGATTGCTGCCACCAATGACACCCACTTCCACCTCGCCAGTGGAAAAGTTTATACTCATGCTTGCCTTATCATGGATACCGCCCACGTCGCCTACCAGAACGCCGTCAATGAAGATCCACACATCATCATCGCCGGAAAATTCAAATGTGGTTGGCGTAGCATGCCGTTCATCTGTATATCCGCTGTGCTGCTGGACAAACCGGGTAGTGATGGTAGCACCGAAATAGTGGTTTATCTTTTCATTCTCCCGTGTGACGGTCATGACTTCAGGTGCTTTATTGAAAGGGAAAAACTGACCGTCCACGTTAGGCATGTCATAAATATTAAATCTTTTGCTTTCTTCGTCGAATTCTGCTGCATTCTTCTTGCTGTCAAAAGAATAGTAGCCCTGTTTGTCTATGGATAACAGGCCGACTACGTTTCTGTATGATTGTTTTCCCGGGTGGTCATATGCCGGATTGAATAGGTATTCCAGAGATTCGGTCGAGGTTCCGTTTCCCTGATGACAGCCGGAAAGAACAGGGTACCCATCAAGCTTGTTTTTCACAATGCCCTGTTGTGGGTTGCTTCCACTTCCCGTCCATCTGTTGATCGGGATGCCTTCCGTGTCGTTCTGATCTCCATGCACGAATTTGAGAGCATGTCCCTGATTGATCCCGGTTTCCAAATTGGCGTCTACATTGTCAGGGTCGTATTGATTCTCCGATACCCAGTAATCAAACAGATTGATAACTGTGTTGGGGGAGGAGACGGTCTCAATAGGGTTAGACGTTTTCGGCTCCTCCGTCAGCTTCAGAATTTGCAGCCATGATCCTGCGTCGTCATCATTCCATCCAGCCCAACCGCTGCATTGATTGGTATCGCTTCCGTATGCATTCAGATAAAAGTTGTTCGATTCGATTGTAACACACTGATTATATCCATCCTGCGTCACCTGTTTTACCGCAAAAGCAGTCGCTTCTTCTTCCCTTGTCAAAGAAAGAGCTGTATTTTCCAATTTCAAGTATTGTCCGTTTCCGTCATAAATATAATACTTATCTTCTATTTTTTTGAAATACCATATTTCATAGCTTTTATATGCACCAACATTACTTGCGTCCGGCCTGTTTGTTGCCATCTTATTACCGTCTGCGGACGTATTAGTCAGAACATTCAACCGACTGTTGCCGGTGATGATATACGGCGTATTTTCCTGAATATCAATAGCCGCAATCTGTTGCAGACTGATGCTGTTCCACCAGATAGAGCCGTCGTCGTTGTAGCCCCAATCCGCAACGTTTGCCGTATCTGCCGCTGGCATAACGTCATTTACTATATCTGTCTCCGGCATGACATCATTCGCTGTATCTGCTGTCGCTGTCTCTTCTACTATTGGAAAGCATACTGTGCTATGCGTATGCTCTGTTACCTGAAGCATACCGCAGGTCAACCTTCCATTTTCGTCACGGCATGTATCATCATGTATGTGCAGCACTGCCGTTTCCTTGCAAACCAGCTTTTTTTCGGTCTGATAGCAATTCTCCTCGTGAATATGACCCTCTTCTTCGTTTGTGCAAATTAGAATCCGCTGTGCTTCATAGCAATCATCGGTATGCTCATGTGCCGCTATCTCAGGCAAGTTGCAAACCAGTGTACCACCGACGTCATAACAGTTTTCATTATGTGTATGAATTACAAAGTCTGCCTGTCCGCAGACCAGCGTATCGTTTTCATCACGGCATTCCGCCGTATGCTGATGTACGCTCAGTGAGCAGTCCAGCACCTCCTGCATTTTCTCAAGCGTAATGGCTGAAAGAATGGGAGTGTAAACGGTGCAGAAGAAAACAATGACAACCATCGTAATCGAAACCGTATAATACCATTTTCGGCGTCTTTTTCTCTTGATCTGTTCTTTGAGCGAATGCATCTGATTTCCAATTCTCATCCTGTTATACCACCCTTTTTATAACGGAAACAGCAAACTCATATATAGCGTATTCGACCTTTCCCGATATTTACCCAATTGCCAGAACCTACAATAACACAATTGATGAAAATTTTTTTATTAACCCTCTTCGGAAACAAAATTCAAGTCTCAAAAAGAAACCTCTAAAAACCCTGTTTTCACAGATTGAGACAACCTGTTTCAGCGGGGTTTCCCCTGTGATTTTTGAAAATCCACAGATTTTTAGAGATTTCCAAAATTAATCATACCGCAAATAAGATTAAGGCAAAGGGAATGACGGTTGCTGCGATTGCGATATTTATTCGCCATAATCTTGAAGCCCTTGATGTTAGCACTCATGTTTTCAAACGGTTGTATTGCAAGGTCATCAAAAGCTGCGTTTCTATCGTCCATTCAAATTTCGTCCGTCTTTTTCCTCCTATGATTTGTTTGAAATCACTGTCGTTTCATTTCTTTGTTTTTTCATAATGTTCATTTTTTGCCCATTTTTTAGTATATCCCTTTCCATGTCTTTTGTCAACCCTTTTTTAGCGTTTCCGAAAAGATCTATTATCATAAAAAGCGATAGCATCACCTGCTTGTCTTGACTGATACGACAATGTTTCCGCTGCTGCACATCCATTCACAAATTCCTCTGCTTTCAATTTAACATAATTTGGTTTACACTGTATGCAGACAATCTTATATAATGTGATCAGTTATCCACAAGTTAGTATAACTGATATCGCCCTGAAAGTCAATAAACTCTTCCAGATTTACATCAGAATTTTATTGTCATTATAGTAAAAAGCTTCCTGCGAATTTTTTTCAAAAAGGACTTTTTTTTCGTGAATCCCTAATAAAACAGTTTGCCGCCGTAGTAGTCATTACGATTACTACAGCGGCTTCTATTATAATGATATAAAGTATTTTTAATTATATTGTATATTATATATCATGCCAAATACGTATGGAAGAATGCAGTCATCTTATCAAATGGAATGATATTTGTATCATCATACAAATCCGTATGTACTGCATTCGGAATAATCATCAGCTTTTTATTATCAGTGTAATTACAATTCGTTGTCATAGCAGCATATGCATCCTTACTGAAATAACAGGAATGTGCTTTTTCACCATGAATGATCAAAACAGCACTTCGGATTTCATTGGTATAGCAATTGATTGGCTGATTGATAAAAGACAGACAACCAATTTTATTCCAGCCGCCATTTGAGTTGAGGGAACGTACATGATAGCCACGCTTAGTCTTGTAATACGAGTGATAATCCTTTACAAAGAACGGTGCATCTTCTGGAAGTGGATCAACCACGCCGCCACCAAGTTCATAACTGCCATTTGCGAAATCAGAAGTACGCTGTGCATTCAACATTTTTTTCATTTCATAACGTGCCGCTTCATCATCCGAAGCGTCAAAATAGCCGTTCGCATTTACCCGACTCATATCATACATTGTGGAAGTGACGGTTGCTTTTATTCTTGTATCAAGGGATGCTGCATTAAGTGCCATGCCGCCCCATCCGCAAATGCCGATGATGCCAATTCTGTCAGCATCAATATTTTCCTGTGTCGAAAGGAAATCAACTGCCGCCATAAAATCTTCCGTGTTAATATCAGGTGATGCCATATATCTTGGAGTACCGCCACTCTCCCCTGTAAATGAGGGATCAAAAGCAATGGTAAGGAATCCTCTTTCTGCCATTGTCTGTGCATAGAGACCGCTGCACTGTTCCTTAACTGCTCCAAATGGCCCACATACAGCAATTGCAGGGAGTTTTCCGTTCATATTCTTCGGCGTGTACCTATCTGCTACAAGTGTAATTCCATAGCGATTGGTAAAAGTAACTTTCCCATGATCAACCTTTTCGCTCTTTGGGAATGTTTTGTCCCATTCTGTTACAAGTTTACATGTCTCTGACATAATCATGCTGCCTTTCCATAGTATTCTATAATTTTTAAATTTAAATGTAAAATAGCCAAAGTATTTTCTCTATTTTTCTCTGTGAAAAATAACAGGGATCATTTACGCTTAATTATATATTTTTTCCCATTTTATAGACTTCTCGAAGTTGACTACTTCCCTCAATATCATGTGGGTCACTTACGCCTCCACAGAAAAAAGTACCTGCCATTCTAACATTTTCAAAGCAGTCTATCCAGCCTTGAAGACCGCTTTCTGCTCTTTTCGGTACTTCTTCATCGTCCTCAGCTGCAACCGAAAGCATATATACTTCTCTGAAGCAGTAATCCTTCGAGTAGAGTGCATTCATTCTGTCAAGCAGCGTTTTCATCTGTCCTGACATCTCATAATAATAAATTGGCGTTGAAAATACAATCACATCAGCATGCAGAACCTGCTGTTCGATTGCAACTGCATCATCCCGAATGACACAGCAGCCTTTTTCCTGACAGGTAAGGCAACCGATACAAAACCCGATTTTTTTGTCCTTCAATGAAATAAATGTAACGGTATTGCCTGCATCTTCTGCACCTTTTGCAAAGTACTTTGCAAGTGTTTCCGAATTACTTCCTCCTCTGAGGCTTGTTGAAATAACAACTACCTTTTTCTTCATCTCTTTCCCCTCTTATTTTAACATGTTATACTGCTCATCTGTAACAGCTGCAAGCCATTCATTGGAACAATTTTCTCCCGGAACTTCTATTGCAAGATGCGAGAACCAGCTGTCCTTTGCTGCACCATGCCAGTGTTTTACTCCAGCAGGAATATTGACGCAGTCTCCAGGATGCATCTCAATCGCTTCTTTGCCCCATTCCTGATAGTAACCATGCCCTGCCAAGCAAACAAGGATTTGCCCACCACCCTTATCAGCATGATGAATATGCCAGTTATTACGGCATTTTGGTTCAAATGTAACATTGTAAATGCCAACCTGTGAAACAGATATTGGTGCAAGGTAGCTCTGTCCTATAAAAAATTGTGCATATGCATCATTTGGCATTCCGATTGGGAATACCATTTCTGCTGCATGTGCTGCCTTTGCGTCATTGACATCTTCCGTCTCTTTCCATACTTCCTTTGCCATATTGAAAACCGCCCATGCTTTCGGCCAACCTGCATAAAATGCAACATGTGTAATCACAGCAGCCATTTCTTTTTTTGAAACACCATGTGCTTTTGCATTTTCAAGGTGATATTGCAATGACGAATCAATTGTTCCTGATGATATGAGGGCTACTACCGTAATCATACAGCGTGTTTTCAGATCAATATCCTGATTATTCCAGTTTTCTCCAAACAACACGTCATCATTAAAATGTGCAAATTCTGGAGCAAATTCTCCAAGTGCATTTTTACCCGCTGTCTGAACTATTTTTTTCATAAATGCTTCCCCCTGTTATTTTTTTATCCACTCGTCCACTTCGCTCTGTGTAATCATTGCCCCCAGTCTATCCGCCTTACCCCATACTGCATTGGGTGCAGATGGTTTTAATTCGTCCACTGTATTGCCCATACCACTCATCCCCGATGTTGCAAAAAGATGAATGGTCTTTCCCGAAAAATCATAGCTTTCAAGGAACGTATTTATAATTGTTGGTGCAACATACCACCAAATAGGAAAGCCAATATAGATTGTATCATATTGTATCATGTTCTCCACTTTTGATGCAATTGCAGGCCGGAAAGACCGGTTCCCTTTCATTTCAATGGAACTTCTGCTGTTTTCATTATGCCAGTCAAGGTCTGCTGTTGTGTACTTCTGTGCAGGAACGATCTCAAATAAATCTGCATCTGCACCCATTGCAATTTTCTGTGCCACACCTGCCGTCACACCAGTGGCTGAAAAATATGCGACTAATGTTTTACTCATGTTATGAACCTCCTTTATGATAATTCAGATTGTGTCTTATCCACCCATTCATGTACCGCTTCATCTGTTGCTCCGCTATGGAATCGTTTTCCTTCAAGCCATGTAACCGTATCCGTTTCAATCCGTTTCATGCGTGTTTCACTGGCTGAAATTTCGGAACCGCCCGATGTACAAAATGGTATGATTACTTTACCGGATAAATTATAGTTTTCAAGAAAAGTATCAATGATTTTCGGCTCAACGCCCCACCATATAGGGTATCCCAAATAAATTACATCTGCACTTACATCTATTTCATTTGCAATTTCAGGTCTTGCCATTTCATCATTCTGTTCTTTGTTCGCTCTGCATTCGCTGTTTGTATACTGAATATCCTCTGTCGTATATGGAATCGCTGGTTCAATTTCAATCATATCAACGTCCAGATAGTCGGCAATACGATCAGCAATCCCTTCCGTATTGCTTGTAGCGGAGAAATAAATCACTCCAATCTCGGTGGAGTCTTTTTGAATTGTGCCTAGAATTTCTTTCTTCATCAAACACAAGTCCAATACATCCCATTGATCATCCGCATTCAGATCATAGGGCTTTTCATTTAAATCTTTTGTTTCTCTTGCAAGCAAAAAATTCTGTAATAAACAGACATCTTCCATTGTATATGGATAGGATTCAGAAGGCGTCAGTGATAACGTAATAGAAACATCCCCATTGCCAAGAAGCTGTTTCAGCTCATCCTTTGGCATATCCACATGGGCAATTTTCGTATAACTCCACGAATTGCTATCGTAGAACAATGTTAGTTGATTCCCCTGATATAACATCAGATCCCCTGATTCTGTTTTCATTTGTTCATCACTTCTGGGGAGAGAAAAATCAAGAAAACCTACCTTTTCAAAATTACCATAATCATGTGCTGCAAAGGTAATATCCCCCTCAGACAGTTTCTCTTTTAACGCATCAACGGCAGGGTTATCAGCAAAGGAAGCAGGGAGCGTCGTCCCATTGACTGTCAAGTAAAAGGTTTCTGCATGCTGCACCGCTTCCTGATAGATTGCAGGTTCTTGCATAAACGATATTGGTTCTGTTTTTTTAGTTTCTGACACAGTAGAAACTGTTACAACAGAGGTTACAATTGTTGCAATTGCCGCCATCGCAATTTTCATGTTAGTCCACCTCATTGATCTGTTTTATGCATCTGGCAGGCACTCCACCATAAACACAATTTTTGGGCACATCACAATTCACAACCGCACCAGCCGCAATGACTGCTCCATCCCCAATAGAAACACCCGACAGAATGGTGGCGTTGGAACCGATCCACACCTTATTTCCAATATGGATTGCCGATGGAATCATATTACCACGCTTATTTGGATGCAGATTATGATTCAAGGTTGCGAAAACAACATTGTGACCAATCAGTACATCATCACCAATATAGATACCACCCTGATCCTGAAACTTACAGCCTGCATTGATGAATACATTTCTGCCAATGTGAATGTGAATACCGCAGTCAGTATAAAATGGCGGAAACAACCCAAATCCCTGCAGCTTCTGATTTGTCAATTCTTCCATTAGTGCCGTCAATTCGTCACAAGTATGGTAACTGTCATTTATTTTATGGGTGATTTTTAACGCCCGCTGAGAGAGTCCATGCATATGCTGATGGGTAGGTGAATTTACTTCCACCTCATTGCCTGTATTCATAATTTCAATGAATTCTGCATCTGTCATAACAATTCCACCTTTCTGATTTTATTGTATCATTCTTTTGGAGAAATTGCAAATACCTATAATGTATACGAGTCCATGCTTGACAGGCATACACAAAAAATGCTATCATACTTACAGGAGGGATGGCATGGAAATTCGTGTTTTACAGTATTTTCTTGCAGTTGCAAGAGAACAGAATATTTCAAATGCAGCAAAAAGTCTGCATCTTACACAACCTACGTTATCAAGACAGCTAAAGGATCTGGAAGATTCCCTTGGAAAGCAGCTATTCATTCGTGGCAGTAAAAAAATCACTCTAACAGAGGAAGGCATTCTTTTGCGTAAACGTGCAGAACAGATTTTAGAGCTGGTGGAAAGAACCGAAGCAGAAATTACAAATACTGACGAAGCCATCAGCGGTGATGTATATATCGGTGCAGGTGAAACAGATATTATGTGCCTGATTGCAAAAACGGCAAAAAAACTACAGGAACAGTATCCAAATATACATTATCATATTTACAGTGGTGATAGTCTTGATATTCTCGACCGACTCAATAAAGGCATCATTGATTTTGGTATGGTATTTGGTAAACCAGATGCTTCAAAGTACGAAATGATAGCGATAAAGCAAAAAGATATATGGGGTGTTCTGATGCGGAGAGACAGTATGCTTGCACAGAAGGAATCCATTACTGCAGATAATCTGAAAAATATGCCCCTGATTATGTCACGACAGCAGTCTGATGGTTCCCCATTACAGAGATGGTTTGGTTGCAGTTTCAGTGCGTTGAATATCGTATCTTCGTACAATCTAATTTATAATGGTTCCGTGATGGTAAAGGAAGGATTGGGTTATGCAATTGCTCTGGATAAGCTGATCAATGTCTCCGGTGACAGTAATCTATGTTTCAAGCCCCTTTTTCCGCTTCTTACAGCTGAACTGTACTTTATATTTCCGAAATATCAGGTACGAACACGAGCAGCAGATGCATTTCTCACCATGTTTATCAACAATAACCTTCCATAAAGCAACTGAAATTGGTAAATTACAGAGCCGCTTGTTCTTAGTATTACAGTTGTAAAAAGTGAAATTTCCAATGACAAACAGAAGCAGTA
>CAUDDP010000065.1 GCA_958448395.1 uncultured Oscillospiraceae bacterium | reverse complement strand
AAATCACGTTGACAAATGCACCAAAATGTAGTATCCTAATATTACATTCGCTGACTGTCCAATAGGCAGACGAACAAAAAACCGCTCCACTGGATTCCTTATCTATCCGGTGGGGCGGTTTTTTTGCTATAAATTACAAGAAAATCGTGTTGCATTTCGTGTTGCATAGTGTTGCGTTTTAGCGACAAATTATGATGTTAAAACGCAAATAGAAACGCTGCAGTGTTCCGGAAAAGATGAAAAAACAGCGTAAAATCGGCACATTACCGAAATTACGCTGTTTTTTCAAAAATAAATTTGGCGGAGACGGTGGGATTCGAACCCACGTGCCCTTGCGGACAACCTGATTTCGAGTCAAGCTCGTTACGACCACTTCGATACGTCTCCATTTATGATATTAACAGAATCATAGCAGCACTGATTTTCTGAACATAATCGAATGAAAAAAATGCATACTACCCATATAGTATAGCATGACGAAATCAGAAAAACAAGTCCTTTCTTTGAAATTTGTAAAAACAAACGAAAGTAAAAGCAAAATAGAAACAAAAGTTGTAGAAAACGCTTTTTTTCCACTGTTCGATTGACAGGCTTTCAAAAAAGTACTAAAATAATAGTAAAATTCGACAGGAATCATCCCTATGGAGGCTTTTTATGAAATCATCAACGAGAAACCCTTTTCACAATCTTTCCAGCAAAGCCCGCATCACCATGTTGTTCTGCGGCTGTCTTATTTTATTGACAGGACTACTGCTGCTTTTCTTAATGCTCTGTCCGGTGAAAAAAGAAAACCTTTCCAACCATGCAAATGAAAATCTCCTCTCCGTCGTTACGACTGCTACAACAGAAGTAACCACCACAGAAGAAACAACTACCACACCCAAAAGAACTCGAAAAACAACAGACAAAAAACGTTCTCGCTCTACCACAACCAAGACAACAACAAAAGAAACAGAAATCAAAACAGAAGCAGTTACAGAAGAAGAAAATAGCAATGATGATTACAGCAACAATTATGATAATAACGATTATAATGATAATCAAAATTATAATGATGACAGCAACGACAACAATCATGACAGCAGCTATGATGATACCATTCCTACAGAATCCACACCGGAAGAATCTCTGCCGGAAGAAAGCGGTTCTGCTCCAACTGAAGATTTCAGCCAATAAAAAATCTTTGTAAAATTCCGCATTTTCTATTGACAAATGCAAATTTACTTGTTATAATAGGACACGTAAAAGGGAGTAGCTAACAAGAATCTCATTCTTGTTTATGCGGCGTCAATACGACTGCTAATGTTATTGCAGTCCGCTTCATAAGTTGAAAGCTATGCATACCCACGTATGGAAATAGCGGAAAATGGCAAGACTTTTACTGAATGAATTGCAGATAAAAAGGCAGTTTTTTCAGTAATGGTCTTGCCTTTTTACTGCCAAAAAAAGAGAAAGGAAGTTTCCAATGACAACCAAACCACCTTATCAACAATCCCCTGAAGACCTGTATGCGACATATGCCTCCCATCGTGAAGGACTGACCAGTCAGCAGGCAAAGCAAAATCAGGAACGCTACGGAAAAAACAAACTCGCTGAGAAAAAGAAAAAGCCCGTCTGGCTGATTTTTCTGGAGCAATTTAAAGATTTCCTTGTCATTATCCTGATTATTGCTGCCATTGTCTCTGCCATCACTGGTGAACTCGAAAGCACCATTGTCATCCTGTTCGTAATCACCATGAATGCAATCCTTGGCACAATACAGACGGTCAAAGCCGAAAAATCGCTGGACAATTTGAAATCCCTCTCCGCTCCCCATGCAAAGGTGCTGCGTGATGGTGCAACTGTTCTGCTTCCAGCAGAAGAGTTAGTCGTCGGCGATGTCATCCTGTTGGAAGCAGGTGACCAGATACCGGCAGACGCCCGTATACTGGAATCCGCTTCCCTGCAAACAAATGAAAGTGCACTGACCGGTGAAAGCCTGAATGTAGAAAAAGAAGCCAGCTGCATTGACCATGAAGTACCGCTTGGTGATCGAAAAAACATGGTTTACTCTGGCGGATTTGTCACCTACGGCAGAGGGGTCTGTCTGGTCACCGGTGTTGGCATGGAAACGGAGGTCGGTAAAATTGCCGCTCTTATGCAGAATGCCTCAGAACGAAAAACACCATTGCAGCGTACCCTCGACCAGTTCGGTCAGCGGCTCTCCATTGCCATTCTGATTGTCTGTGCCATCGTCTTTGGACTGGAATTGCTGCGAGTCGATACGATTGACTTCAGCAACGTGATGAGTGCATTGATGTTTGCAATTGCCCTCGCCGTTGCTGCTATCCCAGAGGCACTCAGTTCCATTGTCACTATTGTACTCTCTTTCGGTACACAAAAGATGGCAAAAGAACATGCCATTATCCGCAAACTACAGGCTGTAGAAGGGCTCGGTTCTGTTTCTATTATCTGTTCTGACAAAACCGGAACACTGACACAGAATAAAATGACTGTTCGGAAAATCGTATCCAACGGGCACAGCATTGCAGAAGAAGATGTCAATGTAGAAAATGAGGATGAAAAGTGGCTGATTATCGCCTCCGTGCTTTGCAGCGATGCTACTTGCAAGGATGATACAGAAATCGGTGATCCAACAGAAACCGCTTTGGTTCGCTTCTCGCAAAAAAATGGAATGCAGGAGGACGATTTGCGACAGCAATACCCTCGTCTGTCAGAAATTCCATTTGACTCTGACCGAAAGCTGATGTCCACCCTGAATCAAACACCAAAGGGAAATATCATGTTCACTAAGGGTGCAGCCGATGTTCTAACCGAACGAATGCAAATCACAGAAGAACAAAAGCAGAAGATTCACAAACAGGTAGAAGCCCTGTCCAAACAGGGGCTGCGGCTGCTCTGCTTTGCTTGTAAACCATTTCATGGCGATACCCTCTCACTGGAAGACGAAACAGACTTGCATTATATGGGGCTAATTGCGATGATGGATCCGCCACGTGTAGAGTCTGCGGATGCTGTTGCAGCCTGCAAAAAAGCCGGTATTAAGCCAGTTATGATTACAGGTGACCACGTTGTCACTGCGGCTGCGATTGCAAAGGAAATCGGCATTCTGGAACACGAAAATGAAGCGGTAGAAGGGGCTGTTCTGGACAACTACACAGACGAACAGCTTGTGGACTTTGTCAAGGATAAATCTGTCTATGCAAGAGTCACACCAGAACATAAAATCCGAATTGTCCGTGCATGGCAGGCACAAAGTTGTATTGTTTCCATGACTGGCGACGGCGTCAACGATGCCCCTGCTCTGAAACAGGCAGATGTCGGCGTAGCAATGGGCATCACAGGTACTGAGGTTTCCAAAGATGCCGCTGCAATGGTACTGACAGACGATAACTTTGCAACCATTGTCAAAGCGATTCAAAACGGCAGAAATATCTATGATAATATCAAACGTGCCATCCTATTCTTGCTCTCTGGCAACCTTGCTGGTATTTTGGTGGTGCTTGCCTGTGCACTTGCCGGTCTGGGACAGCCGTTTGCCGCCATTCACCTGCTTTTCATCAACCTGCTTACAGACTCCCTTCCTGCAATCGGTCTGGGTCTGGAACCGCATCAGGACAGCGTTATGCTGCGGAAACCCCGTCCGGCAAATGAATCCATTCTCACAAAGAAATTTCTCGGTTCTGTTGGCTACTCCGGTTTGATTATCGGCTTTATGACCATGCTGGCATACCTGCTCGGTCTGCATGAGGGCGGCGAATCTGTTGGCATGACCATGGCATTTGCAACGCTTTGCATGTCCCGTTTGTGGCATGGCTTCAGTTGTAAATCCGATGAACCGGTTCTCTTCCGGAAACAAATGGTCAACAATCCATTCGGCTTAATTGCCTTTTTTGCTGGCATGTTCTTTATCAATGCCGTACTGCTGATTCCGCCACTGCGGAATTTGTTCAGTGTCGAAACCCTGACTGGCTTGCAGTTTGCATGGATTTATATCTTTAGCTTTACCTCTATGCTGTTGGTGCAAATTGTAAAGTTCGTGAAAACGATGCTACAGCGTTCCGCATCCTAAGGCATTCCTGCAAAATAATTGTAAAAAAAATGTGAACTCCCTTGACAAACGAAATCAAAGTGCATATAATAGAACCATATTGAAATTCTGAGAGCAAAGGTAAGTAACCTGCTGAGCGGCAGTCCAGAGAGTCAGGGACGGTGGAATCCTGATGTGCAAGCGGTATGGCGAATGGATTTGTGAGAAGCACAGGGAATCCGCAAAAACGGTAGTAACTGTCGCCGTATATCCTACGTTATCGGGATAAGAATATATCCGGTATCAGTCCGGCGTATTCGAAAAGAGGGAAACAACATTTTGTTTCTGAAATTGGGTGGCAACACGTTATGGATTTTTCGCCTGACGTCCCATGTGAAATGGGACATCAGGCGTTTTTTATTTGTCCCATTTCAATCTGACATCCTTGAGCAAACAAGAAAAGAACCTTGTATAAAAACAGGAGGATTTATTATGCTTACACCATCTTTAGAAGAAGTCAAGCAGCTAGCAAAGCAATACAATACCATTCCAGTCTTCTATGACTTTTCTGCTGACAACCAAACCCCTATCAATCTGTATCATGCCCTGTCCGAAGGGGCAGAAAATGCATTTATCCTGGAAAGTGTCAACAACGGTCTGCAATGGGGACGTTATTCCTTTGTCGGAGCCAATCCAAAACGGGAAATCCAAATGCATGGTACAACTGCCTGCATTCTGGAAAATGGCAAAAAACAAACACAGATCGTCGCACATCCGATTCTGTTTCTGAAGGAACAGATGGCACAGTACACCGCTCCGGTTTTGCCGGATGCCCCGAACTTTACCGGCGGTCTGATTGGATATTTCGGTTATGACACGGTACGATATATGGAAAAGACGCTTGTCAATGTACCAGAGGATGATATTCACATGCCGGACTGTGATTTGTTCCTGTATGAAGAACTGGTTGCTTATGACCATCTCAAGCACAATGGCATTGTCATTCAAAATTTGCATACAGATGGCAATTTGGACGCCCAGTATGCAGCTGCTCTTTGGAGAGCAGAGGAAATTGCACAAAAAATCAGCTGCTATAATCCAGCTCCAAAGCCAACTGTCAAAACAGGGACTGCCATTGTCCACTCGAATACGACAAAGGAAGCCTATATGGACATCGTCAAGCAGGCAAAGGATTATATTGTAAACGGCGATATTTTTCAGATTGTTCTCTCCCAGCGGTTTGAAATCCAGAATGTACCGGACAGCTTCGATGTCTACCGCAAGCTGCGTGTCAGCAATCCGTCACCATATCTCTATTATTTCCACACCCCAACTTATGATGTTGCTGGTGCATCCCCGGAAATGCTGGCAAGTGTCAAAAACGGAACGATTCACAATCGTCCAATTGCCGGTACCAAGCCAAGAGGCAGAACGCAGGAAGAAGATACGCAAAATGAAGCAGCCTTGCTTGCCGACCCGAAGGAACGTGCGGAACACACCATGCTGGTGGATCTGGGACGAAATGATGTGGGGAAGGTTTCCGAGTTTGGCAGTGTACACGTAACACGCTATATGGTAACAGAGCGGGCTTCCAAAGTCATGCATCTTGTTTCCGATGTGGAAGGCACGCTTCGCAAGGATCTGACCGCATTGGATGCCCTCATGGCAATCCTGCCGGCAGGCACACTCTCCGGTGCACCAAAAGTCCGTGCAATGGAACTGATTGACCAATTCGAGCCGAAAAAACGTGGTTTATACGGCGGTACCGTTGGATATCTGGGCTTTGATGGCAATATGGATACCTGCATCGCCATTCGCACAGTCCTGTTCACCAACGGAAAGGCGTATGTGCAGGCGGGAGCTGGGATTGTGGCAGATTCTGTGCCGGAAAATGAATATTATGAAACCGTCAACAAAGCACTTGCTATTATCAATGCGATTAAGGAGGCAGCACAATGATTCTTTTCTTAGATAACTATGATTCTTTCACCTATAACTTGTATCAGTATATCGGCGAATTGTATCCAGATATTCAGGTCATTCGGAATGATGAAATCACATTGGAGGAAATTGAGGCACTCCATCCAGACGCTCTCCTGATTTCTCCGGGACCGGGTTATCCGAAGGATGCTGGTATCTCGATTCCTGCGATTCAAAAGTTTGCCGGTAAAATGCCAATCCTCGGCATTTGCCTTGGTCATCAGGCGATTGCAGAGGCATTCGGCGGAAGGGTTGTCAAAGCGGAACACCTGATGCATGGCAAAGCAAGTAACATTGCAATTGATACCCAGTCCGTTCTGTTCCATGACATGCCACAGGTGATTGCCTGCGGACGGTATCACTCTTTAATTGTAGAAGAATCCTCTCTGCCATCCTGCTTGCGGGTGACTGCAAGAGACGAAAACGGACAGATTATGGCGATTGCACACACCCAGTTCCCTATTTATGGTCTGCAATTCCATCCGGAATCTATTTTAACGGATGACGGCAAGGAAATTTTAATTCGCTTCCTGAATCTGCTGCCCGGTGTTTCGATTCCCACAAAAATACAGACTGCACAGCAGCCGAAAAAAGCCCTGCTCCCCTATGCAGAAAAACTCCTCAACGGCGATAACCTCACAGAAGCAGAAGCATCTGCGGCTATGGATTTGATTATGAGCAATGCAGCAACGGATATTCAGATTGCAGAATTTCTGACAGCACTGCGGATGAAGGGGGAAACCATTGAGGAAATTACAGGCTTTGCCAAGGGAATGCGTGCCAAAGCAAAAACCGTTCCAAACTGCAAAGATGCAGTCGATATTGTCGGCACAGGCGGCGATTGTTCCAATTCCTTTAATATCTCTACCACATCTTCTTTTGTCATTGCAGCAGCCGGTGCAAAGGTGGCAAAGCATGGCAACCGCAGCGTTTCCAGTAAAAGCGGTGCCGCAGATGTCTTAGAACGGCTCGGCGTAAAAATTCAAACCACACCAGAGCAGGCAGCAAACTGTATTCATGAAATCGGCATTTCCTTCTTGTTTGCACAAAGCTATCATGGTTCCATGAAATATGTGGCAAAGGCAAGAAAGGAAATGGGAACTCGTACGGTATTCAATATTTTAGGTCCGCTTGCGAATCCAGCAGAGACAGATTATATCCTGCTCGGTGTGTACAATGACGATTTGCTGACTGTGATGGCAAAAGTACTGTGTGGTCTTGGGATCAAACACGCTATGGTCGTACACGGAGAAGACGGCTTTGATGAAATTTCCATTTCTGCACCAACCAAAGTGGCAGAAATTAAGGATGGTGGTATTTTTGAATACACCGTTACACCGGAACAATTTGGTCTGCCGATGGCAGAAAAAACAGAGATCATTGGTGGTACACCGGAGGAAAATGCACTGATTACACAAGGGATTCTTGCTGGCACCATTCGAGATGCAAAGCGGAATATTGTTCTGCTGAATGCTGGCTGTGCACTGTATGTTGTCGGTCAAGTGAACAGCATTGGAGAGGGTGTCGCACTGGCTGCGGAAATGATTGACAGCGGAGCAGCTCTGGCAAAGCTGGAAGAACTCAAGACATTCACAAATGCTTTAAAATAGGAGAAACATGGCTCTATGATAGTTGGTTTTGAAGATGCTTTTATGGATGTGCAGTCAGAGGTTATTTCGCTTTGTTTGGAGTTTTTAGAACTTACCGGGCAAGATGCAGATGAAATTTATGCATATGCATATCAAAATGAATATGAAACGATGTTTAATGCTTTTTTCAAAAAAGGTGACACCATTCTTTCCGCAGGTAAATTGGGTTCTGATGAACAGTCGGATGCATTCCTGCATGTTGGAATAGAGGATGTGAGAAAATTGGTTGCCGTTTGCAAAAAATATGAGCATAAATGTCCTAACGAATGCAAACTCATTTATCACGTGACCAGTAAACAATTTGATGCTAAATATGAATATACGGACTGTGTTGCAGAAAGAGGAATTAGTCCCGTAGAGGTTCTTATGGAATGGAAGAAAGAAATAGAGAGAGGGAACCCATTATGATTTTAGATGACATTGTTGTAAAACGGAAAGAACAGCTGGCAAGAGAATTGGCAGAAACAGACCGGCAGACCATGCGAACGCTGGCATTGCAGACAAAACGTGCGGTTCTCTCCTTTCCAGATGCCCTGCGTACCGGACGGCTTTCTATCATTGCAGAGGTAAAGAAAGCTTCCCCCTCCAAGTCCGTCATTTGTGCGGACTTTCATCCAGTCGAGCAGGCAATTGCCTATGAACAGGCTGGTGCAAATGCAATTTCCTGTTTGACAGAGGAACATTATTTTCAGGGCAGCAGTCAATATTTTCGGGATATTCGGGCAGCCGTTTCCATTCCGATGCTGCGGAAGGATTTCATCATTGACACCTATCAGATTGATGAGGCACGGGTGATAGGGGCAGATGCCATTCTGTTGATTGCTGCCATTTTAGATACAGAAACCATGCAGGAGTTCTATCAATATGCCACAGAACTGGGCTTGCACTGTCTGTTTGAAGCACACAATGAAACAGAAATGCAGCAGATACTGCACTGCGGTGCAAAAATCTGTGGCATTAACAATCGCAACCTGAAAACCTTTCAGGTCGATTTGGCAACCACGCAGCATCTCGCTGCTATGGTACCAAAGGATTGCATTCTTGTTTCAGAAAGCGGTATGCAATCCCATGATGACCTGAAAACCGTACGGCAATATGGTGCAGATGCCGTTCTCATTGGTGAAACCCTCATGCGAAGCGGCAATGTGGCAGACGTAATGCAGACACTGCGGGAGAATTTATGAAGATAAAATTTTGTGGAATCCGACGCTTAGAAGATGTCGCTGCTGTCAATGTGTTGCAACCAGACTATATGGGAGTGATATTAAGTGCCGGCTTTCGGCGAAGTGTGCCGTTTTCTACTGCAAAGCAACTGATGCAGCAGAAATCTACAACCGTACAGAGTGTCGGTGTATTTGTAGATGAAACAGCGGAAACCATCTTGCATATTGCTGCACAGCTGCATCTGGATGTGATACAGCTGCACGGTGCAGAATCGCCAGAATTGATCGCACAATTGCAAGCACAAACCGGTTTGCCTGTCTGGAAAGCCGTTCGTATCCGCAATGAACAGGATTTACAGGCGGTTGCAGAGATACAGGCAGATCATGTGATTCTGGAAGGCGACACAAAACAATCTGTTGGCGGAACGGGCATTTGTGCGGACTGGTCGCTGCTTGCAAAACGAAACTGGAACCGACCGTTCTTTTTAGCAGGCGGTCTAAAACCGGAAAATGTAGCAGAAGCCATTTCTATCGTAAAGCCAGATGGTATTGATCTTGCCAGTGGCATCGAAGAAAATGGAATCAAATCACCTAAAAAAATGAAACAAATTATAACAATCATACGAGGAGCGTAAAATCATGGGTAAAGTAGGCAGATATGGAATTTTTGGCGGACAGTATGTTCCCGAAACCGTCATGAATGCCGTCCACGAACTGGAAACGGCATATGCAGAAGCAAAGGAAGATCCGGCATTCTGGGAAGAATATCGGCGGCTTTGCAGAGAATATGCAAACCGACCGTCTCTTCTGTATTATGCAGAACGAATGACAAATGACTTAGGCGGCTGCAAAATCTATCTCAAGCGAGAAGATTTGAACCACACTGGTGCTCATAAAATCAACAATGTACTGGGGCAAATTTTGCTTGCAAAGCGAATGGGAAAAAAGAGAATCATTGCAGAAACGGGTGCTGGTCAGCATGGTGTTGCAACAGCTACCGCATGTGCATTATTTGATTTAGAGTGCGAAGTGTTCATGGGAAAGGAAGACGTAGAACGGCAGAAACTGAACGCCTACCGCATGGAATTGCTGGGGGCAAAAGTTCGCAGCGTGGACAATGGCACTGGTACTCTGAAAGATGCTATCAATGAAGCCATGCGGGATTGGGTTACCAATATTGATACCACGTATTATCTGATTGGTTCTGTCATGGGGCCGCATCCGTATCCGATGATGGTACGGGATTTCCAGAAAATTATTGGAGAAGAAGCAAAACAGCAATTGCAGGAAAAAGAAGGCGTTCTGCCGGATTGCGTCGTTGCCTGTGTTGGCGGCGGTTCCAATGCAATGGGCATGTTCTACGATTTCATCCCAGACAAAAGCGTACGTCTGGTTGGGGCGGAAGCTGCTGGAAAGGGCGTTGATACGGCTCTGCACGCTGCCACTATTACAAAGGGAACACTGGGCATTTTCCACGGCATGAAGTCCTACTTCCTGCAAAATGAAGAGGGACAGATTGCACCTGTTTTCTCCATTTCTGCTGGTTTGGATTATCCGGGCATTGGACCGGAACATGCTAACTTATATAAAACCGGTCGGGCAGATTATGTTGCCATCACAGATGAAGAAGCGGTACAGGCATTGGAGTATCTCTCCAAAAAAGAGGGGGTCATTCCGGCGATTGAGTCTGCTCATGCAGTAGCAGCTGCCATGAAGATTGCCCCTACAATGAAAAAAGACCAGACTATGATTATCTGCCTGTCCGGTCGTGGTGACAAGGATATGCAGCAGATTGCACAATACAGAGGAGTGAAAATTGATGACTAAAAATAGAATTGACTGCACTTTACAGGCGTTGAAACAAGAGGGTAAAAAAGCTTTGATTCCGTTTATCACTGCCGGACATGGCGGATATGACCTGACGGAACAACTGGTTTTGAAAATGGAAGCAGCTGGTGCGAATATCATTGAACTGGGTGTTCCCTTTTCCGATCCGATTGCAGAAGGTCCTGTCATTCAACATTCCAGTGAACAGTCCCTGAAACAAGGAACAACATTGGTAGGTATTTTTGAACTGGTTAAGCGGCTGCGGAAACAGACCGATATGCCGTTGCTGCTCATGATGTACCTGAATACCATCTTTTCCTATGGAACAGAAAAATTCTTCCGCACCTGTAAGGAAGTTGGCATTGACGGGGTAATTGTACCGGATATGCCGTTTGAGGAGAAGGATGAGATTCAGGGTGATGCGGACAAATATGGCATTCACAATATCAGTCTGGTGACACCAGCAAGTGAAGGCAGAACGCAGATGATTGCAGAAAATGCGACTGGTTTCCTGTATTGTGTTTCCTCCAACGGTGTGACCGGTATGCGGTCGCAATTCCAAACGGATTTCTCTGCTTTCTTTGATCCCATTCACAAATATGCAAAAATCCCATGCATGGTTGGTTTTGGTATTTCCAGTCCGGAAGCAGCCAAGCAGATGAGTCAATATTGTGATGGTGTCATTATCGGCAGTGCTGTGGTCAATCTGGTGGAGCAGCATCAGGCACAGGCACCGGAAAAGGTATCCGAATTCTTACATGACATTCGCACTGCATTGGATGCATAATGCAAGAGATATTTAGAAGTCGATTGCCAAAAATCATAAACCATTGATTGGAAGGGAATAAACGATTTTTTGAAAGCAATCCGTTCAGGAGCGGCGAAATTCTATCTGCCGAATGGCAACTGCGGTCAAGCTGGCTCAGCTTGGCGGAGGGTGATTCCCCACAGT
>CAUDDP010000064.1 GCA_958448395.1 uncultured Oscillospiraceae bacterium | reverse complement strand
CTCCTCGCCCTGGACCTCGGCAGCATTTTCGAGAAATTGCTGCACCAAAAAGCTTTACTGATGATGTGAAATTGCTTAAGTGGATGACATTGGCAATCGTCTCCCGCCCTTGAGGGCATCCAATGCCCCATCTTTTCTATTTCATAACGGTGGGTGGGCTGTCTGCGGCGACTCGCCGCCTGAGCCAGCTTGACCGCAGTCGCCTTCGGCGAGACAATCCACTCCATAATTTGAAAATTGATTTCCGTGTATCATGACGGAGAACCCGCATTTTCACTGATTTGCTCCATATGCAACAGACGAGAAATCCCATCCTCCTGCATAGTTACCCCGTACAAAGCATCTGCCGCCTCCATTGCCACTCTTCTATGTGTAATCAGAATAAACTGTGTGGTATCCCGAAATTGCTGCAAATACTGTACATATCGCCGGACATTCCCCTCATCCAGTGCAGCATCAATCTCATCCATAATACAGAACGGTGTGGGACGCTGTCGCAGAATGGCAAAGTAAATCGCAATGGCAACAAATGACTGTTCCCCACCAGAGAGGGCAATCAAATTTTTAATCACCTTTCCCGGCGGTGCAACCCGAATTTCAATGCCGGAATGCAGTACATCTTCGGCATCCGTCAATTCCAAAGACGCTTCTCCTCCATCAAACAACTCCCGAAAAATCTCCTGAAATGCCTGATTGATGCCGGCAAATCGTTCTGTAAAAACCCGCTGCATCTCAGCAGTCAACCGGACAATCAGCGTCTCCAGTTCTTGTTTCGCTTCGGTGGCATCTTTCAGTTGAGCAGACAGGAACTGCCACTGTTCGGATACCTGTTGATATTCCGCAATGGCAGATACATTGACATGCCCCAACGCTCGAATCTGTCGCCGCAACGACTCCAGCTGCTGCTTTGCCAGCACCATATCCCGAACCGGCTCTGCCATCTGTCCGGCCTCGGAAAGCGTTACATCATACTGTTCCCGCATCTGCTGCACAATCCGATCTCGCTGCTGCTCCAGATCATGCTGCTTCGTCTCCAACTGTGTGACGGATGCTGCTGCCCGTTCTTTCGCAGCACTA
Organism: uncultured Oscillospiraceae bacterium; assembly: GCA_958448395.1. Lineage (GTDB taxonomy): Bacteria > Bacillota > Clostridia > Oscillospirales > Ruminococcaceae > Ruminococcus_C. The sequence continues at coordinate 10,654 of CAUDDP010000064.1, read as the reverse complement.
AATTCCCGCATTCCATCCTGCCGTTGTCGAATCTGCTGCTCCTGCTCAGTGTGCACCCTTTGGAGCTGTGTAATCTGCTCTCTGTTTTCTGTCATCTTCTGTTTACAGGCAGTCAGTTTTGTTTGCAAGTTCTTCTCTTGCTGCTGAAAGACAATTTGCTGCTGCTGACAGGTAATCTTCTCTTCCTTCAGCAGCTGTTTCTGCTTCTGACAGTTTTCCAGTCTTGTCTGCTGCTCTGTCTGATTCTGCCATCTGCTGGCGATTTCCTGTTCCAGTTTTGCGACTGCAATTTGTCTTTCCGTGAGGCGTTCCGATATCCTTGCCTGTTCGGCTGCAATGGTCTCCTGTTCCTGTTTTGCCTGCTGCTGTATCGTCTGTGCTTCTGTCAAATCTGCCTGTGCCTGTTCCCACGCTGCTTTTGCCGTACAATGCTGCTGCTGCAAAGCAGCAATCTGTGTGGTCAGTTCCTTTCGCTGCTGCTGGTGTTCCAGCAACTGTGTTTGCAGCTGTGATAACTGCTTCTTTGCTGTTTCCGCAGTTGCTGCTGCCAGCAACTGTTCAGCATGTTTGGTATGCAGCTGATTTTGCAGCTGCTGCAACTGTTCCGTCTTCTGGCCGCAATCGGCTTTCTGCTGTTCCCATTGCTCAGTATCCTGCCGCACCTGCTCCTGCAAGGTGTGTACCTTCCTTTGCAGTTCCAGCAGTTCATTTTTTCTGGTCAGCATACCGCCACGTTTTTGAGCAGAACCGCCAGTAAAGGAACCGCCGGCATTGATCACCTGTCCGTCTAATGTTACAATCCGAAAACGGTAGCCGTACCGCTTCGCCAATGTGGTTGCACTATCCAGATCCTTTGCAATGAGGATTCGCCCCAAAAGAGCGTGAATGACATTGGTGAATTTGTCATCATATCGCACCAGATTACTCGCAAGATCAATCACAGCATCCTCCTGCAAAACAGCCTGTTCTGAAAGCAACTGCCCTCTGACAGAGGTCAACGGCAGAAAAGTCGCCCGCCCGGCTCGCTTTGCAGCCAGATATCGAATCCAGTTCTTTGCCGCTGCTTCATTTTCCACAACCAGATTCTGCATCGCTCCGCCAAGTGCAGTTTCAATCGCCAGACTATAATGGGATTCCGTTGTAATAATCTGCGAAACCGTACCATAAACACCATGCGGTTTACCGTTTTCCGCCTGTAAAACCGCCTTTACGCTGCCAGCATATCCTTCCATGTTGTGTTCCATCTCTAACAGCAGTTGATGTCGCTGCTGTGCCGTTTGCAATTGCATATTCCGCTGTGCCCGCTGCGTTTGGGTCTGTTCCAGAAGAGATTGTGCCGCCTTTTGTTGGACTTGTGCAGCCTCCAACGCCACACGCACCGCTGTTTCCGCTGCTGCTGCCATTTCCGCAGCCGTTTCCGTCTGCTTGGCGTACTCTGCCGCAGCTTGTTGCTGCTGCTGCAATGCTGCGGCTTGGGCAGTCCGCGAAACCGTCTGTGCCTGTAGCGTCTCCACTTGAGCAGCAAGCGACTCTGTTTTTGCAAACCAAGTATTCTGCTTGCTGTATCCATCTTGTAGTGTCTGTTCTGCCGTTTTCAAGGCAGAAGTAACGGCTGCCATTTTTGCATGCAGAGCTGCACGCAGTGTCTCCTGTTCCTGACAAGCGGCAGCAGCTTCCGCTTGCTGTTGCTGCAACGTTTCCAGTGCCGCTTTTTGTGCTTGTAGTTGGGCAGCGGCTTCCTGCTCTGCCTGATCAGCATCCGTTTGCTGCTGCACAAGCTGTGCCATACGCTGAACGTTGTGCTGTTGTTCGTTCGCACAAACTGCAAGATCTGCCTGCGTTTTGGAGGCAGTTTTTTCCGCTGTCTGCACCTGCTCCCGCAAATCCTGAATCTGTACCGTAGTTCGCTGCATCTGCCGATATTGTTCCTGCAATGCTGCATCCGCCTGTTCCAAATCCAGCACTGCATTCTGATAGGCTGCCTTTGCCTGCAAAAGGGTATCCTTTAAAGCGTCCCTTTCCTGTCCCAAATGATGCAGCTGCTGTACCCAGATGGAAACCTCCAGCTTTTTCTGCTGCTCTGCCAACTTGAGAAACTGTTTTGCCGTCTCTGCCTGCCGCCGCAGCGGTTCCACTCTTCCCTCTAACGTAGCAGCAATGTCCTGCAACCGCACCAAATTTTCCTGTGCTGCCTGTAGATTCCGTTCTGCCTCCTCCCGCTTATAGCGAAATTTGGAAACACCTGTTGCTTCTTCAAACAGTTCCCGTCGGTCAGTACTTCTGGCACTGACAATTTCCGCAATCCGTCCCTGTCCGATAATCGCATAGCCATCTCGACCCATCCCGGTATCCATCAGCAGTTCCTGCACGTCCTTCAACCGCACGGCTTTCCCATTGATTTGATAGACACTCTCACCGCTGCGATAGAGCTTTCTAGTAATTGCCACTGTTTCTCCGTATGTTTCACCAAACATACCAGTACGATTGTCGAGTTGAATGGTCACCGCCGCAAACCCTGCCGGTCTTCTCTGTTTCGTACCGGAAAAGATGACATCTTCCATCCGATTGCCTCGCAGCAACTTTGTGGACTGTTCCCCTAATACCCAACGGATGGCATCGCCAATATTGCTTTTTCCGCTGCCGTTGGGACCGACCACAGCAGTCAAGCCCTGTTCAAATTCCAACTTGACTCGATCCGGAAAGGACTTAAAGCCTTGCAGTTCCAGCGATTTGAAAAACATCGTATCCGTCCTCTCCTATTTGCAGCCATCCTGCCGGAAGGGCTGCCGTCTCTATAATCCGCAGCGTCACACCATCCGCCAGACAAGCGGAGCGGTTGCTGCCATGATGTCCGGCAACCCGACTGCTCCAGCCGACTGCCGTTTGTATCGTAAGTTGCGTTTCCGCAGGATGCTGCCGGATATGTTGCTGTAGACAGCGAAGGCAAAGCCGGGATTCCACCAGTTCCCGAAATGCTGGATGATAAAAGCCGGCAATTACTTCCGATTGCAGTGTTTCCTCCGCATGTAATCCACAGCGAATCACCTTTACGCCATTGGCATGACAGAGACAAAGTGCATCCGCACAAAATTCCACTACATCCTCCATAGAATACAAGGAAAAGCTGCCGTCCTGTACCCGTTCTGCCAACGCCGTTCCGGACAGCACCGCCAATGGATAAATCCGCAGCGTATCTGGATGCAGTGCCAGCAATTCCCGCAGTGTAGCGGATTCCCGTTCCATCGTACTACCGTACAGCCCAACCATCATTTGCAGTCCCAGTGAAAAGCCAGCCGCTGCAATCTGTTTTGCAGCAGTGCGAACAGACTGTGCCGTGTGTCCTCTTCGATTTTGCAGTAATACGATGTCGTCCATACTTTGTGCCCCCAGTTCAATTGCAGTCACATGATAATCATGCAGTCGCTGCAAAATTGCTGGTGTAATGCAATCCGGACGGGTAGAAATCCGAATACCGGAAACGCAGTCGCTTTCCACAAACGGCTGCACCGTTTCCAAAAGCAGATTCTGCTGCTCTTCTGGAATGGCAGTAAAACTGCCGCCGAAAAAGGCAATTTCCAGTTCTTTCGGTCTGCGTGAATGATGCACAGCAGTTTGACAAATCTGCTGTACCTGTTCTGGAGAGGGGATTCCCTGTGCGGCACTAATTTTCCGCTGGTCACAAAAGCTGCACTGATGGGGACAGCCAGCATGGGGAACAAAAATGGCGATATTGCCCTTACTTTTCATAGCCCATCAGCCGCAGGGCTTCTTTTGCTGCCATCTGTTCCGCAGCCTTTTTACTTCTGCCGGTTCCAACGCCAATCACGTTTGAATTCAGGCACACTTCCACCTGAAATGCCTTTGCATGGTCTGGTCCGCTTTCGGATACCAGCACATATTCCACTTTCTCCTCCGGATTCTTCTGAATGACCTCCTGCAAAGCAGTCTTATAATCCCGAAAACCGAGCGATTCCCGTTGCTCCAGATTCTTTGGAATAAACCGCATGATATGCCGCTCTGCTGCTTCCATACCGCCATCCAGATAAATCGCAGCAATGACCGCCTCAAAGGCATCTGCTAAAATGGAAGAACGTGTTCTGCCGCCGGTGTGCTCCTCGCCCTTTCCCAACAGCAGATATTCCCCCAGATGAATTTCCTGTGCAAACACATGCAATGCCTTTTCACAGACCAGAGAGGCACGCAGCTTCGTCAATTCCCCCTCCGGCAGCTCCGGAAACTGGTGAAACAGATAGGAGGACACTACAATCGAAAGCACACTGTCCCCCAGAAATTCCAGCCGCTCATTGCTACAGCGACACTTTTTCTTTTCATTGGCATAGGAAGAGTGCGACAATGCCTCCACCAATAAATGCCGTTTTTTAAAATGGTAGTGAATCTGTGTTTCAAATTGTTCCAGATGCAATTGTTCCATATCTACGCCCAATCCTTTCTGTTTTTGTTTTGCAGCCATATCCAGCAAAACGGCTTGTGACTGCAATGGCTTCATGCCTTTCCTGCTTTTTCCTGCTGCATAAATTGTGTCATCGCAGCAATCATATCACCTGCTACGCAGTCCCTTGCCTGCCGAATCGCATTGAAAAATGCAGTCGCATCAGAGCTGCCATGTGCCTTTACCACCGGCTTTTGTACGCCGAGCATCATGGCACCCCCCACTGCCTTGTAGTCCATTTTTTTGGTCAGTGCTTTGATTTTCGGCAGTACCAGCAGACCGGCAAGTTTTCCATTGACGCCTGAAAAAATGTTATGTTTCAGCTCATTTGCCATAAACTTGCCCATGCCCTCATACAGCTTTAAAGCGATGTTTCCGGTAAAGCCGTCTGCTACGACAACATCTGCCGTTCCAAACGGCAGTTCTCTTGCTTCTACATTGCCACAAAAATGAACCGGTGCCTGTTCCAACAGATGATACGCTTCCAAGTCCAGCTCTCTGCCCTTGGTTTCCTCTGCACCGACGTTCAACAACTTGACAGTCGGATGTTTCACGCCCATCACCCGTTCCATGTATGCACTGCCCATTACAGCAAATTGTACCAGCATCTCCGGTCGGCAGTCATTGTTCGCACCAGCATCCAGCAAAATAAATGGTGTTTTTGCAGTTGGAAGAACGGGAGCCAATGCAGCACGCTTTACACCACGCACCCGCTTCACCAAAAATGTAGCACCCATCAACAATGCACCCGTACTGCCAGCAGAAACAAACGCATCCCCGTTTCCGTCATGCAATGCCTGCATTCCAATTGCCATAGAAGTATCTGCATGTTGTTTTAGCAGGGTACCCGGTTCTTCATGAATATCAAAGACAGCCGGAGCATGCAATATCTGTAAACCGTTTAGGGAAAGCTGGTTTTCCGCTGCACAGCGACGAATGGTTTCTTCCATCCCGACCAGTGTCATGGTAACACCCAATTCCTGCACGGCACGCACGGCACCTTTTATAACTTCTAACGGTGCGTTATCTCCGCCGAATGCATCAATTAAAATATTCATTGCCATTCCCCCTTGGTTGATTCTTCATCCATCTGCTGTAAATAGGCATCCAGTGCTGCCAATGCCCGGTCTGCATATGCCTGATACTTTTCTCTTTTGTCTCGTATTCGATCCGGCAGTTCTGGCAGAATGCCCATATTACAGCCCATCGGCTGGAATTGTGTCACTGTTTCATCACTGATGTAGGCAGCCAGTGCCCCCATCATAGTTTCTCTCGGCAAAATCAACGGCGATTTTCCCTGTATTCGACGAACCATGTTTTTTCCGGCTAAAATGCCGCTGGCAGCAGATTCGATATAACCCTCTACACCAGTCATCTGTCCGGCAAAGAAGCAGTCTGGATTGCTGCGAAGGGCATAATCTGCTCCTAACAGCCTTGGGCTGTCCAGAAAAGAATTGCGATGCATTACGCCATAACGAACAAATTCTGCCTGCTCTAATCCGGGAATCATCGAAAACACTCGTTTTTGTTCCCCAAATTTCAAGTTGGTCTGAAAGCCCACCAGATTATACATGGTTCCTGCCTGATTTTCTCTCCGCAGCTGTACAACAGCATACGGTCGGTGTCCGGTACGTGGGTCAGTCAAGCCAACCGGTTTTAACGGCCCAAACCGCATGGTATCTTTTCCACGGGATGCCAGAATCTCAATTGGCATACATCCCTCATAGACCCGGAAAAACTGCTTGTCACAGTCATGCAGTTCTGCCCGTTCTGCCGAAATCAATGCTGCATAGAATGCCTCATATTCTTCCTGATTCATCGGACAATTGATATAATCCGCCGTGCCTCTGCCGTATCGTGCTGCAAAAAAAACCTTTTCCGTATCCAGACTTTCATATTTCACAATTGGTGCAGCCGCATCAAAAAACCGCAGCCGTGTACCACAAAGCTGCTCAATTTCCTCTGCCAGTGTTCCCTCTGTCAATGGTCCAGTGGCAATCACCACCTTGCCCTCTGGTATGTGAGAAACCGTTTCCGTTTTCAACTGAATCAATGGATGAGAGCGAATCCGTTCTGTCACTAGATCAGAAAAAGCATCCCGATCTACTGCCAGTGCACCGCCGGCAGCAACCGCAGTGGCTCTTGCACAAGGAATCAGCAGGGAATCAAGCCGTTCCATCTCTGCTTTCAACAAACCAGCAGCCGATGCCAGACGATCCGCTTTTAACGAATTAGAGCAAACCAGCTCTGCCAGTCCATCCCGATGATGTGCTGGGCTGTAATGTACAGGCTTTTGCTCATAAAGTATCACTGCTATACCACTTTGTGCCAGCTGCCAAGCAGCCTCACAGCCTGCCAAACCGCCGCCGATAACGACCACTTGTTTGCATTGTTCTGTCATGCCTGTCCTCCGCCCGTTAAATTTTTTTCAAAGCCGCAGTTTGGTTTTTCACAAATCAGCTTGCCAGATTTTCCACCCTTCTGGAAGAGCGTCGCACCACATTGCGGACAAGTTTCCGCAACTGGTATATTCCATGTCATAAAATTGCAGTCGGGGAAATTACTACATCCGTAAAAGCTTCTGCCTCGCTTAGACTTTTTCAGCACCATCTTTCCACCGCAGAGCGGGCAGCTGCCGGGCATTTCCTGTACAATTTTTTTGGTATTCTTACAATCCGGGAAACCCGAACAAGCCAAAAACCGTCCGAACCGTCCAATTTTGATGACCATCTTCTTCCCGCACACTTCACAAATCTCATCTGTCTCTTCATCTGGCACTTTTACCCGTTTGCCTTCCATTTTTTCCTCTGCGGTTTTCAGCGTACGGGAAAAGTCCCCATAAAAATGATCCAATGCCTGCACCCAATCCTGCTCCCCACATTCCACATCATCCAGATCGTTCTCCATCTTTGCTGTAAACTTGACATCTACAATATTCTGAAAGTGATCTTTCATGAGTTCAGTCACCACTTCCCCTAATACCGTAGGCTTCAGCTGTTTGCCTTCCCGTTCCACATAATTGCGGGCGGTAATGGTAGTAATGGTCGGTGCATACGTACTTGGCCGTCCAATTCCATACTCTTCCATTGCCTTAATCAAAGACGCTTCGGAATACCGAGTCGGCGGCTGGGTGAAATGCTGATTGCCCTCCAGTGCACGCAGCTTCAACACGTCACCTTCCTGCAATTCCGGCAGATTTTTATTTTCAGACTTGTCCTTATCGCCCTTACTCTCTCTGGTTTCCTCATATAAAACCGTAAAGCCATCAAATTTTATTGTGGAACCGCTTGCTTTAAACAGACAGTTGTCGGCATCAATGTCCACAGAAACCGTATCCAGCAAAGCATCCGCCATCTGACTGGCGATAAATCGTTCCCAAATCAAACGGTATAATTTATACTGATCACTGGTTAAGCTGCTTTTTACCTGCTCCGGTGTGAGGGACGGCATAGACGGACGAATTGCCTCATGGGCATCCTGTGCATTTTTCTTCGTTTTATAGACACGGGGAGACGGTGGCAGATAATTTTCTCCATAAGCAGAAAGAATATAATCTGCGGCTGCCTTTTTTGCTTCGTCAGAAATCCGCAGACTATCAGTACGCATATAGGTAATCAAACCAACTGCTCCCATCCCTTGAATTTCTACACCCTCATATAATTCCTGTGCCACCTTCATGGTACGCTTTGACTGAAAACTCAACCGATAAGAGGCTTCCTGCTGCAAGGTCGATGTAATAAACGGGGCAGACGGATGCTTCTTTGTAACCCGCTTTTTCACCTTCTTGACGACAAAGGGAGCTACTTGTAAGCGTGCCACAATGGCATCTGCCTGCTCTTTACTAGAAACCTCTGTCTTATCCACTTTTTTTCCGTCTACTGCGGTCAGCTTTGCGGAAAAGATTTTACGGGAAGACGGAGCAGACAGCTTTGCATCAATCGTCCAGTATTCCTGTGGCTCAAATGCACGGATTTCATTTTCCCGATCTACAACCAGCCGAACGGCAACCGACTGCACTCTGCCAGCAGACAACCCACGCCGTACCTTCCGCCATAAAAACGGACTGAGCTGATAGCCAACAATCCGGTCCAACACTCTTCTTGCCTGCTGGGCATTCACCAGATTGATGTCAATCTGGTGCGGATTTGCCATGCCGGCTTGCACACCGCTTTTTGTAATTTCATTGAATGCCACACGGTTATTTTCCTGCATATCCAGATGCAGCATCTGTGCAATATGCCAGGAAATTGCCTCACCCTCCCGATCAGGGTCGGTGGCAAGGTAAATTTTATCACACTTTGCAGCGTGCGACTTCAACTGCTTGATGACATCTTCCTTTCCCTTCATGTCTACATACTGCGGTGCAAAGTCATGTTCAATATCCACACCAAATTTTGACTTTGGCAAGTCCCGCACATGCCCCATGGAAGCAATGACATCAAAGTCCTTTCCCAAATACTTTTGAATGGTTTTCGCCTTTGCCGGCGATTCTACAATCACCAAATTTGACATATTCTTTTTCTCCTGTTTCTCCTGCCGGCACTTACCGGTCATTCCGAATGGTATCTGCTCAAACACTGCAAAAATGCAGCTTCTCCTTTATCTCCTAATTCTACCAGTCCCTCAAGCAATTATCATGATGCTACAATACACTATAGTACTGACCCGGCATTCTCTGAATCAGCTGTGCAATTGCCAGTTCTGTCAGACAAGCTGCCACCTCTTCCGCATCTGCCTGTACTGTCTGTACAATCTGGTCAATCTGAAGTGGCGACTGCTCCAGCAGCAACGCCATAATCTGCCTTGTTAAACCTTCCATTGTTTCCAGTACAGAAACATCTACAGTCTGTTCGACTGATTCTACTGTGACTTCTTCTGTAGGATATTCCTTGGATTTTGCCATCTCAACGGCTTCGCTTGACGGCTTTTGTGGCGATACAGCAGGTTGTTTTTTCGTCTGTGCAGATTGGATTGCTGGCTGCTGTTCTAAAATTGCATCCATAGAAACCTCTGTCAAACGTTGTTCACAGCTGTCATGGTATTCCCTGAGAATGTCCTCCGGTGCAAAAACCGGAATCGCACCCTCACGCAGGTATTTTACCACACCTGCATACTGGTTGTCAAATATGTCCGCAGGTGGCAGACAAAAAACAGGCTTTCCCTGCTCTACTGCCTGTTCTGCGGTAATCAATGCACCGCTTCCAACTGGTGCTTGAATGACCAGTGTGCCGCTGCTGACACCTGCCAACACACGATTTCGCATTGGAAAGTTCTGTCTTGCCGGCTCCGTGCCGGGCAAAAATTCCGTCAAAATCAAGCCATTTCGCACGATGTATTTTTTTGCAGACGCATTTACTTTCGGATAAGGCACATCCAGACCACAGCCCATAACAGCAACAGTTTTTCCACTGGAAAGCAAGGCTGCTCGATGTGCTACAGAATCCACACCGACTGCAAAGCCGCTGACCAGCAGCATCCCACTCTTTGCAAGACAGCGGCATAATAAGTCTGCCGCCTGCAGGCTGTACTGGCTGGGTTTTCGTGTGCCAACCACTGTCAAAGACGGATAATCTGTCAGTAAAGAGAGCTGACCTTGATAAAATAGTACAATCGGTGGATTATAGATCTGACGCAGCTGTTCCGGATAGTTTTCATCATCAAAGCAAACCATTGCAATCTGTTTTTCCTTGCAATTTTGTATGACGTTCTCCACCTGATCTATCGTAACTGTTTTGATGCTGCGAATTTCCCGTTCCTTCAGAAATGACAGCTTTTCTGTTTGCAATGCTGTATAGGCAGTTTGTGGTGTTTCATAATGCTCTAATACCTTCCAAATTTTTCGGTTTCCTGCACCAAACACCAGCAGCAGCCAAATCCAATAATACATGGTTTCCAAACTTGTCACCTCATCTTCACGCAAATCCATTTTTGTATTTTCTCTCTCGGATACCGATCTCAACTCCACCGGCAGATTCGCTTCGCTCTCTGCCTGTATCCGCTGTCCGCCGTTGTACGTTGTACAAATTTGCATCCCTGTTCCTCTAAATTTCTGTATTCTGTATCGTTTCGTTTTTTAGAAGACGGACAGCTTGTTCTCCATTCCGTTGTCAAAACTCTAATTGCAGCGTTTTGCAGAGAACAGCTTTTCCCCAATGTCATCAACTTAAGGATTTGAACAGGCTCTGAGGAAAATTTCGTTGAAAA
>CAUDDP010000063.1 GCA_958448395.1 uncultured Oscillospiraceae bacterium | reverse complement strand
GCTTACTGCTTCTGTTTGTCATTGGAAATTTCACTTTTTACAACTGTAATACAAGGGGCTGTCTGAACACACCGTCCGCAAGCTTATTAAGCAAGGCAAACTGCCGTACCTGAGGACAGGTGACGGAGTTAAGGGCAAGATGCTCATTAATAAGGCTGATCTGCTTGCCTACTTCAACGGACAGACAACAGACAGATAAATCTGTACGCTGAGAATGCCGATTTTACGGCATTTGAACGTCAACAGACAGAAAATCCACAAACACCATAGAACATAAGCATAGATTTCGGCATACTCCTGAAAAAAGATATATAAAACTCTTGACATACGGGCAAATGTGCGCTATGATTAGAGTAACAGGAGTATGCCATAAAATCTATGTTGATAGAAAGGAATCAATTTATGGCTACGATAAGAAAAAGAGGAAACTCCTATCAGATCAGAGTTTCCTGCGGATATGATACATCAGGGAATCAGGTCGTGCAGACTATGACTTGGAAGCCTGCGGAGAACATGACCGCCAAACAGGTGGAGAAAGAGCTTCAGAAGCAGGCTATCCTCTTTGAGGATAAGTGTATGAAAGGTCAGGTCACGGCAAATATCAAGTTTCAGGATTTTGCCGAGCAGTGGTTCGAGGAATATGCAAAATTCAATCTTCGAAACACTTCCTTTGAGCGAATGAAACAGCTTACTGTGAGGGTGTATCCTGCGATCGGTCACCTCAGACTTGATAAGATCACCAGCCGTCATATTCAGCAGTTTATCAACGATCTGGCCCTTAACGGCAAAAGCCTGAAAAACGGCAAACCGCTGTCAAGAAAGACAGCTATTCATCATTTCAGCTTCATCAGCGATGTATTTTCCTACGCTGTGAAAATGGAGATGCTCACCGATAACCCCTGCAAGCGTGTTACCGTTCCGAAGGGCGAGAAGAAAGAGAAGGACATCTATACTCTTGAAGAGGTCGAAAAGCTCTTTCAGCTCCTTGAAACTGCACCGCTGAAATACCGTGTTTTCTTTACTCTGGCGATATACAGCGGATTCCGCAGAGGAGAAATGCTCGGTCTGGAATGGAAAGACATTGACTGGGACAACTGCGTGATAAGTGTCCGCAGGACAAGCAACTACACAGCTTCTAAGGGTATATACACCGACACTACAAAGACAAAGAAGTCTCAGCGTTCTCTGAAATTTCCTCAGTGCGTTATGGATATGCTCCGTGAGTACAAGGAAGAACAGGACGCAGAGCGTGAAAGGCTCGGTACGAAATGGGTGGACTATGATCGTCTTTTCGTCAAGTGGAACGGTGAACCGATGAATAACAACACACCGTATTTCTGGCTCAGAGAATTCTGTGAAGAAAACAATTTCCGTTTCTGTGATATTCACTCCCTGCGACACTTCTATGCTTCCGCCCTCATCAACAAGGGTGTAGATGCAGCAGCCGTGTTGGGAGCATTAGGTCACTCGACAATCACAACCACGACTTCTATCTACTGTCATGTGTTCAATCAGGCTCAGGCAAGGGCAAGTGAAGCGATTGCCTCGGTACTCGACTTTCACAAGCCCGATGACACCAAAGGACAGCCCAAAGCTGTATAAAGGACAAGTAAAGGACAGAAGCTGTATCAGGGTAAAAAAGAACTCGGAAACAACGTATCTATGCTGTTTCCGAGACTTTAGAATGGTGACCCGTACGGGAATCGAACCCATGATTCCGCCGTGAAAGGGCGATGTCTTAACCGCTTGACCAACGGGCCGAAAAATCGCAGAAAGAAACGCATAAGCATTCTGTGTTGAATGGTGACCCGTACGGGAATTGAACCCATGATTCCGCCGTGAAAGGGCGGTGTCTTAACCTCTTGACCAACGGGCCAAAGTGGTAGCGGCAGCAGGATTCGAACCAGCGACCAATCGGGTATGAACCGAGTACTCTAGCCAACTGAGCTATGCCGCCACCTATCATCAACACATACAAGCAGAACACATTTCATTTCTGCGACTTTTATAGTATACTACAAAATCGGCGGAAAGTCAAGCTTTTTTTCAAAAAAAATGAATTTTGTGAAAAAAGACGAAAATTGAGACGGAAAATAGGTGAAAATAGATGGTTTCAACAACCTTTTCAACATTTCAACAAGACCACGTGAAAATGTGAAAAGTGGATTGGCGGATAGCGTATATTTTGCAGCAGAAGCGGTATACTACAGGCAGAGCGGTGCAGGAAAAAACAGCACTGTTCCGGTTGTCAGAAAGGGATGTCGTTTGCAGTTCCGCACGGGCGGCGGCAGGCTGGCAGCCGCTTGTGCGGAGAAAAGGAGTGCCATATGTCACGTCAAAATCAGAATGCAGAGCAGAATCAGAACCAGCAGCAGAACCAGAACCGGCAGCAAAACCAGTTCCAGAATCAGCAGAATCAGAATCAGAACCGGCAGCAGAATCAGTTCCAGAACCAGCAGAATCAGAACCAGAATCAGAACTGCCGGAATCGGAATCAGATGCAGAATCAAAAACAGCAAAATAATCCGTGGGAGTAAAACGGGACAAACGCTGAACAAAATTACAGAATGCATGGATGATGCAAAAAAACCGACACTGCTCCATCGAGTTGTGTCGGTTTTTGGCAAATTTATCATGAGACAGATCCCACTTGTCAAAAAGAATCGGATGTTTTCTCTCATACATTCGTATCATTTCCGCAGTACGGACAGCGATTGGCATATCCTGCCGCTGCCTGATAGGTTGCACCGCAGCTTTTACAGGTCACTGCAATCATATCCAATTTTTCCGGTTCTACCGGTCTGTCACTCATCAATTCTTCTTCATACGGCAAACGTTCTTTTCTGATGGACGCTGCATCCCAAGAAAAATTCCCTTGATATTCAAAAATATCAATTGTGTATCCAATAGGGTACTTTTGAGAGCCACTTGAAAAACCGGTTGGGAGAATGGCTTCTTTTACCTGATCGGTATAATACCGTACTTTTAGATTGATTTGTGGTGCACCGTTTACCATTACAGAAAAATCCTGTACATAGGCATAGATCTTTGCAGCATATTGTGTCCCCTTTTTCTTGACTGTTCGCAGTTTTGCAATGTTTACAAAAACAAAAAGGAGGATACCGCATCCAATCAGAAAGAACAACACGGGGATTAGGGTCATGACAGTAAAAGCAGGGTCATGAATGGCAGAAGCAACAGCGGCAAAAATGATGCCAACCACCAGCCCGATTCCTGCAAAGCACGAGCCAAGAATCAGTAAAATGACATGTTGTGATTTCATTTGTATCATTATTCCTTTCAAAATAGAATAGATATCATAGATTTGCGGTTTGATCGGCTGTAATTTGTGTTCGTAAAGCTGCAATTGCCGTCCGAATGGAGGTATCCGGGTCAAGTTGTGCGGTTTCTGCAGAAACGGCTTCCCGTTCCTGATTCCAAATCATATGCAATACGGTTGCACAACGCACATGCAAGACAGCAGCTGTGACAAACAACGTTGCAGATTCCATTTCCGATGCCAGCACGCCAGCTGCTTTCCATGCTGCCCAGTTTGCAAGCAGTTCCTGCCTTACGGGCATTCGCTCCGGGTCATGCTGTCCATAGAAGGAGTCCTTACACTGTACGACACCGACTTGATAGGGATAATGTAGCTGTTCCGCTGCTGCTGCTAAATGCTGCAACAAAGAGAAGTCGGCAACGGCTGGAAAGGCAAGCGGCATGTACTCCTGTGATGTACCGTCCATGCGGACGGCACCACTTGGTAAAATCAGCGTTCCCGGCAGCAGCTCCGGCTGCATTCCGCCACAGGTTCCAATGCGAAGAAAGGTATCTGCACCGCACTGCACCAGTTCTTCCATGGCAATTGCCGCAGACGGGCCGCCGATGCCCGTAGAAGCAACATTCACCCGTTCTCCGTTCAGAAAGCCGCTGTAAATGGTAAATTCCCGATTCTGTGAGACCAGTTGTGCCTGTTCGAGGTAGGCAGCAATTTTTGGGACACGACCGGGGTCGCCCGGCAGCAGCACATAGCGTCCGATTGCTTGTGGGTCACATTGTAGATGAAATGGGATTGCAGACTGCATGGAAATACCTCCTTTTTGTTGGAACAAGTAAAATTCGCCGTAGGCGACAGCGGTCAAGCTGTCCCCCTTGCAGAGGAAACGAGTTGGACAAGATAACTGGACGACGAATAAGTCCCCCGCTGTCCGCCCTCTGAAAATAACAAAACGATTCCAGAACACAGCAATTCAGAGCAACAACGCTGCAAGTTTGCATACAGAAACAGGGCGGACAGCGGACACAGGCAGAGAGCGAAGCGAATCTGCCGGCGGAGATGAGACCGCTTTCTGTAAGAGAAAGCATTTCCGTGGAAATCCGGTTTCTATTTCTGATGCAAATCTCTTTGTGCCACTGCCAATCGGTCACAGCGTTCATTTTCTGGATGTCCGGCATGTCCCTTCACCCATACAAATTCCACCTGATGCCGTTCCAGCAACGGAAGAAGCTGCTGCCACAAGTCGACATTCAAAGCCGGTTTTTTATCGGCTTTCACCCAGCCTCGTTTCTGCCAGCCGTACACCCAGCCCTTTGTCACACTGTCTACCACATATTTACTATCTGTTGTCAGAATTACATGACAGGGTTCTTTTAATGCCGAGAGGGCTGCAATGACACCGGAAAGCTCCATGCGGTTATTGGTCGTCTCTGCTGCACCGCCGGAGAGCTCTTTTTCTTTTGTGCCATACCGCAGGACTGCTCCCCAGCCGCCAGCACCGGGGTTGCCGCTGCAAGCACCGTCTGTAAAAATTTCTACCGTTTTCATGTGTCTGCTTCCTCCCAATATTGCTGTACTGCTGCATTGACTTCTGAAAAGCTGTAACCCTTCCGCACCAATGCGGCTTTTACACGCTGTACCATCTGGCGATCAGATGGATCGGTGAGTTTTTCTGCATAATGTCGCTGTATCAGCTGCAACAATCGTTCTGTGACGGTTTCCTCATACGGTTTGAGTACTGCTGCAATGACCGTTTTTGGAACGCCTTTTTGTCGCATCATCTCCCCTGCCCGCCGCAGACCATAGCCCTTTCGTTCCACCGCAGAGCGTGCCATTTGCTGGGCATACTGATAGTCATTGATGACACCCATTTCTGTCAGTCGCTTTAAAACTGCAAAGCTGACTGCTTCCCCATATTGCGGTGCGAGCCGTTGGAACATGGCTTTATAGGTATAAGGGCGAAAATTCAGCCATCGAATTGCCTGCTGCATGGCATGTCGTTGACAGAACGTTGTCTGCATTTGCTGCAACGTTTCCTCTTCGATTTCCAGACGGTCAAGCAATGCGTATTCCAATACGCAGGCGTGGTCAATTTCATAGCAGCGTCCATCTGCCAGTTGTAATTCCCAGACAGATGAACCTTTCTGTATCACTTGTGTAATCTGCATCGTTTATTCTGCCGGTTCAAATTCAGCAAAGTCGCTTTCTGCTGCAATATCCAAATCTGCATCTGTGACCAGTGTATCTGCATTTTGCATCTGTGCCGCTGCTGCCTGTTCAGCAGCTTGCTCCAGTGCATCGCTGTTATCGGCAGCAGTCTCCTTTTTCTTGCCTTCTTCTGCTGCTTTTACGGCATTTGCCTTCTGTTCTTCCAGCTTCTTTTTAATTTTTTCTTCAATTTCCTTCATGGTTTCCGGTGTATTTTGCAGCAGTTCTTTGATATTGTCTCTGCCTTGCCCCAGCCGTTGTCCCTCATAGCTGAACCAGGAGCCGCTTTTCTTGATGATATCCAAATCCACTGCTAAATCCAGTACTTCACCGGTACGGGAGATGCCTTTTCCATAGAGAATATCAAATTCACAGTCCCGGAATGGCGGGGCTACTTTATTTTTGACAATTTTCACACGGGTGCGGTTGCCGATGATATTAGAACCATCTTTGATGGCCTCCCCTTTTCGGACTTCCATCCGAACAGAGGCATAGAATTTCAAGGCACGTCCGCCCGGCGTCGTCTCTGGATTGCCATAGATGACACCGATTTTTTCCCGAATCTGGTTGATGAAAATGGCAACGCAGTTGGATTTTGAGATGACAGCGGTCAGCTTTCGCATTGCCTGTGACATCAGTCTTGCCAGCATTCCAACATGGCTGTCCCCCATCTCTCCTTCGATTTCTGCTTTTGTGGTCATTGCCGCCACAGAGTCCACAATCAGGACATCAATGGCACCGGAACGCACCAGAGCTTCTGCAATTTCGAGTGCCTGTTCGCCGCTGTCTGGCTGGGAGACCAACAGGTTATCAATATCCACGCCAAGTGCACGGGCATAGACCGGATCTAAGGCATGTTCTACGTCAATAAAGGCAACTTCGCCGCCGAGCTTCTGTGCTTCCGCAGCAATGTGCAGGGCAACCGTAGTCTTACCGGAACTCTCCGGCCCATATAATTCTACAATTCTGCCCCGTGGAACACCGCCGATGCCAAGTGCAAGGTCGAGTGTCATAGAACCGGTTGGAATGGCATCCACCTGCATGGTATTTGCCTGTCCGAGACGCATGACTGCACCGCTGCCGTAGGTTTTAATAATATGAGCAATGGCACTTTCCAGTGCCTTTTTCTTTTCTTCTTTGCTTTCTGGCATGACGATTTGAGATTTATTTTTTTTCAGTTCTTTTGCCATAGGGAGAACTCCTTTCTAATAGCGGATGTTGGTTTTCTACGCTATTTATATTATAGAAAATCAGATGTTTAGTTTTTTATTTTTGAGGAATCTGAAAATAAAGTGAAGGGAAAACAAGCAGGTTTGTCCGCCGCAGACAACTGCGGTCAAGCTGGTTCAGCTTGGCGGAGGTAGAATGCATTCTCGTCGAACTCACGTTAAGGAGATATTCTGATGGCTTACATTTTGAGATAGAACGGTTTGACCTCCGCCGACAAGGCTGGGGACACCTCAGTTTGTCTGTGTTGTTCGCAATTGCCCTGTATGCAGTCTTTTTGCAAATTCAATCGGTTATTTTTGGAGGGGCAATTGCGGTTGCTTCTTATTTGTTTTCCTTGCTTCCATTCGTTTGCTTTCTTGGGAGCTGCTCGCCCCCAATCCCCTCGCTTCTTTTTCTTTTTCCTGAAAAAAGAAAAAGAAACAAAAAGAATAAAAGATTTGCCTGCGGCATTTCTGCTCTTACGATAAAAATTCCCTTAACTGTGTTTCCAATAATGCCCGTACCTTTGCATAGGAAAAATCCTGCTGTCGTTTTCGCTGCCGTGCAATCAGTTCCCGCCGTAACAGCGTATCCGTCAAAATGCGATCTGCCACCATGGCTGCCTCTACCGGATCCTTTTTCTCTAACAAAATGCCGCTTTCCCCTAATGTATCCGGTACGGCACAGGCACGATATGCCAGAATCGGAACGCCAAAATACATTGCTTCTACCAGCGGTACACAAAAACCTTCATGTTCGCTCATGCAGAGAAACAGATCTGCTGCATGATAATAGGCAAGAATATCTGCGAATGGAATATGCCCTGTGAATAATACATTCTCTGCCTGCAATGCCGCTGTATATCGGCAGAGTCGCCGATAGTACGATTCTGTTCCCGACCAGGAACCAACCAGAATCAGACGGGATTTGGGATTGCAGAACCGCTGATAGCAGGAAAATGCCCGAATGACATCCTCCTGCTTCTTATTTGGTGCAATTCTGCCTACAAAGATAAAGTTTGCATACCCATCGTTGTCATAGCGGTCAATGATTTCCTGTGTCGGCTTTCTGGCATAGTCTGAGAAAGGGATTAGTACTGGACGAACGGCAATCGGACAGGTATACCCCATTTCTAGTAATGCCTGTTTGTTGAATGCGGAGTCTGCCAGACAAAAATCCATGTGCTCTGCCAGCTGTAATACACCAGTCAGTCCTTCATTCAGAAGTTGTGTGAGCTGGGCGTTGTATGGCTGAAAGAAATGGGACGGGGTAATATTATGATAAATCATGCCCTTTTTACAGCGGAATTGCTTGATTTTCTCATTCAGTGCACTGCCAGTGGACATGTGATATAAAATGGCATCCTCTGTCTGTAACCGAGGCAGCCGTGAGACCGGCTTTGCCGTTCCGGCAGGCAGACGAGGATCAATGTTTTCCGCATAAATGCCTGTCTGATACCCCATATCCCGCAGCACTTTCGCAATCGCAATGGCATCGTTGCTCACAGCATCTCCCATGGAAATGGTGGGCAGCAGCTGCACGACCCTCATTGTGCTGCCTCTTTCTCTCCAAGCTGTGCCTGTAATGCTTCAATCTGTTTGGTTAGTGCATCAATCTGCATCCGACTGTTTTTCTGTTGTAATTCCAGATCTGCAATTCTTGCGGCAAGAGCAACATTGCTGTGTGTTTGTGTATCAATGATATACATTTCGATTTCCTGCAACGCCTGTGCGGTGTTGGCATTGAAATAGGTCTGTTCCTGTGCCACTGGTTCGATATAAAATCGCATCAGCCGCCGCAGTACCTTCTTGAAAAAGACTAGAACCGGATTGCCCGTCAAAGGACGATACGGCTGTACTTGATATTGTGTGCTGACATACTGCACATTGCTGCGGAGTGTATCCGGATCATAGGACTCTGTTGGATTTTCCGGATTGGCATCACATGGCACATCTGCAAAGGAAAGCATAGAACTATTCAAACCCTTTTGCTGAATGTCCGAGCGGATCTCCGACATAATATCCTCAATATTGATTGCCATAGGCTAACAGGCTTTTCGTTTGCGAAAAGCCCCTCCTTTCTATTGTTGTTCTCATTTGACTTGTTCTGCATCTATAAAAATGGAATTGATACCGGTGAAGGCATATTCCATATAGCCTTTTTCCTGTAAGAATGCCATAATTTCCTGATTTTTCTGTCCGATGGGCAGTTTTTTGGAATATGGAATCATCTCCAATATCAGCACCAGCGGGCGATACTGCGTGAAATCAATGGAACGCAGTATCTCCATCTCCATCCCTTCAATATCAATATTCACCAGAAGCGGCACTTGATGCATTTGTGCAAACAAATCATTGACGGAAACCGTTTCCACGTTGACGGTTTCGAGCAGCTGTAAGTCTGGATTGTTTGCGAGCAGGTCGGTGACATCTTCCGGTGTCGATAAACCATCTACATTCATGACATGAAAGGGAATGATTTCCCCGGATGTTGGGGCAATACAGCGATTTAAAATGGTATCCCCACTGCGTTCCTTCTGTAATGCCGGAATCAAAGCCGGGTTGGCTTCAATGAGTGTACCCGTTGCCCCCTGTTCATAGAAAAAGTACGTATTGCTCATCTCTTTTGGGCGGTTTGCCCCCAAATCCAGATAGCTGCACTTTGCGAACGGAATGCCCAGTACCGCAAATAGATATGCTAGAATGGCGTCTTCGCCGGACTGGGAATAGGTGGTTTTCATGAGCATATTTAAGTGGATATTACTGCTGCCCTGTGCATCGGCAGCCCGTTCGAGTTTGGTCACACGGTCTAAGAGAGAAATCGTAGTCAGGTCGTCTTGCTGCAATCGAGAGAGGGTTTGCTGCATGGTATTCTGTAACTGCTGTACGGCTGCACTGGATTGCTGCGTTTGGACGGCAAGTGCAGGCAGATCCTGTACCAGTTGTGGGGGGAGTTGTAGCTTTTGGCAGAGTTTTTGGGATTGGTGTTGCCGAAGCCGTTGTTTCCATTTGTCAAGCATTTATGGATTCGTCCTCCTTTCTGTTGGTGTGGTTTCTTCGATTTCCCATGTCGTTTCCAAGCGGCATAGTCCGATGTCTCGCTTTGTTGTTGTTACAGTAAACGATTGGATTCGCCGAATATCATCAAAAAAGACACCTGTTTTAGAATGAATGGCAACATCTAAAAAATACTTTCCCGGTAACAGGTGATTCTGAAACGTCCAACGGATTTTTCCTGTCCGCTGGACGGAAATCAATCGGTCACAGTCAATGTCTACATTGGTGCCGTAACAATGTACACTGTCCTCCCGAAAGATGCCATATCCAAAGTTGCCTTCTAAGCCTTCCTTTTTGGCAGCATAGGTGATTTCTACCGTAATGGCGGCTCCTGTCGGAAACACATGGCAGACTTCCCCATTTGCATTCAGCATCTTTGCATCTGTAAATTGTACTGTTCCGTTGCCCATGCGAACAGCAGTTGGTTCGCAGAAGCTTGGCAGTTGCGGTACATCTGTATCAGCAGCGGCTTTTTCCTGTGCAGCGGCTTTCGCCTTAGGAGCATGTTCCGTTTCCCTTGCAATGCGGTCTTTTTCCATTGCAGAGAGATAATGTTCATGCACATATTTGGGAATCCCCTCTTCTCGGATGTTACCGTTGTCAATCCAGATGGAACGGTCACAAATCTGCTCAATTTGCTCCATCGCATGGGATACAATGACAATGGTCGTTCCGGCAGCTTTGATTTCCTGCAACCGCTGGAAACACTTTTGCTGAAAGTTCACATCTCCTACGCCTAAAATCTCATCAATCAATAAAATATCTGCATTGACATGAATGGCAACCGAAAAGGCAAGCCGCATATACATGCCGGAGGAATAGGTTCGGACAGGGTTGTCAATGAATTCCTCCAGCTCGGAAAAATCAATGATGGTTTGCAATCGTGCATCAATTTCCTTTTTGGTCAAACCGAAAATAGAAGCATTCGTGTAAATATTTTCCCTGCCGCTCATGTCCGGATGGAATCCGGCTCCCAGTTCAATCAGACTGGATACCCTGCCTTTCATGGTGATTGTCCCCTTGTCGGGATAGAGAATTTTCGTGAGCAGCTTCAGGGTTGTGCTTTTTCCGCAGCCGTTGTGTCCGACCAGTCCGACGGCTTCTCCTTGTTTTACGCGGAAAGAAATATCCCGCAGTACCGGACGAATTTCATAGCGGCTGCGTTTTCGGAACAGCAGACGTTCTTTAAAGCTTTGTCCTTTGTCCAAAAAGACCCGAAAGCTTTTTTCGACATGTTCCACTTGAATGGAGTATTCCGTTTCAGCCATGATTTACAATTCCTCCGCAAAGCCTTTTTTCAGTTTGGAAAACGTCAGCAGTCCGATGAATAAAAACAGTATGCCCAGCAAAACTGCTTCCAGCAGGGTTGCCAGATGTGGGACAACACCCTGATACAGCACATCTCGATAGGCAGTGATAATGGAAGTCATAGGATTGATGTGATAGAGCTTCTGCCATTTTTCCGGTACCAGTGTTTCCGGATAGAGCACGGGTGTCATATACATCCAGATCATGGAGGCAATGCCTAAGATATGTTCCAAATCTCGAAAATAGACGGTAACAGCGGCGGAAAGCATCGCAATGCCAAGTGCCAGCAGGTATTCCACAATCATAATGATGGGTAAACAAAGCAGAGCCAGTGGGTTGAACGTCGCACCCGTGACCAGCATGACGGCAAAAATAATCAGGAAACACAGCAGCATATTGACAAAGCAGCTGGTGACATAGGAGATGGGAATAATCTCCCGGGGAAAATAGATTTTTTTGACTAAATCTTTTTGTGCAACAATCGAACCGGCACCGCCTGTCATTGCCGCAGAAAAGAAAATCCACGGAATCAGGGCAACAAAGAGATAGAGCGAATAGTGTTCTACCTGTGACGGCAGAATAACAGTAAAAACAAATGTATAGACGAGCAGCTGCATCAGCGGATTGATAAATGTCCAGAGAAAGCCAAGGATAGAGCCTTTATAGCGTCCCCGGAGGTCTTTCCGGACAAGACTGAAGAGCATTTCCCGGTAGTGATAGAGTTCATAGAGTAATTTCATGAATGATAAAAATCCTTTCCTTTGCGATGACTGGCGTTAGTATGCCCATTTTCCGCAGCATTTTCCAGTGGGAGAGGCGGAAAGAAACTACTTTGTATTATACTACATTTTTTTGTCTCCGTCAACGTATTCGGAAAAGTTTCACAGAAAGCAGAATGAAATAGAAAGCGTCTTTTTGAACATGAGTTCGATGAAAAAATAGAAAAACCCGCCAAAATCTGTTATACTGTAAGTTCGAGGAGAATGCATTCTACCGCTGCCAATCACAAACTGTGCCGGCAGAATCGCTTCGCTCTCTGCCTGTGTCCGCTGTCCGCCCTATTGCTGTGTCCAAATTTGCAGCCAAATCACTC
>CAUDDP010000062.1 GCA_958448395.1 uncultured Oscillospiraceae bacterium | reverse complement strand
TGAGTATCACTCGGAGGGATTGGATCACTTCATTAGGGTGATTAGAGATTAGTATTAGAAGGCGGACAGCGGCAGCTTGTTCCTCATTCCGTTACCAAAACTTTAATCGCAGCGTTTCGCAGGGGACAGCTTGTCCCCTGCACCCCTCCGCCAAGCTGAGCCAGCTTGACCGCAGTTGCCATTCGGCAGATAAAACGCTCTCATCGAACTCACGTTTAAATAGTATGGAATGCATTCCATCACAGCCTTTTCCAAGCCCTGTTGGCACATAAAGCGTTTCATCGAATGCAATTCTTTTTCAAATTGGAAACAAAAACCGACCTGCAACACAAATCTGTCCTGCAAGCCGGTTTCCTTTTCTTCTATGACAGTGGCTTAACCCAGAACCACTATAATCTCATTGGTTTCTGTCAGACAGTCAGCCGAAATATAGTCTCCCGCCAACTGCTTGCCGTTCAGCGTCAACGATACCACACCGCTCTCCACATGCTGCGGATTCTGTACCGTAATCTCCAGCTTCTTGCCACGGAATACCTTATGCATCTTCATGCCGTCCCACTCTGCCGGAATGGCGGGGCGAATTGCCAAACCATCTGCATCTGGACGCATACCGCAAATGCCTTCCACACAGCCGACCATCACGGTAGAAGCAGTTCCTGTCAGCCAATGCACATGTGCTCGTCCTGCATACGGAGAATCGGAAGATTCCGTAAACTGTCCGTGTACATATGGTTCCATCACACGAATTTCTGCCTTGTCGTTCATGGCAGCCGGAGAACTCTCCATAAAGTACCGGAATGCAGCATCCCCATGCCCAAGCAAAGCCTCTGCCAGAATCAGCCAGCCCTGTGACTGCGAGAAAATACCGCCGTTTTCCTTGGTATCCGGATTGAAAATATGCATCAGTGCACCATCGAAATAATGCTGCCGATACGGCGGTTCCAGCAGCTTTGCACCATACGGCGTATCCAGAATCTCTGCAACAGACTGCATGGCAGTATCTGCCTGCTCCTTGCTGGCAAAGCCAGAAATCACACTCCAGCTCTGCGGATTCAGCCACATATTTGCCTCTGGATCTTTCTTTGCCCCTACAATGACACCATCTTCCCGAATGCCACGGATAAAGCGGTCTTCATCCCAGCAGGTTTCCAATGTTGCTGCCAACTTTGCCTGTGCTTCTTCCAGATAATCCACATAGACAGCATCGTTCCGTTCCGCTGCCAGCTTTTTCATCATCGTCATAGCGTAATACAACTGGAATGCAACAAAAGTCGATTCGCCCTTCTTGCCGAGCCGCAGGCAGTCATTCCAGTCAGCGTGCAGACCAGCCGGCATATTATGATCGCCGAGCCGTTCCATAGAGAACTGAATCGCACGCTTCAAATGGTCATAAACGGTATCTTCGCCGCCATTTGCATAGACAATCACTTCATCATAAAATGCCTTGTTGCCGCTTTCCCCGACATACTTTGCAATGGTTAGGAACAGCCAGAGGGCATCGTCTGCCCGATAGGATGGATGACCTGTTTCTTTCACATAATCCGGATCATCGGGTGTATTCTCATGACCGGCATTGTGTGTGAATTTTACTAATGGTAAACCGCCGCCGTTGTCCACCTGTGCGGACAACATAAAGCGAATCTTATCTGCTGCCAGCTCCGGATCAAGATGAATAATACCTTGGATATCCTGTACCGTATCCCGATAGCCGTAACCATTCCGCAGACCACAATAGATAAAGGAGGCAGCTCTTGACCAGATAAAGGTGATAAAGCACTGATAGGCATTCCAGACATTGATCATATTGTTAAATGCTTCAGACGGTGTTTCGACAGAGAAATGCTCCAATTTTTCATGCCAGAAGTGCTTGAGGGCATTGACTTCCTCGTCTACCCTGCCAACGGTTTCATAGGTACGCAGGATAGCATCTGCCTCTTCGCTGGTCTTTCTACCCAATACAAAAATCAATTCCTTCGATTCTCCCGGCTGTAAGGTCAATTCCGTCTGCAAAGCACCGCAAGAGTTGGCATTATAGTTTAATTCCTTATCACACTTGCCATTCTCGACTGCAATCGGATTGGAATAGGTTCGATAAGCACCGATAAAGTGTTCCAGACTGCCGTTGTAACCAGTAACCGGTGCCCCTACCATACCAAAGAAACGACTGGTAGCGTCTTTCTTGCTGTACTCACTGATATGCTGCATGATCTTATTTTTCTCGAATGCAGTTCGGGAGATGAATAAAGAATACTGCAAGTTAACCTGATCCTGTTCGTAATTATCCTCATTGGTGAACTCTACAAAGCCGAAGACAGACAGATTTCTGGGGCGGTCACTCTGATTGGTGATAACAGTCCGCCAAACCTCATGGGTTGCCCCGTCTGGAACGTAATAAGTCACATCGGAACGAATGCCACTGTATTCCGCAGAAATGACCGTATAAGCCGTACCATGCCGGCAGGTGCTCTTGTAAGTATCCAACGGTTTCCCAACCGGCTGCCAAGAAGCTGACCAGTAATCGGCTGCATCGTTGTCCCGCAGATAGATATATCTGCCCGGCAGTGCCATATTGGAGTTAAAGCGATAACGTGTAATTCTGCCGTTTGCACCAGACTTTACAAAACTGTAGCCGCCGGCATTGTTGGAGATGATCGCACCGTATTCCGGCGAACCGAGGTAGTTTGCCCAAGCGGACGGTGTGTCCGGTCGGGTGATGACATATTCCTTGTTGGCAAGGTCAAAATATCCGTATTGCATGGGATGATACTCCTTTTTGATTTCGATAGATTTGTATATGGTTATTGTACCATATCCCTGTAGACAATGCAAGTAAAATTTTACACAAATGAGCTGGCATCACAGAAATCCATTCTTGTATTTTCTCTCACGGATAACGGTCTCATCTCCACTGGCAGATTCGCTTTGCTCTCTGCCTACACGCAAATCCATTTTTGTATTTTCTCTCACGGATAACGATCTCATCTCCGCTGGCAGATTCGCTTCGCTCTCTGCCTACACACAAATCCATTTTTGTATTTTCTCTCACGGATAACGATCTCATCTCCGCTGACAGATTCGCTTCGCTCTCTGCCTACACGCAAATCCATTTTTGTATTTTCCCTCACGGATAACGGTCTCATCTCCGCCGGCAGATTCGCTTCGCTCTCTGCCTGTATCCGCTGTCCGCCGTTGTACGTGGTACATACTTGCATCCTTGTTCCGCTAAATTTCTGTATTCTGTACCGTTTTGTTTTTTAAGAGCGGACAGCGGTGGCTTGTTTCTCAATCCGTTTCCTCGTCCAACCCGTTTTCTTTGCAGGGGACAGCTTGTCCCCTGCACCCCTCCGCCAAGCTGAAGCCAGCTTGACCGCAATTGCCTACGGCGTACATTTGTTTCCCGCCCTTGAGGGCATTCAATGCCCCATCTTCTCCATTCCATAACGATGGGTGGACTGTCTGCGGCGACTCGCCGCCTGAAGCCAGCTTGACCGCAGTTGTCTGCGGCGTACTATCCACTCCATCATTTGAAAATGCATTTCCATGGATTCTCACACCACAGGGTTGACAGGCATCCGCTTCCCTTGTATAATGAAAGAAGAAATTTGCACGCACTACAGGAGGAGCGTATCATGCACATTTTACACACACAGCCTAAGGAAGATGGCTTTTTTATGCCGGCAGAATTTGCACCGCATGACGGCTGTATTATGATCTGGCCGGAACGTGCCGACTCATGGCGAAATGGTGCTTATGCGGCTCGAAACGCCTTTGTAAAAATTGCAGCCGCCATCGCTGCATCCGAAGAAGTCACCATGCTGGTCAGCCATCAGCAGTATGAAACGGCAAGAGCGATGCTGCCGTCAGAAGTCCGCCTCATTGAATGCACCACCGATGATGCTTGGGCAAGAGATACTGCCCCCACCTTTGTTCTGCATCCAGATGGCAGACGGCGTGGCATTGACTGGGGATTTAATGCATGGGGCGGTCTGGTAGATGGCTTATATTTTCCATGGGACAACGACAACCACGTTGCTCGAAAGGTCTGTGACCTCTTCCGCTGCGACTGCTATGATATGCGACAGGTTATCTTAGAGGGTGGCAGCATTCACAGCGACGGAGAGGGGACAATCCTCACAACAGAAGCCTGTCTGCTCAGCAAAGGACGCAATCCGCAAATGACAAAGGCAGAAATTACAGAAATGCTCTGTGACTGTCTTGGTGCAAAAGCTGTTATCTGGCTGCCGAGAGGCATTTATCAGGACGAAACCAATGAACATGTGGACAATATCTGTGCCTTTACCGAACCGGGAAAGGTGGTACTTGCTTGGACAGAAGATCAATCTGACCCACAGTATGCACTGTCGAAAGCCTGTCTGGATATACTGGAACAGACAACGGATGCCAAGGGCAGACGCATACAGGTGCAGAAACTGCCGATTCCCTCCAAACCAATCTGCATGACAGAAGAAGAATGTGCTGGGCTGGATTTATGGGACGGCGAACCGACCCGAATACCGGGAGAACGACTGGCAGCTTCCTATGTCAACTTCTATATTTCCAACAAAGCAATCATTGTTCCACAATTTGACGACCCAATGGATGCGGCAGCAGTCAAAATTCTGCAAGACTGTTTTCCAACCAGAAGGGTTGTTCCCATTGCTGCAAGGGAAATTTTAATCGGCGGTGGGAATATTCATTGTATCACGCAGCAAATCCCAAAAATAACACTTGCATAAAATAAACATGCAGTGTCATCATACAGCAGATAACATATTAACGATTAGAAAGGGGTTTTACCATGAGAAATGTAACAGTAGCAGCCGTACAAATGGCGTGTAGTCCAGATGCACAGGAGAATTTAGAGACAGCAAATCGCTTGGTGCGACAGGCAGCCGCAGACGGAGCAAATATTATCCTATTGCCAGAATTGTTTGAACTCCCATATTTCTGTCAAGAACGGCAGTATGACTACTACAGCTATGCAACGCCACTGCTGGAAAATCCAGCTGTTCAGTTGTTTCAGGAGGTTGCTGCCGAACTGCATGTAGTACTGCCCATCAGTTTCTACGAACGTGCCGGAAACAATACGTTTAACAGTATTGCGATGATTGATGCAGATGGTTCGATGCTGGGCTGTTACCGGAAAACACATATTCCAGATGACCATTTTTATCAGGAAAAATTCTATTTCACCCCCGGTGACACCGGCTTTCGGGTTTGGCATACGGCATATGGCTGCATCGGGGTTGGTATTTGCTGGGATCAGTGGTTTCCGGAGACGGCACGCTGCATGGCATTGCAGGGGGCAGAATTGCTGCTGTATCCAACCGCAATTGGTTCCGAACCACTCTTAGAAGTAGACAGCTCCGGTCACTGGCAGCGTTGTATGCAGGGACATGCGGCCGCCAATCTGATGCCGGTGATTGCTGCAAATCGCACTGGTACAGAACATGTCATTCCTTGCAGAGAAAACCAATATCAGCAATCGGAACTGACCTTTTACGGCTCTTCTTTTATCACAGATTATACCGGAGAGATTATAAAAGAAGCAAAACGAGATTTGAACTGTGTACTGACAGCGAAATTTGATTTGGATGAATTGCAAAAAAGCCGACTGGAATGGGGATTATTCCGTGACCGCAGACCAGAAATGTACAAGGCAATCAGCAGTCCAATTCCCGTACAACGATAAGGAGATTTTATGAGATTCCGAAAACTGACCGCAGCAGATGCTGCGACTTTCTATGAACTATGTGAAGAATTTTTTCACTCTCCCGCTGTACTGCACCCTGTTCCGTCTGAATACCACACAGCAACCCTACAGGAAATACTACGGTCAGATGTGTACTTGCTGGGTTACCTGTTTGAAGTGGATGGACAACCTGCCGGATTTGCCGTACTGAATAAAATGATGCAACAGGAAGCCGGTGGTTTGGTACTCTGGGTGGAGTGTCTTTATATCCGTCCGCCGTTCCGTTCTCACGGACTCGGCAGACAGTTCCTGCAATTTATCGCAACTGAATGGAAGGGCAAGGCAAAACAACTGCGGCTGGAAGTCGAACCGGAAAATGAACGGGCTGCTGCTCTCTATCAGAGAATGGGCTATCAGGTATTGCCCTATCAGCAAATGATTTTCCCGTTGGAAGAACAGGAGATTCTCTAAGGCAACGTGAATTCAATCAAAGCACCATTCTATCATTACCAATTGTGAATGGATGTATGACATAATGTCACCGTCTTTTAGTTTGATCACCTAAATCCATTTTCAAATGATGGAGTGGATTACTCCGCCGAACGGTGACTGCTTTCAATCTGTCCCCTGCGAAACGCTGCAATTAGAGTTTTGGTTCGGCATAGTAAATAATAAAATAAATTTAAATTCAAGTATGCATTATTTTATAGATAGGAGACTATTATGATGAATAAGAAAAGTAATTTACGCATAAAAGTCCATGCGTTTAAGTTACACATAAGAGTCAATGCGTTTAAGTTATGGGCGAAAATAAATTATCCTGAAAAAACAGAGGAAAATGATAATGGTGAGTGGTGCTTTTGTGATACATATGATAAGATGTTTTCATACGCCTTCAATTTTATAAAAAATAATTCCGTTGCAATAGCTACGGAACAAGTAATTGATGATTTATTGTATGTTATTGCAAGAGATAATGAAGGCAGCTTGCTTGTTACAGAATTAGAAAAATACAACGAATGGTTCTCCTTATTGTGCAGATGCAGTTTAAAAACAGATTATACAAATGCAAAATGGCAGTTTGCAGAGCATTTAAGCAATTACAAGGGCAATGACGATCTTCAGAAATTAATCTATGATTTTCTTGTAGTTGAAGATGAATATACGCAAAGATTAGCATTATGCACGTTGGCTGATATTTATCCGGAAGAAGCAGAAAAATATGCAATTATGTTTTGGGAAAGAAAAAAGTTTCAGAATAATGAATATCAGGATGAATACCAAAAAATTGCGGCTTTAAATGTTTTATATCGGATTCATTCCTCTAAATTAAATTTTTATTTAGATAAAGCAGAACGATCCAACTATAAGTATCTTAAAATGAATGCACAAGAAATGCGTGAGAACCAATACCGCTGTTAACGGATACATTTTCATTTCTCTCCAAACACCAAAAGAATTGTTGCCGTCTCCAAAAATAAAAAGTCGTATCTGATTTCAAAACCAGATGCGACTTTTTTGTATATCATTCTCAATGTTATCCATCAGGAATCAAATTTCCGTACACGCAAATAAATCCCCTGCTGATCTGCCAACGCTTGTGCCGCTTCCAGCTCCGCCTGCGGCAATACATCCACAACACTATACATGACCTGTGGAACATACTGTTTGCAGTCTGCTGCAAACTGCTGCAACGCAGCAAAAGCCTTCTCCTTGTAAATGGGACGGGTCACTTTTACATATTCCGTCTCCGTTCCAGCATTCAGGCTAATGGAAACAATATCCACCCGTCCCTGCAAATCCTGTGCTGTCTTCCGGTTGTGCAGCAAGTCCGAAAGCCCATTGGTATTCAGCCGAATGCAGCGTACGCCCCGTTCCTGCTTCAAATAATCCGCTGTCTGGCAGAGCAGTTCCAGTCGTTCCGTTGGTTCTCCAAATCCGCAGAACACGACTTCTTGATAGGTACAAACGTCAATGGCATCCAGTGCTGCCTTTACTTCCTCCCAGCTCGGTTCGTGTTCCAACCACAATGGATCAGACCCATACGCAGTATCCCCCATTGTGCGAATACAGAATGTACAAGCACAAGGACACCGATTGGTCAAATTTAAATATAAATTGTTGCCCACTGCATAGGCAATGGTCATTGCTGTTTCTTTCATAAAAACACCTCATATGAAATAAGAAATTGTTCCTCTAACAGACATATTCTAAATAAAACGATCTGCATGTCGCCGGCAGAATCGCTTCGCTCTCTGCCTGTGTCCACTGCCCGCCGTTGTACGTGGTACATACTTGCTGCATTATCTCCATGGGAATCCTTTTTTGTATTTTCTCTCACGGATACCGATCTCATCTCCGCCGGCAGAATCGCTTCACTCTCTGCCTGTGTCCGCTGTCCGCCATTGTACGTGGTACATACTTGCATCCTTGTTCCTCTGTATTTCTGTATTCTATATCGTTTTGTTATTTTAGAAGGCGGACAGCAGCAGCTTGTTCCTCATTCCGTTACCAAAACTCTAATTGCAGCGTTTCGCAGGGGACAGCTTGTCCCCTGCACCCCTCCGCCAAGCTGAGCCAGCTTGACCGCAGTCGCCTGCGGCGAATCAAACTTGTTTATGGCACACACGTTATTTATGATAAGGGCTGCCACCTAAAATCTGATAGCCCCGATAAATCTGCTCCAACAACATCACCCTTGCCAATTGATGCGGAAACGTCATGGCTGACATGGAAAGCCGCAAATCCGCAGCCTGCTTGACACATTCCGCCAACCCATAAGAACTACCAATCAGCAAGGTAACCGCAGTATCTCCCTGCACAGCAGCACGCTGCAACAGCTGTGCAAACTGTGGACTATTCAACTGCTTTCCCTCGATACACATGGCAATGGTAAAGCCCTTTTTCCGTTTGAGCAGCGGCTGTGCCTCTTTTTCCAATGCCGCTGCAATCTCCTTTTCAGATGGTCGCTCCGGCAGCGAAACCGGCTCTAACTCCACACATTGCAGCTTGCAAAAGCGAGAAAGTCGTTTTTCATACTCTGCACACGCTGCCCGTAAATACGGCTCTTTCAACTTGCCGTAAGTCAAAAGCTGTATCCACTGCATATTAAAAAATCACCGCCTTTTCCAACCCGGTTGGTGCAGCCACCTGCAATATGTAATCCCGATTTCGCTGCATTCCCGAAAGCCCGGACAATGCTGCCTGTTCTGCACAGTTTGGTGTATTGTTATGCTGACTCAGATGCCCCAGAATCAGCCTTGTGGTACCTGTTTCCACCAGTTCTCTGGCAAAAGCAGCACTGTCTGCATTGGATAAATGCCCCTTTTTTCCTCGAATCCGTGCCTTTAAATATGCTGGATATGAGCCATTCCGCAGCATGGATTCCTCATAATTAGACTCCAACAGCACCAGATCACAACCCTGTACACCTTTCCGAACCGTCTCTGTAACTTCCCCTAAATCGGTGCAAATGGCACAGGTACGGTCATCTGCTGTGTGAATCCGATATCCACAACTGCCAGCTGCATCATGTGGCGTGGGAAAGGCGATAATCTCCCAGTTGTCCGCAATGACTTGCGTCTGATTCATAAAAATGAAAGGGACATCAACGGACAGTTGGTCTGCCAATTCATGCAGCGTTTCCTCCGTGCCACAGAGCGGAACGGGATGCTGCTTCAAAAAGACCCGCAGCCCAGCAATATGGTCACTGTGGGTGTGCGTGATGCAGACCGCTTGTACGGCTTTGGGGGAAATATCACGCTCCTGCAAAGCATGACAGAGTCTTCTGTTGGAAATCCCAATATCAAACAGAATTCCTGCCTTTTCATTGCCCAGATAGGCTGCATTGCCGGAACTGGAGCTAAAAAGGTTGTAAAATTTTGCCATAGGGGGTTCATCCTTCTTTTTATTCGATCAAAGCAGCAGCCGAATCGCTTTGGTTTCTCAACATAGCCGCTGCTGCCCATTTATTCGTCAAAAATGCCCTCTTAAAGAAAAAGAGGGCAGCTATTTTGGCTGCGGTCACACAGAACGAATCATGCACATCCGCTTTGTCAAACCGCACCCGCTTATTTTCTCTCTTACAGAGCTTCCCGCAGCGTGGAAACTGGTGTGGAGATTTTTTGAATATCTGCACCAACCTGCCGCAGCTTCTCATCCAAACAGGAATAGCCACGTTCAATATGATAGATGTCTTCAATTTCTGTGACACCCCGTGCTGCCAAACCTGCAATAATCAATGCAGCACCTGCACGCAGGTCACAAGCCTTTACCGGTGCACCTGTCAGCTTTCCTGTCCCCTCTACGACTGCTACTTTCCCGTCTACGGAAATATCCGCACCCATACGCCGCAGCTCATCGACATATCGGAATCGCTGTTCCCAAACACCTTCGGTGATAATGCTAGTTCCCTCTGCCAGCGTCAGCAGCGTGGTAATCTGCGGCTGCATATCGGTCGGAAAACCCGGATGCGGCATCGTCTTAACATTTGCCCGTACCAGCGGACCATCTACCCAAACTCGCACGCTGTCATCAAATTCTTCCACATTGACACCAATCTTCCGCAGCTTCATGGTAATCGGTTCCAAGTGCTTCGGAATCACATTCTTCACCAGCACATCCCCATGTGTGGCAGCCACTGCAATCATGAACGTACCAGCCTCAATCTGATCCGGAATCACGGAATACGTCGTACCGTGCAGATGCCGTACCCCACGGATTTTGATAACATCCGTTCCGGCACCCATAATATCAGCACCCATGGAATTCAGAAAATTCGCAAGGTCAACAATATGCGGTTCCTTTGCCGCATTTTCAATCACAGTCAATCCCTCTGCCCGAACGGCTGCCAGCATAGCATTCATGGTTGCACCCACAGAAACAACATCTAAGTAAATCTGACTGCCCGTCAACTTTTCTGCAAGAAGATCAACCATACCATGCTGAATATTACACTTTGCCCCCAGTGCAGTAAATGCTTTCAGATGCTGGTCAATCGGACGATCGCCCAACGGACATCCGCCCGGCATAGACACCCTTGCTCTGCCGAATTTTCCAAGCAGTGCCCCCAGAAAATAATAGGATGCCCGCATTCTTCTGGCACTCTCATATGGTACACAGAAGTTTTTTAATCCGACTGTGGAAATCCGAACCGTTGTCCGATTGATATACTCCACCTTTGCCCCCATCTCATACAGAATCCGCAGGCTGATGGAAACGTCACTGATTTCCGGCACATTTTCCAATACACAAGGCTCATCACACAGCAAAACCGCTGGAATCAAAGCAACTGCTGCATTTTTTGCTCCACTGACCTCGATTTCACCGGAAAGCCGATGTCCGCCATGAATTACAAATTTATCCACTTTATTCTCTCCTTTTGCATCTGATACGGCATGTTATTCTCTATTTTTCTCGCAGCCGCAAGCGTACTGCACTGCTGGTTTTTATTCTGCATTCTCATTTGAAGTCTCCGAATCATTCAAATTTTCTGAAGCATACCAGTGCAGTTCACTGCCGTCATACGGTTCTACTGTCACAGATTCCATGACAACAGAGGTATACGGCTTATTATCACTATTTTTATCTGTGATTTCTGAAATGGCAATGGCAACATCCAGTCCCTCTACGACCTGTCCGAAAACCGTATATTTTCCGTCCAGCCATGGTGCACCACCAATCGTCGTGTACAGTTCTTTCTGCTCGTCGCTGTAAGAGCCATCGCCATGCTCCTCATATTCCTCCAGTGTCTTCAGCGATACCGGACCGCCGGTAACAATATAGAACTGGCTGCCGTCCGTATTGGTTCCACCGCTGTTGGCGTAGGCAACCGCACCACGCACATGAATCAACGAAGGATCAACGCCGCCATCAAATTTGCCGCCCCAGATGCTTTCCCCTCCAGTTCCGTCTCCTTTCGGGTCACCACCCTGAATCATAAAGTTCTCAATCACACGATGAAACAATCGTTCATCATAGTAACCATTCTTCGCATGTGTTACAAAATTTTCACATGCTTCCGGCAGCAAATCAGAAAACACCTTTATTTTAATCGTACCATAATCTTTTACTTGAATGACAACCAATTCTTCCCCTTTTTCCGGTGCAGTAAAATTTTTTACTGCAACTGTTTCCTGCTTGTTGGCACAGCCCGTCAAGCCCTCCAGCAACAGGACACCGCTCAGCAGCAATGCAGGGATTCGTCTCATATTCTCACCTCAGTTTGTCCATATCACTCGCCGATTACACATAGTTTACATAAGAACACCCTTTATTATACACGATTTTTTATAGCTTGTAAAGTATCCATCCAGCTTTTTTCTGCTGGTTTGTCATATTTGACGGAAAGCGTTTGAAAAACGATTTTACTTTCGTCACAACGTCGTACAAAACAAGAAAACTTTTCCGGTTTATTCATGTTTTCCACAATATGAGTTCGACGAGAATGCATTCTACCGCTGCCAATCACAAACTGTGCCGGCAGAA
>CAUDDP010000061.1 GCA_958448395.1 uncultured Oscillospiraceae bacterium | reverse complement strand
CGAAGCGATTCTGCCGGCACAGTTTGTGATTGGCAGCGGTAGAATGCATTCTCGTTGAACTTACAGTATAACAGATTTTAGCAAATTTTTCTATTTTTTCATCGAACTCACGTATTTTAAATGGTAACAGCATCTGTCAGTCTTTGCAATGCATAAAATATAATATCATAAAAATACCAGAAAGTCCTGTTTTTCCCATTCGATAGGAAAAAAGGAAGGGAAAGACATTATAAAATGTCTGTTCCCTCAATCCTTGCTGCATATGAGAGCGTCATGGATTACATGACGGGATCAATCTGCCAAATATCTTTTGCATAACCAGCAATGGTACGATCAGAACTGAACTTTCCGGCATGGCAGATATTCTGCCACTGCTTTGCAGCAAATGCCATCCGATCCTTGTAATCCTGATTGCAACGCAGCTTTGCGTCCACATAGCTTTCCAGATCGCCGAGCAGATAATAGTGATCCGGAGCGTGCCAGCTTGCACCGTCCAGCAACGAATAATACAGTTCCCGGAAATCGCCGCTGCCGCCGTCTGAAAGCGTACCGTCAATCAGACGCTC
This sequence comes from uncultured Oscillospiraceae bacterium, assembly GCA_958448395.1. GTDB lineage: Bacteria > Bacillota > Clostridia > Oscillospirales > Ruminococcaceae > Ruminococcus_C. Next base: position 11,687 of record CAUDDP010000061.1, on the reverse strand, counting down.
TACAACACGGCGAATTTTCGGATTTTCTGAGAAAATCTTTCGGCTGTTATACTGTGGTACCATTTTCTCCAAATCTTCTACTCGTGCACCGAAAATATAGTTGTTCTCTTCACCGGCTTCCTCTACGATTTCCACATTCGCACCATCGTATGTGCCCAGTGTTACCGCACCGTTCAGCATCAGTTTCATATTACCTGTGCCGGAAGCTTCTGTACCAGCAGTGGAAATCTGTTCTGAAACGTCAGCTGCTGCCACCAGCTTTTCAGCATAGGAAACATTGTAGTTGGAAACAAAAACCACCTTTATCAGGTCACAAACCGCTGGATCATTGGCAATCAGCTTGCCCACTTCGTTGATGAACTTGATAATTGCCTTTGCCCGGCGATAACCCGGTGCAGACTTTGCACCAAAAATAAATGTGGTTGGGGTAAAGTTCTGAATACTGCCGTCCTTAATGCCCTCATACAGATACAGAATGGAGAATGCATTTAACAATTGCCGCTTATATTCGTGCAGCCGCTTAATCTGAATATCAAAAATCGTGTTCGGATCAATCTGGATGCCCTCCTTGGCAGCAATGAAATCTGCCAGCTGCTGCTTTTTGGTCTGCTTGATGTTGCAGAATTGCTGGAGGACTTCCGGTGTCCCCTTGGTTTCCAATTGCTTCAGCTGTGCCAGATCGGTCATCCATGCGTCGGAACCTGCCAGTTCGGTCAGCAGTCCGGACAACTCTCGGTTGCACAGTGCCAGCCAACGCCGCTGGGTGATGCCGTTTGTCTCGTTGAAGAATCGTTCCGGCCAGATTTTGTACCAGTCTGTCAGTACTGTATCTTTCAGAATCTGTGTGTGAATTGCTGCCACACCGTTGGTGTAAGAGGAGGCATAAACTGCGAGGTGTGCCATGTGCACCATATCGTTCTGAATGATTTTCATTTTGGCAATCTGCTCTGTCGGAATATTTTTCTGATACAAATCAGTCAGCAGTGCCTCATTGATCTGTACAATAATCGGGTATAAATTCGGCAGCAGTTCTTCTACCAGATGGCAATCCCATTTTTCCAGTGCCTCTGGCATAACGGTATGATTGGTGTAGCGGAAGACCTTCTGTGCAATGGCAAAGGCATCTGCAAATGTCCGGCTGCTGTCATCCAGCAGCAACAGACGAATCAGTTCTGGAATGGAAATGACCGGATGCGTGTCGTTCAACTGTACAGCAAGCTTGTCTGCCAGATTGTCCAATGTGCCATAGGTTGCCTTGTGCTTTTTCAGAATATCGGAAAGGGAGGCGGCACAGAAGAAATATTGCTGCTTCAGGCGAAGCTTCTTGCCTTCCCATGTATCATCATTCGGATAAAGAACACGAGAGATGTCCTCAGCATAAACCGTTTCTGCGGCAGCTTCCAGATACTTCTGCTGATTGAACAGGTCAAAATCAAAAGTTTGCACGGGTTCTGCCTGCCAGAGACGCAGTGTGCCAATATGCTGGGTTTTGCAGCCGATAACCGGCATATCATACGGTACAGCCTTGACCGTCTGCCCGTTAAAGTGTACCAGTACGGCATCTTTTTCACAGCGAACCGACCAAGCATCCCCATACTGCATCCAGTTGTCCGGTTCTTCTTTTTGGAAACCGTCTACAATGGACTGTTTGAATAGACCATATTTATAACGAATGCCGTAGCCGTCCAGCGGCAAATTCAGTGTAGCTGCACTGTCCAAGAAACAAGCTGCCAGCCGTCCGAGACCGCCGTTGCCGAGAGCAGCGTCTTCAATTTCCTCCAGGGAAGAAAGGGACGTTCCCATTTCCTGTAGGACTGCTTCTACGGTATCATACAGATCCAAGCAGAGCAGATTATTGAAAACGGCACGGCCAACCAGAAATTCCATTGAAAAATAGCAGGCACGGCGGTTTTGTTCATGTGCTTGTGTGCTCTTGTTCCAATCTGCTGCAAGGTTGTGCATGACTACATCGCCGATTGCCTGATGCAGCTGCTGTGGGGTTGCATCCTGTGGAGCAATGCCGGTGAGTGCTTGTGTCAGTTGGTTTTTAAAAATATCTTTCTGCATGGGAATTAGTCCTCCTGTTCCATTTCCTCTGTATCCACTTCTGCCTTTGGCAGACGGTTGTACAGGGCGTTGAGTTGATAGATTTTTTTAGAAAGCTTGTGATTGAACTGCTTTGCAGAAGTGCGGTACTGCCAGTTGCCGAATGCAGTAGAAGGGGTATTCATCCGGGCATTTGCTGGCTCCTGTAAGAAGTCCTGCACTTGTCCGATGGCAAGATCTGCGACACTGCCCCAAGTGAGACGCAGCATAGCTTCCGGCAAGTCCTTTCGGTCTCTGACTCGCAGATAGCGTTTTGCAAAGCTGATTTCCTTGTCCGTTGCACCATAGACCCAGCCGTTCAGGGTCATATTATCATGCGTGCCAGTGTAGGCAATGCAATTGTTGGTTTTGTAATTTTGCGGCAGATAGGTGCTCTTTGCACCTTCACTGAAGGCAAACTGTGTTACCTTCATACCCGGATAACCACAGGCATCCAGCATTTCCTGTACCTCCGGTGTAATAAATCCAAGGTCTTCCGCAATAATAGACAGCTTGCCAAGTGCTTTTTGTGCGGCGGTAAACAGGGCGGTATTGGGACCTTTCCGCCATTCACCGATTTCCGCAGTGGGATTGCCATAGGGGATGCTATAGTAACTTTCAAAGCCACGGAAGTGGTCAATGCGGACAGTATCATAAATGGAAGTGGCAAATGCCAGTCGCTGAATCCACCACTGATAACCGGTTTTCTTGTGATAATTCCAGTCATAGAGCGGATTGCCCCAGAGCTGTCCGGTCGGTGAGAAAACATCTGGTGGACATCCGGCAACAGAGATCGGTTTATGCTGTTCGTCCAGCTCAAATAGTTCCGGTTGTGCCCAAACCTCTACGCTGTCATAAGAAACATAAATCGGCATATCGCCGATCAATTCGAGATCATTTTCATTACAGTAGGTTTTGAGCTTGTCCCATTGTGTATAGAACCAGTACTGCATTACCTGAAAGAACTGTACCTCTTCTGCATATTGAGAAGAGGCTTTCTGGAGGGCTTCCGGATCTCGCATTGCCAGTTCTGGTTCCCACTGATCCCATGCTTTTCCGTCATGGGCAAATTTCAGTGCCATAAACAGTGCATAATCCGGCAGCCAGGCATGTTGTTTCTCACAGAATGCAAGATAATCTGGTTGTTTGCAGTCGAAAGCGGTGAATGCTTTCCGAAGAATGGGGAAGCACATCTGGTAGAGACGTTCGTAATCGACTTTGTTTGGACTGCCCCAGTTCAGATCCGCATAGTCCGTGTGCTGGAGCAGCCCCTGTTCTTCCAGCAATTCCAAGTCAATAAAGTATGGGTTGCCGGCATAGGCGGAAAAAGACTGATAGGGGGAATCGCCGTAGCTGGTCGGGGAGAGCGGAAGAATCTGCCAAACGGAAACGCCGCTTTTTTTGAGAAAATCCGCAAACTGGTAAGCGGATTTTCCCAGCTTGCCGATGCCGTAACGAGAGGGCAGACTGGAAATGTGCATTAAAATACCACTTCTTCTCATGGATAAAATTCCTTTCTTTCTATATGGTATACCACAAGGATTCTGGTTTATACTAAAAGGCAGAACAAACTTGTAGTGTAAAATTAATCAAAACAAAGAAGGTGAAACATATGACTGCATCGCAGAAAATTCACAGCTATGAGCTGGCATTTATGTTTTTGCTTGGCTGCTTTATTTACAGTTTTCTGGAGATTGCTGCAAGGGGGTATACGCACTGGACGATGACCCTGCTTGGCGGCGTTGTAGGGATACTGCTTTACTGGATGCATGGGACAGCACCATCTCATACCCTGTTTTTACAGGCAGTTTCTGGTGCCTGTATGATTACCGCACTGGAGATGGTGGTTGGTGTGCTGGATAATCTGGTTATGCAGTGGCATGTATGGAGCTATCAGGAGATTCCGCTGAATTTGTTCGGGCAGATTTGTTTGCCATTTTCGATTCTTTGGTTTTTTGTATGTATTCCTGCGATTGGAATCTGTCATGTGGTACGAAAACGATTTCAGAAGGTGTCGGATCTGCAACAGGAATCTTCCTCATTGTAGCATAGTTTTTGCTGTCTGACAAGCAGTTTGGTTTGAATTTAGTCATTTATTCATAAAAGTTTATAATGTTAGAAATAACATGATGCGGTTGAAAATAAGCTGTTGAAATTGGCATTCAGTTTTTTCTATCATTGTAGGGAAGCCCCTATTTTCAAGGAAAAGGCAGAATGGGTTATATCAGATGTATGGGAAATCAGGGGTTGTGATGGAACAAAAGGAAGAGAAATACACTGTTTTGGAATGGATAAAATGATATGAAATCCTTTGCATACAATCTGCTGAACAACGCAAGGCGGCGGACTTTTTGAATTGCTTGTCCGTAGAATGCAGTTGACTTTTGAAAAGTATAACAGTATAATGATAGTAGCCTATATGAAAAATATGACAGAAGGAAGGGCGATTTTCTTGAAAATAAAGCGAGTAGAGCTGGAAAACTTTATGATATTTGATGCACTTTCTACATCGTTTTCCGATGGGATCAATCTCATTTTCGGCGAAAATGCGACCGGAAAAACAGCACTTTTGAAAGTGCTCTACACAACTGCAAAAGTAGTTTCTGATGCCAATCAAAAACAGTCTTTCTGGAAGGATGCACAGGAAAGAATGCTGGTGGAAAAAATAACAGGTGTCTTTCGTCCGGAACGAGATGCAGTCGGTCGACTGGTCAGCAGAAAACAGGGGAGTAATCATGCCGACGTGAAGGTTTTTTTTGAAACCGATACGTTTTCTTTTGGCTTTGGAAACCGACAGACCAATCATGTGGATATTGATTCTACTATAGAGAGGAGCAAAGAACGATTTATACCAATTTATATCCCACCAAAAGAAGCGATTTCTACCACAGGAAACTTTACATCACTATATGATGACTACCATATTGAGTTTGAGGAAACGTATTATGATTTAGCGAAACTGCTGCTGCGGCCATTGAAAAAAGGAGCGAACACCCAGGAACAGAGAGCCGTACTTTCTTCCTTTCAAAATATTATAAAAGGAAGTATTGTACAAAGAGAGAATCGGTTTTACTTGAAAATGAATGGCGGAGAATTTGAAATGGGGCTGGTGTCAGAGGGCTATCGGAAGCTTTCCACTATGATGTATCTGATTCTTTCTGGCAGCTTAGATAAGCATTCTATTTTATTCTGGGATGAACCGGAATCCAATATGAATCCAAAAATGATTTATCATGTTGCACAGGCTCTGGTAGAATTAGCAAAGATGGGGGTACAAGTTTTTATTGCGACACATAGCTATTTTATTCAGCAGGCATTTCAATTGCTGGCAACCTATTCAAAAGCCAATCCGGCACAAGTAGATGTGCGGTTTTTCTCCCTCTACCAGCAGGAGGCAGAAGATGGGAAGGCACATATTGCATTGGAAACGGGACATTCACTGAATGACATACGGCATAATGCGGTGATGGAGGAATTTGATGCCCTTTATGACAGGGAACTGGGGTTGATGCCATGATTATGACAGAGGGAAATTTGCAATTTGCATTTACAGATGCGGTTTCAGCAGTCAAATTTGATGATACGATATTTTACCGTAAATATTTTTCAGAAAGAATGCCGGGAGCAAAGGGTGTCGATTTTGTAGTGTTGACAAAAGATCGACTGATGCTGATTGAGGTGAAAAACTGCAAAGGGTACGAAACAGAAAATCTTTGGCGGATTAATACGCATTATAAAGAAAATGGTGAGGAATCCTTTGATATCGAAGTGGCGAAAAAAGCTGCGGATACCATTGCCTGTATGGCAGGTGCCGCTACATATGATGAGAAGATAGAGCACGATGCGGAGGAATTCGTGCCGTATTGGGAGAAACTTCAAAAATTGAAAAAAGGAGAGATTGCCCTTTCTGTTATTCTGTTTCTGGAGGGGGATTTCTCTGTGCAATCTCGTTCAAAGAATATGATAATGCACAGCATTCAAAAAAAATTGAATTCTTACTTAAAATGGCTGAATGCCAATGCGGCTGTTGTGGACAGGATATCCTGTCAGCGTTTTTTCAGGTGGAATCGCTTTGATTTTTAGCAATTACGATTTAAATGTAAACAAACTGTAAATATTCCAAAAAACGCCTTGACGGATTTAGCACGGGTGCTATAATAGTGTTAGCACTCTTGCAGAATGAGTGCTAATTTTAGAAGGGAGCGGCTGCGGCAACACAGTCGGGATTGGTATATGGAACAGAAACAGTTTAAAGCAGAGTCCAAGCGGCTCTTAGATTTAATGATTCATTCGATTTATACGCACAAGGAAATCTTCCTGCGGGAATTGATCTCCAATGCAAGTGATGCCATCGATAAGCTGTATTTCCGTTCTTTGACGGACGACAGTATTGATATGAAAAAATCTGATTTTGCCATTGACATCATTCCAGATGAGGCAGAACGTACTTTGACGATTAAGGACAACGGTATCGGTATGACAAAGGAAGAACTGGAGGAACACCTTGGTACCATTGCCAACAGTGGTTCCTTGCAGTTTAAGAGCGAAAATCAGATGGAAGATGATCATCAGATCATCGGTCAGTTTGGTGTTGGCTTCTACTCTGCCTTTATGGTAGCCAGCCGGGTAACAGTAAAATCTAAGGCATTTGGTGCAGATAAGGCATATGTATGGCAGTCTGAGGGTACAGATGGTTATACCATTGATGAGTGCGATAAGGAAACGGTCGGAACAGAAATCACACTGGAAATTCTGCCGGATGAAGAGGACAAGGAAGAAGGCGCAGAAAAGTACAGCGACTACCTGAATCAGTACCGGATTCAGTCTCTTATCAAGCGTTACAGTGATTATATTCGTTTCCCGATTCGCATGGATATGAAGAAGTCCAGAAAGAAAGAGGATTCGGACGAATACGAGGAATATATTGAGAAGGTTACTCTGAACAGTATGACACCACTCTGGAAGAAGAATAAGAGTGAACTGACAGATGACGATTACAATAACTTCTATAAGGATAAATTCAATGACTACAGCAATCCACTGCACCATGCACTGATTCACAATGAGGGTACGGTGACCTATGATGCTCTGCTGTATATTCCGGAACGAGCACCATTCAACTACTATTCCAAGGAATATGAAAAAGGTTTGCAGCTGTATGCAAACGGCGTGTTGATTATGGAACGCTGTGAAGACCTGTTGCCGGATTACTTCAGCTTTGTCAAGGGTCTGGTGGATTCCGAAGATGTTTCCCTAAACATTTCCCGTGAAATGCTCCAGCATGATGCACAAATGCGGTTGATTGCAAAGAGCATTGAGCGAACCATTAAAAATGAACTCAGCCGGATGATGAAGAATGAACGGGAGCAGTATGAGAAGTTCTATCAGGCATTTGGCTTGCAGTTGAAATATGGTGTTTATTCTGATTATGGTATGCATAAGGATCTGTTACAGGATTTGCTGTTGTTCCCATCTTCCAAGGATCAGAAGCTGACCAGTCTGGCAGAATACGTAGACCGGATGCCAGAGGAACAGACCTGCATTTACTATGCGTGTGGAGAGAGCATTGCCAGAATTGAAGCACTGCCGCAGACGGAACTGGTCAAGGATAAGGGCTATGAAATCCTGTACTTTACTGACAATGTGGACGAATTTGCAATTAAAATGCTGATGAAGTACAAGGAAAAGGAATTCAAGTCGGTTTCTGCAAATGACCTGAATCTGGAGAGTGAAGAGGAAAAGAAGGCTCTGGAAGAAAAGGAAACTGCCAGCAAGGATATGCTGGAGAAAATGCAAAAGGCACTGGAGGGCAAGGTTGGCAAGGTAAAGCTGTCTGGTCGTCTGAAATCCCATCCGGTTTGCCTGAGCAATGAAGGGGATTTATCCATGGAAATGGCAAAAACCTTGAATGCGATGCCGGGCGTTGACCAGCCGGTACAGGCACAAACAGTACTGGAACTGAATCCAGAACATCCGATTTATCAGAAATTGCAGACTTTGGACGAGGAAAAGTTGGGTAAGTACAGCCAGTTGCTGTACAATCAGGCATTGCTGATTGAAGGGATGCCGATTGCAGATCCAGTGGCATTCTCTAATCTGATTTGCGAATTGATGGAAGAATAAAATATAAAAATCAAAAACAAGGGCTGTTGCACAGGATGAAATGGGTGCAGCAGCCCTTGTTGTTCCATAAACGTGCGTTCGATGAATGTGAGTTCGATGAGACCACTATCGGTGAGAGAAAGTACAAAAATGGATTTGTGTGGGCGGCGAGTTGCCGCAGACAATTCCTCTACCATATGTATATTCAAAATGGATGAAATGCAAAATATCAAGAAAATACGTTCTGTTGATACAAAATATGCAGGCAAAACCTTTTCTTTTACAAAAAATTACGTTTTTTGTGGGAAAGGGATTGACATTATTTTATGATAGTGATATAATAAAAATAATTCAATAGAACTTTATTCAATAAAGACGAAACAAGTTAAGGATACATAAGACAGTAAGAAAATAATTTTTTCTTTTTGTTGTATACAAAAAACGTATCACATTGCAGCATAAGGAAAATAAAAAGGAGGATACTATTATGAAAAATGGGGCAAAAAGAATCGTAGCTGCCTTGGCAGCAATTGCGTGTCTGGCTGGAGGCAGTGCAACAGGGCTGCTACAGAACAGCTTGCCTATGGTTTCCCTCACTGCATCAGCAGAATTGTACCACACAGATGACTTGGTTTTAAAATATCAGGTGATGTCGGATAATACGATTGAACTGACTGGATTTTCAAAAGCAACTACCACGGATGTGGTTTTGCCGGATACCATCAACGGTTTGCCGATTACCAGCATTGCTTCCTATGCCTTTGAAAAAGACGATATTGTAACATCCGTTGTGCTTCCAAGCGGTGTCACGACGATTAAAAATGCAGCATTTTGTAACTGCATTTCCTTGCAGTCTGTCACGCTGCCGGATGGCGTAACCAGTATTGGTAGTTCTGCTTTTATAGGCTGTACTGCCTTGACAACTGTCAATATTCCAGAAGGTATCACAACATTGGAGAGAGGTACATTTCAGGGCTGTAAAGCGTTACAGACCATTGACCTTCCCAGTACAATCACCTCTATCGGAGAATATGCGTTCAACAGTACTGCCTTCACTGCTTTCGATGTTCCGGAAGGCGTTACAGAGGTGGCAGCCAATACATTTTCGAACTGTGAGGCATTGCAGACCATCAGCCTCCCCAGTACGCTTGTTTCCATTGGAGAGTATGCATTTAGCGGTTGTGCAGCATTGACAGAAGTGACGATTCCAGATGGTGTGACAGAAATTGGTGCAAATTCGTTTAGTGATTGTGCATTGCTGAAGCACATTCAGATCCCAAATAATGTACAGGTCATTGGAGAAGCTGCTTTTTCCGGCTGTACAGGCATGACGGAAGTAGTTATTCCAGATGGGATAAAAGTAATTGAGAAAGGGACATTTTCCGACTGTACCGAATTGACCAGCGTAACACTTCCGGATGGTCTAGAAACCATTGGAGAACGTGCTTTTTATAATTGTTCCGCCTTGCCTGCGATTACACTTCCGGAAACCTTGACTGCAATTGAAGCAAAAGCATTTATGTGCTGTTCTTCTCTGGAATCTATCTCCATTCCGGCAGCTGTACAGACCATGGAAGGCTCTTCATTTGCGATTTGTGAAAAGCTGGCGAACATAGAAATCGCACCGGATCATGCGAATTATGTGCAGGTAGATGATGTAGTATATAATGCAGACCAAACCATATTGATTTGTTATCCAAGCGGAAAGGCAGGAACAGAATATGTGGTACCGGATGGTGTGAAGACAATTGGTGCGTATGCTTTTTCTGTCAATCCTTTGACTTCCATCACGCTGCCGGAGAGCGTAAAGATTGTAGAGGAAAATGCCATTTATGATTGTGATAACTTGACGGATTTAGTCGTTGAAAATCCATATTGCAGACTGAGCGGATATATTTGGCATTGGAGTGAACTGACCATTCATGCACATAGCAATTCCAGAGCGGCTGATTTTGCATACGATTATAACATAAATTTTGTTTCGCTGGGCGTTGCCGATCTCATTGGAGATGTAAACGGAGATGATGTTGTTTCTGTTTCTGATGCTGTTTTGGTGCTGAATTACTATGCGAAGAAATCTGCTGGTATGCAGCCGGAGACGGATAGCCTGTTTGAAAATATCAGACTGGGAGATATTGATCAGAATGGAGCGATTACAGTAGAGGATGCTGTATCAATTTTGACCTACTATGCAAGACAGTCTGCAAATTTGTGTCCGTTCTGGGATGAAGTTTGAGTGGAATCTACCATATGATTATACATCAATCTGATTTGTAAACGGATGCAACGAGAGGGGCTTCTGTATGGGAACCATGTGTTTGTAATTTTCTGAATGGATGCCCTGCCCGTTCAGGAATAAACGATAGGAAAGTAATAAAAACAGCTGCTTGTTTGTATGAGATGTACAAATAAGCAGCTTTATTTTTGATAAATTTATCATATATATGAAAAACGATTGACGGAAAGGTCGAAAAAATGTATAATAAGAAAAAAGGAGGATTCTTATGAGAAAATTGCGACAAAAGGCGGTTTTTATTTTGTTATCCATTATGCTTTGTTGTTTTTCCTTTCTTTCTCTGCAAACCGCTTTTCCTGTCTCCGCAGCCGTTACTGTGATTCCCTACACGCCCTCTGCAGACAGCTTGACCACAGATGGTAAATATCTGCGGCTGAATCTGCGGAATGTCTGGAATGGCAGTTGTGAGGATGTGCCGCAGGATGTCGCATGTTCTGGTTTTCTTTCCGTTACTTTTACTATTTCGGGGCTTGGAAAATTGACTGCTCCTTATACCGTTTCTCTGCTTGGAACAGCTGGAGATCTTACATTTTGGAATCATCCTTCTGATACCGCTGTTGCCGGAACGGTGCACGTCACGAGAGATGGTACATACAATGTGCAAACTATCTTGCCACATGCTGTCAGTACCATTGACTGCCTGTTGTTGGCAACTAATATCAACCTCTATCAGTATGCAGAAAATGGAACGGTTGCAGATGCGGGCATTTCTCTTACTGTGCAGCAGATTACCACTGAAACAACTGATCATTCGGACAAAGAAATACTTGGTGATGTCAACAGCGATTCTGTCATTTCTGTGGAAGATGCTGTGTTGGTATTGACTTATTATGCCAGACAGTCTGCTGGTTTGCAGCCGGATAAAGAGACAGAATTTTCTTGTATCCAAAATGGGGATGTAGATGGAAATGGCATAATTTCGGTGGAAGATGCCGTTTCTATTTTGACGTACTATGCAAGGCAATCCGCTGGATTGTCGCCGGATTGGAAAAGTTAGCGGATGCAAGAAACACGGAAATCCATTTTAAAATGATGGAATGAATTGCTCCGCCGAATGGCGACTATGGTCAAGCTGATGCAGCTTGGCGGAGGGTGATTCCCCACAGTGTGGGCAATGTCATCCACTTAAGCAATTTTACATCATCATAGAAGCTTTTTGGTGCAGCAATTTCTCGAAAATGCTGCCGAGGTCCAGGGCGAGGAG
>CAUDDP010000060.1 GCA_958448395.1 uncultured Oscillospiraceae bacterium | reverse complement strand
TACTGTTCCATATGCTAATAAAGAAGTCCTTGATAGCAGTCCATACCTCGCTCCATGATGTTCCGAACCAGCTGAGAAATACATCTGCGATACCCTCAAGAGTATTGAGAATATTGGAAAAACAATTTTTAATGAAGTTCCAGATGCCAACAAAAATGCCTTTGATTCCGTTCCAGCACTGTTCCCAGTCGCCGGTAAACAAGCCGATAAAGAAGTCCAGAACACCGAGAATCGTATCGACAACCAGTTCAAAAACCTGCGAAATATATGTGAAAACTCCTTCAAACCATGGAGCGAGAATATCGCATAATCCTTGCCATACAGTTTTTACTACATCGCTGAAATCTTCGAAATTAAAGCCGAGAGCATTTAATCTATCGACGATTCCCTGCGTCAGCTTGGAAAAAGTTGCTTTGATTTTCTCCCAGATTGCAATGATGCTGTTTCTGAAATCTTCATTGGTATTCCATAGATGCACGAAAGCAGCCACAAGTGCAGCAATCGCTGCAATAATGGCAACCACTGGTGCAGAGATTCCTCCGATTGCACCGCTGAGCGTGGCAAAGGCAGTTTTCGCACCTGCAATCATCGTGGGGATATTGCTGATAAAGCTCATCAGACTTCCGACCGTGGATATTGTCTTGCCGACCACGATCAGCAGCGGACCTAAAGCCGCTGCGACCAGAGCGATTTTGATAATCATTTCCTTTGTTGCCGGATCAAGCTGATTCAGCTTGTCGATAAATCCCTGAATTTTCGCTACAATTTCACGAATTGCAGGCATGAGAATTTCGCCGAAAGAAATGGCAAGCTCCTCAAGCTGCGACTTCAAAATGGTAAGCTGACCGCCGAGGTTGTCCTGCATGGTTTCCGCCATGCGGAGCGATGTGCCGTCGCAATTATCGATTGCACCCGATAATTTTTCAATGTCGGCAGGTGCGGAATTCATGAGAGCAAGGAATCCCGACATGGCATTTTTGCCCACCAAAGAACGTGCTGCTGATGCTTTTTCGGATTCTGACATCTGGTCGAAAGCTACACGGCAATCTGCCAGAATATCTGACAGTTCACGCATTGAGCCATCAGAGTTTGTGGTGGCAATCTCCATTTCCCCAAAAGCATCAGAGCAGAATTTGACATCACCCGAAAGTGCTGTCATAATGGAACGCATGGACGTGCCGGACTGCGTGGATTTGATACCTGCGTTAGCCATAAGTCCGAGAGCCTCGGCGGTATCTTCACAGGAAAATCCCATAGCACCCGCAATCGGAGCGCAGTATTTGAACGATTCACCAAGCATAGATACATTGGTATTCGCATTAGACGATGCAGCCGCCAGAACATCAGCAAAATGACCACTGTCGGCGGAAGTTAAGCCGAAAGCGGTCAGTGCGTCAGTTACAATATCGGAGGTTGTTGCGAGGTCTTCTCCACTTGCGGCAGCAAGGTTCATAATGCCGTCAATACCCGACAGCATATCACCCGATTTCCAGCCTGCCATTGCCATGTAATTCATCGCTTCGGCAGCTTCGGAAGCCGAAAATTTAGTCTTTGCACCCATTTCACGAGCCTTGTCACGGAGAGCCTGCAATTCCTCTCCGGTTGCTCCCGATACAGCAGCAACCTTGCTCATGGCGGAATCAAAATCAGAGGCTGTTTTCACGGCAGCAGTACCAAGCGCCGTCACACCTGCGGTGATAGGCAGAAGTTTTTCTCCGGCACCGCTGATTTTATCGCCGACATCTTGCAGGACTTCTCCGGCTTCACCGATTTTAACGAGCGCTGTTTTGGACTTTTCAGCTTCATTCTGCAAACGCTGTAACTCATTTTCCGTTTCGATTATTTCACGCTGTAAAGCATCGTACTGTTCCTGTGAGATGTCGCCGTTTGCAAGAGCTGTATTTGCCTGTTCTGCGGCAGTTTTCAGAGTTTCCAGTTTTTCTTTTGTAGAGCCGATTGTATCTGCAAGGAGTTTTTGTTTTTGTGATAAAAGCTCTGTATTGGATGGATCGAGTTTCAGCAGTTTTTCTACGTCCTTTAGCTGTGTCTGGGTGTTCTTGATGTTTTTATTGACACCTTCGAGAGCTTTGGACAGCTTGGTAGTATCGCCGTTGATTTCAACTGTGATTCCCTTGATTCTGTTTGCCGTGGTGAGTCACCTCCATTCAAACGACCTAAAATCGGTCAAAATCAGATTGACCTGCTATCTCCGACCAACCTTTATAATCGTCGTTTTCCCGTTCGCTGAACATATCATTAACAAGACCAATCGTGAGAAGCTCCAGCTCGGAAAGAGAAATTCCAAGCTGAACACATCTCAGGAGAAAAAGCGGCGTCGTCATCGGGCGGTCAGTTTTGCGATGTTTTTTTTAGATTCCACCTGCGTGGCGGTGTTCAGTCCCCACAGTTCTATAAGCTGCGGAAGAATCTCGTAGATTGAAAAGGTGTTGAACTGCTCCAAAAAGTCGTCAGGATTATCGGGAACATTCTCCGGAGCGGCGTGTTTTGCCATGATGAAAGCGATATTTTCAAAGACCTCCAGACTCTCAATATCCAGCGTAGAGTTCTCCTCTTCACCCTCTTTGACATTTTTCTGCAAAGCGGCGAAGTCCTTGTAAATATCTCGGCCAAATTTCAGACGATAAAGACGAGGCACAGCGGCGCTCGCCTTAAATGGTACTTCGATTCCGTCTACGATTATATTTTTCTTGATAGCCATACTGTACCTCCGTTAAGCAGTTGTTTTGGCGGGTGTCTTAGCCGATGCGGGTGTTGAAAAATTCGGAATATACACAGATTTATACCAGTTGTTGTAAACCGTTTCATCCGTTGCCTCACAACTTTTTGACTTAACGAGACCATTTTCAAGAGCAGAAGCGGTCAATGAAAGGGACTCTGTCTTTACTTCCTTAGAATCCTCAGTAGTTGCGGATTCTGTTGCAGGACGTGCCACGGAACAACGATACATCACATGGCGAATCTTATGGCGATCTCCTTCAAATTCAAAAAACAACGCAAACTCTGCAACTTCCGCATCGTTGCTTTCCACAAGAACGCCCTTGCTGTCAAGCCTCTGACCCAGAATTTCTGTTGCAAAATCTGTAGTCACGAGAGCAATCTATAGTGATAGGTAATTCTTTGATGTTATCTCTAAATTTTCCCCCACTCCACACCGTGCATGCGATTTTCACCGCACACGGCGTTCCATCAATATTACAATTTCGTCATATCAGCAGATATTTCAAAAGCATTCAGAAACTTAAATAGCAGAATTTCCTGCTAAAATTCTTAGTCTGTTGAGTTTTTCAAGTTGAGATTTTGTAAGGTTCAGCATATTCAGATATGCATTGATTGTTTCCTGTCGTGTTGCATGAATCAGTTTGTGTACCTCTACATGAACAATGACAAGATTTCTGTATTCATCCGTACCGCCTTGCGATACAGGCTTTTTGTGATGACAATGAATTTCGTCAATCCAAAGCACCTTACCTGTGACAGCACATTTCCCGTATTGAGCGGCGTATAATGAAATACGGTTGTCCATATATTCAATGCTTCTGCCGGAAATATGAGATTTTGCAAGCATATGCAGGACTGAAATGACACTTTCATCGAATTTCAAGCTCTTATGGATTTCTGCTCTGCCATCAGTGGTATACTTGCATATCTTTAACTTTTTATACATAGGATTTTTAGTCTGTACATAACTGATTGGAATGATAGGTTCATCATCAATAAAGCGTAAGTTACGGCTTGCACCATACTTTTTAGAAATTAGTACAGATTTCAAATCTCCCTTTCGGATAAGCTGACCTTTTAGTCGATTATGAAGTGTTTTCATTATATGAAAATGAATAATTCCACAATCTTTATTTACATGCGTAGCATATCTGTAGTAATTGTGTATTCCCATGACCATTGTGTTATACAACCTAAGCTGCATTCTTTTATCAATCACATTTTTGCTGTGCTGTATTCGTTTAATCTGCGCTTTTAATCTGTTTGTTTCTCGTTTTACAGCCTTTTGTGTCATGTGGGACTTAACAGTAAATTTATTGCCCTTGGGAATAGCTTTTAATTTGAATCCCAGAAATTCAGAATAGTTTCTTTTCAGATTTACAACCTTGGACTTTTCTTTACTAATGTCCAATTTTAACCGTTCTTTTAGCCATTTTTGTGTTGCGATAAAAATGTTGTTTGCGTCGCTTCTTTTACGACAGAATATTTTGAAGTCGTCTGCATAGCGAACAATATACATTTCTTTTAGATTACATTGCCGCATCGCTCGATACTGATGACTTTTTATGGCAACACCATTGGAATTTGTTCTGTGAGTGTAATTATTCTTAGTTGGGAAATTCTCCCACTGACTGCTAATCCACCAATCCAGTTCATTCAGAACGATATTTGCAAGCAAAGGGGATAATATGCCGCCCTGTGGTGTTCCTTTTGTTGGATAGAGCTTTGTTCCGTCTGGCATAATTACTGGTGCTTTCAGCATTTGCTTAATCACACATATCAGCGATTTATCTCTGATACCTAATGTCCAAATCTGCCGTATCAGCTTTGCATGGTTCACATTGTCGAAAAATCCTTCAATGTCAATATCTACTACAAAGTGCAAGTTTTGAATCTGTATCATTTTGTAGCATTGTGCAAGAGCGTGTTCGGCTGACCTGTTTGGTCGAAATCCGTTATTTCGCTCATGGAATTTAGCTTCGCAGATTGGCTCTAACACCTGCAAAATACATTGCTGTACAATGCGGTCAATGATAGTTGGTATTCCCAACGGTCTGATTTTGCCATTCGGTTTAGGAATTTCCACACGCCGTACTGGTTTAGGTTTATAAAATCTGAGTTTATTCCGTATAATCTCAACTAATTTTTCAGCGGAAATTTTCTCTATATCCTTAATGGTATAATTGTCAACTCCGCTTGTTGTACTTCCTGCGTTCCGTTTGATAT
Organism: uncultured Oscillospiraceae bacterium; assembly: GCA_958448395.1. Classification (GTDB taxonomy): domain Bacteria; phylum Bacillota; class Clostridia; order Oscillospirales; family Ruminococcaceae; genus Ruminococcus_C. The sequence goes on along the minus strand of CAUDDP010000060.1, from coordinate 7,799 downwards.
TTCTGTATGCAAGCCGTATGTTTTCCTCACTGGATATGAGTTCCATGAGATTGGTGAAAAGCTCACCCTGCTTACTTTTGGCATACAGATTATCAAAGCATTCCTGCAAGTTGTAATATTCAAGATGTCGCAGTTTCTTTTGCTTTGTCATAGGCAACGCCCCCTTTCGGGTTTGTTTTTCTCGGATAAAATCCTAATCATACTCGAAGCTATGAAGATATTTGCCTATAACTAATTTTGTAATATTGACTCGTGGCTGTCCCTCCGTTTCCCATTACGGGAAACATCATCAGTAATGCCACTACTTTGCCCACAGTTAAAACAGCTTATTATTCTTCGTCTGTACCGCAAATGCGTACTGTAGGCTGCTGCGTTCCGATAATCTTATCTGTACATATATACTTAGGTGCTTGCTATAAGCCTGACAGCTTGATAGTGCCTGTAACACTATAAGGTATTTCATAACCTAGATTCTTACTTTACCTCACTGCCGATTCATTTATGAACCGTTACATTTCTATAACTTAGGCGTTTAGACCCGTACATTCGCAAGTTCGTCAGATATTTCTATCATTCTCACCATATACATTTTATAGACCCCCGACCTATAGGATACACCATCCGCCTCCGGACAGCTTTCGTTCTGTTATCACAGATTACGGTATCTCTCAGCCGACTTCACCGGGCTTCTGACAAATCCGGTTTCCCGAAAATGCCAGCCGGAGTATCAGGGAAAGCGTTTCAGGACGTTACTCCATCATTCCACTTTTCAGATTATCAGTTCTCCTAAATTAAGAACTTTGCATTCTTTTATTAGTGCCTAATCTTTTCAATTAGGAACGCATCGCACCTAAATCTCCCTCATATCCGGAATTGTTATTGCACATATAATAAACGCAGTTGTCGGCAAAAAACGGCTCATTTTCACCGCTTGCGTCAATGCTGAGCGATACAGCACCGGGCAGCCTGACCGGTGCAGCATATACAGGCATTCCGTCCTCACCATAGGACAGAATCTTCGCCCAGTGCACCTTGTTCAAGCCAAATTTGACCTTATTTTTTTCCATAGCCATAGGTTATACCTCCATTTCGTATAACACTTCATACATCTCTTCGGATGCGGTCCATGTTTCAGTTTTGTTGTAAAAAATATGATGATTCCGCAGAACAGCTTCAATTTCCGCCTCTGTTTCGGGAGATTTTTCATCGGTGTAAAGCTCAATATCCAGTTTTTTGAAGCTGAAATACATATAATTATCTGCCGAAAAAGTATTTTCACCCGGCGACAGAAAAATCAGAAAAGGCGGCTTCGGGGATTCTCCCTCGGCAAAATGATGATAGGCGAAAGGAAGTCCCATTTCCTGCATCATTTCATTGATTTCTTCGTAACTCATGACAGCTCCTTTTCAATCAGCGATTCCAATAGATTCGCACCATTCTCTTCGGCAGGAGCAATATGCGGCTTGCCTGCAACACGTCCGCCATTTCGTTTGGCGTGACCCTTTTCGAGCAAGTGTGCAATCTGATAGCGGTCTTTGGAATGAACAGTCATTTTGAGTGTATGGCTGTTTTCCTTCGTTTTCTTGGTCGTCCAGCTCTTCGCATATTTTCCTGTACGTTTCGGAGCATTGGCGGAAATCTCTTTTTTCACAGATGTTGCCGTCTTTCTGACAGCTTTTTTCATAGCTGTATCCGCAAGTTCTGAATACTCCTGTAAGCCTTTCATTATTTCGTCTGCCATATCGTCAATAGACGTCATCAGATACACCAGCTTTCCTTGCTTTTGCCGTAATTTTCAGATAATCACGGTACTCATAATTTGGCGATATTCCGATAATATCGTAAATAACGCCACGAAAAGAAATGCGGTTTGCAGTTGTAGAAATTCCCATTGTCATACTGTTTTGCCGAATCATAAACTGTAAAGTCTGCACTTCCTTTGTGGTGCCGTTATCGGAGTTTTCCATCGAATTTTTCACGGAAACCGCAGCCCAGCAGGAGAAAAATTCCTCCCACTGAGCTTTGTGATTACCGATATTATCAATTTTTGTGGTATGCTCCAGAATCGTGATACGCTGATTCAGTTTCCCAATTTCCACTAAATCACTCCTTCACGCTGTGCAAATAAAATGGATCGCAGAGTGAGTGTCAGCTTGTGGAAATCCGCAGTATTGCGGTTTTCGTAGAGGTAGGAAACCGTGAACAGCACCGCCATTCTGGTGGTATCTTCATTTCTCTCATATTTCTCCTCGCTCATGCGTCCCACGTCCATACACAACTTTTTTGCAGTCAGCAGCAGGTCGGAAATCAGCCTGTCGTCCTCATCTCCGTCAACTCGAAGATAATTTTTCGCTTCAACTAATGTTACCATATCATCAAGCCTTGGCAGTGGAAGTTCCCTTGATGGTAAGCGTTTTCACTGCTTCCGGCAGGATAAGTTTTCCGTCCACACGCTGACTTGCAAGGAATCCAACCTGTCCGTTCATGGCAAACAGTTCATTGAGTCTCTTGAGACTTCTGCCTTGTCTGTCAGCAATCCAATAGTACGACATATCGCCAAAAGCGACAGCTTTGTTTCCAGCGTCGGGAGTTGGAGCATAAACGGAAGTGACATATGGGCGGTTCAGAATCGTATCGGGAACACCTGCGGAAATTGCAGGCTGCCAGATATACTGCCCGTTGCTGTCTTTGATTTTACGGAGCATTTTCAGCGTCTGCTCGTTCAGAAGCCACACGGACTTTTTGCGGTACGGCGACTTCACGGAATAAAAAAGCTCCAGCATATCGTCAAAAGTAATGCTTGCCGCCGCAGTCGTTGCACCATTCTGCGCACCTCCGACAGCAGCGAAAATTCCGGTCGGCTTGCCGTTTCCGTCACCGACAATAAACGCTTCCTCTTCCTTTGCGCCGATTCTGCGACCAAATTCCTTTGCAATGTAGCTGGGGAGGTCAAAGACGGAATCGTTAAGGAGTTCCTCTGAAATTTTGATAGCTGTTCCCACCTTGTACGCCGACAGATTCAACTGACCGAAAGTATCATCAGAGAGTGAATACTGCTGTTCTTCTTCAAGCCATGCAGCTTCGCCTTTCTGCGTAATAATGGGTATTTTTCTGTCGCCGGAAGAGGTCTGAATTTTAGTTGCAAGAGGACGAAAAACGTTCTCTTCCTCCAGCGATTCGATGAGCTTTTTTTCAAATTCATCCGGGCAGAGATAACCTCCCTCCGTATCTTCGCCGATTTGGAGGTCGTTGCGGATATCCACATAATTTCTGTTGCGGACATTGTTCCAGAAAGCAGTTTTGTAGGCATCGCTTGAAATGCCGGTTTTCTCCGTCATTTCGGGAGTTGCAGGCTTGCCGAGAATCGGATTTGAAGTTGGTGCATTCATCTCGGTATTCAGCTTTTCCTGACGTTCCAGACGGTCGATTTCCTTACCGTAAGCTACAATCTGTGCTTCCATAGCGTCGTATGTTTTGGAATCCTCCTCGGACAAAAGCCCGCTGTCATTTCGCTTGGAATCGAGGAAATTTCGTGCCTCGTCCCATGCTGCTGCTCTTTTTTCTCTCAGTTCCTGAATGGTCATAATCATTCCTCCAATCAATTTTTAAGAAGTGCCAGCCTTTTTTCAAGCTGATTTATGGGAACACCTTTCGGTGTCATTGCGGATATTTTCTGCATCAATGATGCGGTAGTTTTTGTCGGGGAATACAGCATGGAAGCTGTATTTTTCTCCGGTTTATCAGTATTTTCTTCGTCCTCATCAGAATCGTTTTCATCTGATTCTTCGTCGGATTCCTCTTCATCAGGTTTATCCTCTTCGGGAACAGATGTCTTTTTCTTATCATCGAAAAGAATTCCATCAACAAAGCCTAACTGCAACGCTTTTTCGGCATTGAGCCATGTTTCATCGTCCATCAGTTTGGAAATTTTATTGCGGGAAAGCCCTGTTTTTCGGACATAGGCATTTATAATGCCCTCCTTAATTTCTTCAAGCAAAGCAATCGCCTTTTCCATATCGGACTTGTTTCCGCTTGCCAAAGTCATGGGATTATGAATCATCAGATAACCAGTCGGACTAATTAAAGTTTCATCTCCCGCCATCGCCACAACAGATGCCGCACTTGCAGCGATGCCGTCAATCTTAACAGTAACCTTGCCCTTGTGATTTCTCAGCATGGTGTAAATCTGACTCGCTGAGATGCAATCACCGCCGGGGCTATTGATCCAGACGGTCAGATTTCCGCTTACCTTCGCCAGTTCATCACGGAACATTGCAGGCGTTATCTCGTCGCCCCACCAAGTTTCGTTTGAGATAGGTCCTTCAAATAAAAGTTCAGTTTCTCCGCTGTCCTCATTTTTTATCCAGTTCCAGAATTTTTCCATTCTCGTTATCCTCCTTTTCGTAATTAACACCAATATAATCAAGAACCTTTCCAAGTCCGAGCCCTTTGTTATCGGGAATCCATACACCGTCAACCTCACAGCCGCCGCCGATGCAGTAGTTATACAGCTTCGGATGAGAAACTGCAAGCTGCTGAAAACGGTTAGGTGATTTTTCAAGGTGACAGCCGAACATACAAAAAACACAACCTGTTCGCTGTGCTTTTGCGGTGCGATATTTTCCGTTTTCATCTATAAAAATATCCCCGTACACTTCCTGTGCATAGGGAATTTTTCGGGTATAGATATATTCAAGCACGTCTTGTTCTGTCCAGAATGACATCGGTTGAGAACGTGGACGTTTCGAATCAAAAGCGTTACAGCCGTGAATCAGCCACTGTTCCTTTCGCAGATGGCTTTCACACGCCATTGTTGCCACAACAGGGACTCTTCCTGTTTCTTTTTCGTACTGTTTCATTGGATTTTTCTTCATTATCGTACAGCATTCGGAAGAACAGTTGAACGGTGCTTCAAGCAGAAACTTCCATTTTTCGCAGTTGAACTGACTTTTCCGACCGTTCTTATCGACAGCAAGACCACAGAGTTTTTGGTAGTCACCATGATTTTTCTCACGGCCCTCTGCAACTGCTTTTTTCGCATACTGCACACGCCTTGCAACTTCCTTGGAAATAACAGGATATCCGTATTTTTCAATGACCTGTCGGAAAGTCATCTTTGGTCGGATAATCGTTACATTCTCACAGCTTTTTACAAACGCTTTCAGCTGTGGATATTCAAGTCCCGTATCGCAGAAAACCGACGGAACATCATATACACCCGGAGTATTTTTTATAATCTCCCTGAGAACAACAGAATCTTTTCCGCCCGAAAAACTGCAATAAATTTCACCGTCATAGTGTTCATACCAACTTCTGATACGACTTTCGGTCATTCTAATTTTCATATCAAGAGGGAGCGACTGCATCTGATATAGGTCACTGATCTGATGTTTCATTGCTGTCATCACCACCTTTCTGTTCGTAAGCTGCACCGCACTTGTTTAAAGGTGTCATACTGCCGTTCAGAGTATAAATATTTCCGCCTTCCTCATCGGGAATCCGATTCATATCCTCCAGCTCACGAATATCGTTTGCCGACATCCAGCCGTTTTGCCGTGCTGTTGCGTAGCCCTGCATTCGTGAAGCATAATCACCACGCAAAAGCCCCTCAACGTTGAATTTAATGAAGTACTGACCTTTTTCGCTATCTGAAAGCAATGCTTTCTGCAAACTTTGCTCCCATCGTACAAGCCATGGGTCAAGAGTGTATTTTACAAATTCAAGGGATTGCTGTTCTATATTGCTGAATGTGGCGTGTTCCAGATCTCCAATCATGTGCAGTGGAACACGATACAGCCTTGCGATTTCTTCCACCTGAAACTTTCTTGTTTCAAGAAACTGAGCCTCATTATTCGGAATAGAAATAGGCGTGTACTTCATGCCTTCTTCCAGCACGCAAACACGATGTGCATTATGCGTGCCGCCGTAAGCTCTCTGCCAGCCTTCACGGACACGCTCCGGATTTTTTATCACTCCCGGATGCTCTAATACACCGCTTGGACTTGCTCCGTTCGCAAAGAACGTAGATCCGTATTCCTCGCAGGCAAGGGAAATGCCTATCGCATTTTTCGCCATTGCAATGGGTGAATATCCGACTAATCCATCAAATCCAAGACCGGGAATATGCAGTACATCTTCCTGTCTGAGAACAATATCTCCCTGTTCTTTCAGATTTGGATTTGCTTCATCGTATCGGCTGTAAATGTAGATAAGACGGTTACGCTCATCACGGTCAACCTTGATTTTATCGGGCATCAATGGATACAGTCCCATGACTTCGCCACGTCCGTTCCGGATAATCTGTGAATATGCGTTGCCGTAAATCAGCAGATGTGACATCAGCGTTTCACGAAAAATGAAAGATGTCATTTCCGGATTCGGCTGGTCATGCAGCAAAAAATAAAGCGGGTGCATCGGCACTCGCTCTTTTCCGTTATCGGTGTACTGGTAAACGTGCAGCGGCAATTGTGCGATCGCCTCCGACAGCACTCTCACGCAGGCGTAAACTGCAATGATTTGCATCGCCGTGCGATCGTTGACACGCTTGCCAGCGTGTGTCCGCCCAAAGAAATAGGTGTAGGACGGGCTGTCGTAGCTGTCCTTCGGCTTGTCCCTCGACCGGAATAGTCCGCTGAAAATGCCCATGAGCATCACTCCTTTCATGCTTGACTTTTTCTATGGGCTTGTGGTATAATAATATAAATTGGGGAGGTATAATTCCTCTTCAAATCGGAATTTATAGGAGGACTAACTATGGAAATACGTAATATGCAACTCGATGACTATAATAGCGTATATGCCCTTTGGCTTAGTTGTCCCGGTATGGGGCTGAATAACTTGGACGATTCACGGGAGGGAATTACAAAGTATCTTGCTCGTAATCCTGATACCTGTTTTGTTGCTGTGGAACAGAATTGCATCATTGGTGCAATTCTTACCGGTCACGATGGTCGTCGCGGCTATATCAGCCACACAGCAGTATCTCCCACCCATCAGCGGCAAGGTGTCGGTAAACAATTGGTCGAAGCTGCTCTAAAAGCCTTAAAGCAGCAAGGTATCAATAAAGTCAACTTGGTTGCTTTCGCCAAGAACGAAAAAGGCAATGCCTTTTGGGAAAAGATGGGTTTTACCCAACGCTCGGATTTGATATATCGAAATCGTACCCTTGTAGACATGGTACGCATTGATACTTAACAAATTTCAGTTTGTCGAGATGTTTGATAATGAGATAAATTCTGATATGTCGCTAAATTTACAGTACCAGCATATCCCTGCTGTCATAAATACTCTCACCGGTATCACTGCCACAGCGGATCGCACGGTCAAGTGCCATGACGGTCGCAACCGCACCGTCAATCTTCTCTGTGGATTTTTCTTTATCAGGCTTTATATTTCCAGCAGGGTCACGCTTGATGAAAATGTTATCCATATTCCATCGGAGAACCGGATGCCCGTTGTGAGCAAGTTTACGTTCGAGTGTCAACTTCATCAGTTCCTTGGTCGGCGGACTAAGATCCACTTGCACTACACTATACAAACTTTACATCACGCCACTTGCTGTTTTTATTCGTGCAGCACTTATAAAATAACAAAGAAAACCGCCCCACCGGATTCAATTCCAGCGGGACGGTTTTATGTATTCGTCTGCCTATTGGACGGTCAGCGAATGTAATTTTAGGATACTACATTTTGGTGGATTTGTCAACGTAATTTTTCGTCGATATTTAGGGAACGCATTCTAATCATATCGACTGCCAAAGAAATCAATTCCGAATTGCAAGGCTTTTCTACTGGGTAGT
>CAUDDP010000059.1 GCA_958448395.1 uncultured Oscillospiraceae bacterium | reverse complement strand
CTTGACCGCAGTTGCCATTCGGCAGATAAAACGCTCTCATCGAACTCACGTTCCATAACGGTGGGTGGACTGTCTGCGGCGACTCGCCGCCTGAGCCAGCTTGACCGCAATCGCCGTTCGGCGGAGCAATCCACTCCATCATTTGAAAATGGGATTTCCGTGCCCTTTTAACAAGCGGCTGTTGCTGGTTTTGCAAGCTGCACCTTCAGGCTTTTCATCTTTACAAAATAAACAGTTACCAACAGGATATCTGCGAAAATCCAAGCAACCGGACTTGCCAGACAGGCTGCCGAGTAGCCAAAGGTTGGAACAAATGCCACACAAACTAATACACGGGCAAACAGTTCTGTGACACCTGCCATCATCGGCAGAAAGCTGTAACTCATACCCTGCAAGCTGTTCCGTAAAATAAACAACAAGCCAAGCGTTGGATAAAAATACGCATTCAGGCGAAGATATTCCTTTACCTGTTCCATTACAGCTGTTTCTGAAGCGTCTAAAAACAGCAATGCCATCCATCCACCCAGTACAATAATCACAATCGCTGAAATCACACAATAAATCATAGAAACCATGATACTGGTGCGAATTCCGCTCCGAATTCGTTCAAACTCTCTTGCACCACGATTCTGACCACAATAAGTTGCCATGGTAATCCCAAGGCATTCCATTGGTCCAGTCAATACCAACTGTAATTTGGAAGCAGCAGTTACTGCTGTAACGGAAACCGTACCTAATGTATTCACCGCTGTTTGCAAAATAATCGACCCCACTGCCGTAATGGAAAACTGCAATGCCATCGGCAGTCCAATCGAGAGCAGCCGACCGCAGTGTGGCAAGGAAACCTGCCGCTCATCTTTTTGAATGCGGAAAATCTCATACTTTCGGAACATATAGATCAAACAGAACATACCGGAAACGCCCTGCGAAATGACACTTGCATATCCTGCACCAGCAACCCCTGTGTGCAGCACCAGAATAAACAAAAAATCCAATCCAATATTCAAAGCTGCTGCAATCGCAAGAAAAATCAATGGTGTTCGGCTGTCACCAATCGAACGCAGCATAGAAGAAAGCAGGTTGTATAAAATTGTAGCACTAATCCCTGCAAACACGGTGAAAATATAGTCATATGCATAATCATACAGTTCCTCCGGTGTCTTCATCAGCCGCAGCAAATCACCAGTGAACAAAATTGTCCCAATCGTCATGATAATGGAAATCAATGCCGATAGATAAAATGCATTTACAAGATACTTTCGCAGTGCTTTATAGTCCCCTGCCCCGAATGCCTGTGCAACTGGAATGGACATCCCTGTACAGATTCCAGTTGCAAATCCAATCACTAAAAAGCTGACCGCACCGGTCGAGCCGACAGCAGCCAGTTCATTCACGCCGAGACAACGACCAACAATAACGGTATCACAGAGGCTATAGAGCTGCTGTAACATATAGCCAAAAATCAGCGGCATGGCAAACTGCAAAATCAGCGGTAATGGTTTTCCATGTGTAAGTTCTTTTGTCATAAGCAAACATCCTTTCTTTGTCTTTTTTCTTATTTTCTAATTTTCTTTTTTTGTCATTTTTCAGCAGTCACCTGCCTTCAAACGACTCAATCTATTATAGCAGTATGTTTCATGATTTTCCATTGCTTTTTTTCACGAACTTACAGCACAGTTTTTTTACAAATTGTATAGCATGTCGAATTTTGTGAAATCGCTTTTCAATATGGAAAATCATGCCGCTTTCAAAAAGCATGCAAAAAAGCCGACATTTTTCTATTTTTTCTCTCTTTTCTTTTGCAAAAAAATATGGTATGGTTGTAGAAGTGTTCGTTTTCCATCTGCCTGCTATTTTCATTCAAGGAGGATCGCCTATGAAATCGAAAGTTTCCAGCCGCAACCGCTCGGAACAAACCATCATCTACATGGAGGTTTACGGCGTGAACCGTGTCGTCTACCGTGTCACCGCCTGCAATACCTACCGCAACAAAGCCATTCATGTCATTTACGGTGTTTCCCTACAGGATCTCCGTACCGGAGAAACTGCCGAAATTGACTCGTTTTCCAATAACTTGGAAAAAACCGTCTGCTTTGTCAATGACCTCATTCAACAGGAAATCCAGCCATATCAGGTATACAATGCCGCTTTCCGACAGCTAAGCTTGGAAGTGCCATTTTTAAAAGGCGGTACGGTATTGGGTTCATAACAACAAAAAAAGACCGCTGTGGCATACACGATGCTGCAACGGTCTTCCTGCTTTTACTTCTTTTTTATGATTGCACCAACAAAATTTAAATGTCGGTCAATGCCAGTTTGAAAAAATGCTCGATCCCGAACAGAATATGGATGCCCAGATTGCAGCCATTCCTGCCATGCAATATCAAAATTCTCCATTTCCCAGATTTCTATAGATGCCATATCCGCATCTTCCCCTAGATTACGCCGCCACCATTGACAGCTATGATAATACGGATATTCATTGTTCTCGCCGCTTGCCCATTCCTTCACATCCGGCGGTTCCTTCCCATCAAAATCCACCTTTAAACCCGGCATGGCAATCAGTGCCGTACCACCAGACTTGAGCAACGGCAGAATTTTCTGCTGAAAAAATCCAGGTTGATTGGAGAAGTAATGAAACGCATCTACACTGACAATCTCATCAAAGTATTCTTCTGAAAATGGCAGATCATTTGCATCGGCATGTACGGGAATCACCGTTTCCGCAATTCCCCACTGCAAAAAACGATGATAGTTTTCTGTTGCAGGTATCCATAAATCCGTCGCAAATATCTGTGCACTCGTTTCCTTTGCTAAAAACAAACTGGTCAAACCTGTTCCACAGCCCAAATCCAGTACCCTTGCATTTGGTGAGATCGTCACTTTACACAGCAGCTCATCCAAAAGTCGAATACTATTTGGTCCCATCATATAAGCAGCGTTAAAAAACTCTTTATAAGCATCACTGCTGCGAATGATCATGAAAACTTCTTCCTCTCAATTCGATACACAACTAAAAAATTTATTTTTACTCTGTCAGCATCCGATTCAAAGCACTGAGCAATGCCCCAATCGAAGACTGAATAATATCCGAATGAATCCCAACACCCCAGTATAAATTTTCACCCTTCTGCAATGCCACATAGGAAACTGCCTTTGCGTTGGAGCGTACTTCCAATGCATGTTCTGTATAGGTGATCAGTGCATAATCCAGACCCAAATATGCCTTCAATGCATTGCTGACTGCATCCAGACGACCGTTGCCATCTGCTGTCACCACTTCTTTTCTGCCATCGTAGGCAATGGTCACTGAAGCGGTAATATTGCCGTCTGCCTTCTGTACATAGTGTACCTCCGGCAGTACAACTGGTGTTTCAATATTGACATAAGTGTCTTTAAAGATTTTCAATACTTCTTCTGGCTGCAATTCCTTATGTGCGTGGTCGGAAACGCCCTTTACCAGATAGCCAAAGGATTCTCTCATGGCTGCTGGAATGTTAAAACCATAACGGGTTTCCATCAAGTATCCAATGCCGCCCTTGCCAGACTGGCTGTTAATGCGGATTACATCCGCTTCATATTCTCTGCCGACATCCTGCGGATCCAACGGCAGATATGGTACCGTCCAGTGTGCACAGTTCTGCTGCTCTCTCCATTTCATACCCTTTGCAATGGCATCCTGATGCGAGCCGCTGAATGCAGCGAACACCAGCTGTCCACTATACGGAGAACGCTCGTAAACATGCATTCTGGTAACCCGTTCATATACCTCTGTAATCGCTGGCAGATTGCTGAAATCCAACTGTGGATCAATTCCCTGTGAATACATATTCAAAGCCAATGTGATAATATCCACATTACCGGTTCGTTCCCCGTTTCCAAACAGGGTACCTTCTACCCGATCACCACCTGCCAGCAAGCCCATTTCCGTATCTGCAACAGCACATCCACGGTCATTGTGCGGATGCAAAGAAACAATGACATTTTCCCGATATTTCAGATGATCGTTCATATATTCTACCTGATTGGCGTATACATGCGGCATAGAATGTGAAACCGTAACTGGCAGATTGATGATCACTTTATCCTCTGGCGTCGGCTGCCAAACATCCAGAACCGCATTGCAGACTTGCAGTGCATATTCCGGCTCTGTTCCAGTAAAGCTCTCTGGTGAATATTCAAACACAAAATGTCCCGGTGTCATTGCACGGTATTTTTTGCACAATTCTGCCCCTGTTACAGCAATCTGTAAAATCTCTTCCTTACTCTTCTTAAAGACCTGCTCCCGCTGTGATACAGAGGTGGAATTGTACAGATGCACAACAGCATGTTTGACGCCTTTCAACGCCTCAAAGGTTTTGGCAATGATATGCTCTCTTGCCTGCGTCAGTACCTGAATGGTTACATCATCCGGAATCAGATGCTGCTCAATCAGCGTCCGGCAAAATTCATATTCCGTTTCTGATGCAGCCGGAAATCCCACCTCGATTTCCTTAAATCCAATGTCCACCAATACCTTGAAAAACTCCAATTTTTCTTCCAGACTCATCGGGGTAATCAATGCCTGATTGCCGTCCCGCAAATCTACGCTGCACCAAATCGGCGGCTTTTCAATATAGGTTTTTGTTGCCCACCGCATCGGTGCATCCTTCACTGGGAAAAATTGTCTGGTATATTTATCAGCCTGTTTCATCATAGTACTTCGTTCCTTTCCAATCAAAAAAAGATCTGTTGTGGCCTGCTCAGAATGTGATAGCGTGTTTTGTGTACAAAAAAAGTCCCTTCCTCTGCCACTTCCGGCATAGAGAAAGAGACGAAGAAGTATATTTCTCCGTGGTACCACTCTTCATTGGTGCGAACTGCACCCGCTCTGTCACATCTCTGCAATAATGTGCTTCTCTGTAACGGGAGAACCCCGTCAGTGCCTACTTTATCCTACCAATCGCAGTAGAATGGTTCTGCACTGCGGCTCAGGGATGAGGTATCCTGCTTGCTTCCTGCCGTCTCACACCATCCGACGGCTCTCTGTCATGAAAGAAAAGCATCTTTTTTCCCATCAACGCCTTTTTCCTATCTGACAGCAATTCCTGCTATCTTTTCTTTATTCTATCGAATTTTTTTTGATTTGTCAAGTGTTTTTTTCATTTTTCCTTATTTTTTCACTGCACAGCGTTATTTCCAGCGGAAAGCCGGCGGGAATTTGCACTTTTTTTGTACAAAGTGTAAAAATCCGAACAGAATGCTTGATTTTATCGAAACAAGGTGTTATACTAAAATACAGATATATTTTTTTGTATCCGTGTCCCGAAGGAGTTTGCCATGTGTAAAAAATTGTATTTCATTGCAGAACCTACATTTCTGCTGATAGGATTATTTCCCCGAGTCATCGGCTTCGGGGCATGTCGCATGCCGCAAATAAACCGGTACGAGCGGAACTGTAAAGCAAGCAAGAGACATTTCCTTTTATTTTGAATTGCTTTTCAAAATGCCTCCGGTGCGTTTGCGGCCGAAGGCATTTTTTGCATACAGCGAACGGCAGACCGCTGTGACTGCATAAAATGAAAACTGAATCACAAAGTAAAAAAGGTGGAAAACATGAAATTAAATGGTGCACAAATTGTAATTGAAACATTGATCGAACAAGGTACAACAACTGTTTTCGGTTATCCGGGCGGTCAGGTCATCAACATCTATGATGCCCTGTATCTTGCAAAAGATCGCATTCAACATATCATCACGGCACATGAACAGGGTGCCTCCCATGCAGCAGATGGCTACGCAAGAGCAACGGGAAAGGTTGGCGTTGTCATCGCAACTTCCGGTCCGGGTGCAACCAATCTGGTTACTGGGATTGCAACAGCTTATCTGGACTCTGTTCCGCTGGTTGCCATCACCGGCAATGTGCCGAATTCCCTGATCGGACGGGACAGTTTCCAAGAGGTTGACATCACTGGTGTCACGATGCCAATTACCAAACATAACTTCTTTGTGAAGAAAATTGAGGATCTGGCACCGACCATTCGGGAAGCATTCCGTATTGCAAAGTCCGGTCGTCCGGGGCCGGTTCTGGTAGACATCCCGAAGGATGTCCAGACGGCTCTGTGTGAATATACCGCAGAACCCGTGGTGGAAAAAACTCCGGTTTCAGAAGCAGATCCGGCTCTGATTGCACAGGCAGCAGAACTGATTGCTGCTGCAAAAAAACCTTACATTTACATTGGCGGCGGTGCGATTACCGATAATGCCGGTGCAGAAATTATGGCACTGGCAGACAAAATGGACGCACCAATTGGCTGCACTATGATGGGTATTTCCGCTGTACCGACTGACCATCCTCGTTATCTGGGTATGGAGGGAATGCACGGTCACTATGCTTCTTCTATTGCACAGAATGAGGCAGATTTGATTCTGACCGCCGGCTGCCGGTTCAGTGACAGAGGAACTGGCAATACGAAAAAATATGCACCGCATGCAAAAATTATTCATATTGATATTGATGCTTCTGAACTGAATAAAAACATTACAGTGGAACTTGGCATTGCCGGTTCGATGAAGAAAATTCTTGCCGATTTAACTGCATTGCTGCCACAGCAGGAACATCCAGAATGGAATACACGCATTCAGGAACTGGTGGCAGAAACCAAACGGCTGGAAGAACAAAAAGGCGGTGAACTGACACCGTTTACAGCACTGGATGCTGTGGCAGAGGCTGTTAAGGATGCCAATGATGATGTGATTGTTGCCACAGATGTTGGTCAGCACCAGATGTGGACGGCACAACGGTATCCATTCTCCAAACCAAGAACATTCATCTCCAGCGGCGGTCTGGGCACGATGGGCTTTGGTCTGGGTGCTGCCATTGGTGCAGCAACTGCGACCGGCAAAAAAACAATTCTGGTCACTGGTGATGGCAGCTTCGGTATGAACCTGAATGAACTGGCAACTGCTGTCACCAATCAGACACCGGTGGTTGTTTTCATCATGAATAACGGCGTACTGGGTATGGTTCGGCAATGGCAGACACTGTTCTTTGACAAGCACTATTCCAATACTACATTAGAGCGGAAAACCGATTTTGTCAAGCTGGCAGAAGCATTTGGACTGCCGGGCTTCCGTGCCGCTTCCCTGCCGGAACTGAAAGACGTTCTGAAGCAGGCATTTGCAGTCAATGGTCCAGTTTTGGTAGATTGTGCAATTGACTGTGATGCATTCGTTCTGCCGATGCTGCCACCAGGCGGTGCGGTAGATGACATCATCGTTGACCCGTCAGCAATGTAAGGAGGAATGTGTAAGATGGAACGGTTTATTATTTCTATTCTGGTTGCAAACCATGCAGGTGTCTTGTCCCGTGTTTCGGGCATGTTCACACGCCGTGGTTTCAATATTGATACCCTGACAGTCGGCGAAACAGAATCTCCGGCATTCTCCAGAATCACCATTTCCATGCATGGTGATGAGGCAATCTGCAACCAGATTGTCAAGCAGCTGGAAAAAATGTACGATGTCAAAAAAGTACAGGTTATGCAGCGGGATGAAACGGTAGCAAGAGAGCTGCTGCTGATTAAAATCAAAAACTGTGCAGAACAGCGGCAGGATATTATGTCTGTCGTAGATGTCTTCCGGGCAAAAATTACAGACTATTCGCCGGAAGCACTCGTCATTGAAATCCGTGGCGTCCCCACAAAAATCAATGCTTTTATTGAGCTGCTCCAGCCATACGGCATTCTGGAAATGTGCCGCACCGGTCTGGTCGCTCTTGAAAGAGGCGGCAATTGTCTAAAAGACGCTTAACCGCCTGTATATTTATCCGATATTTTTTATAAAGGAGTCTTTACGATGGAACAAACAGCAAGAGTTTTTTATCAGGAAGATTGTGATTTGTCTTTACTGTACGGCAAGACCATTGCAGTCATCGGCTATGGCAGCCAGGGACATGCACATGCATTGAATGCAAAAGAATCCCTCGGCGACAAGGCAAGAGTCATCATCGGTCTGTACGAAGGCAGCAAGTCCTGGGACAAGGCTGTCAAGCAGGGCTTTGAAGTATTTACCGCTGCGGAAGCTGCAAAGCTGGCAGACATCATCATGATCCTGATCAACGATGAAAAGCAGGCTGCTATGTATAAGAAGGATATTGCCCCGAACCTGAAGGCTGGCGATATGCTGATGTTTGCACACGGTTTCAACATTCACTTTGGCTGCATTAAGCCACCGGCTGATGTAGACGTTACTATGATTGCTCCAAAGGGACCGGGTCATACAGTAAGAAGCGAATATCAAGCTGGCAAGGGTGTTCCGTGCCTCGTAGCAGTAGAACAGGATGCAACCGGCAAGGCATTGGATCTGGCACTGGCTTACGGTCTGGCAATCGGCGGTGCAAGAGCCGGCGTACTGGAAACCACTTTCCGGACTGAAACAGAAACCGACCTGTTCGGTGAACAGGCTGTTCTTTGCGGCGGTGTTTGTGCTTTGATGCAGGCTGGTTTTGAAACACTGGTAGAGGCTGGTTATGATCCGAGAAATGCTTACTTTGAGTGCATTCACGAAATGAAGCTGATCGTTGACCTGATTTACCAGAGCGGTTTCGCAGGAATGCGGTACTCTATCTCCAATACAGCAGAATACGGTGACTATATCACTGGTCCAAAGATTATCACAGAGGATACCAAGAAGGCAATGAAGAAGATCCTGTCCGACATTCAGGATGGTTCTTTTGCAAAGGAATTCCTGCTTGATATGTCTGATGCAGGTTCTCAGGTACACTTCAAGGCAATGCGGAAACTGGCTTCGGAACACCCGTCTGAAAAGGTTGGCGAAGAAATCCGGAAGCTGTACAGCTGGAACAACGAAGAGGACAAGTTCATCAACAACTAAAATAAAGCAAAAAGCAACCTATCCCCTTATTTGAACGGGACAGCGTAGCATAAAACCTTTTTAAGCTGCTTTCCTGATGTTTCAATCGGGAAAGCAGTTTTTCCATCCATCAATATGATAAGAGGTAATCAAAATGGTAGGTAATTTTTACTGTGACGGTGTGGACAAAGCACCACAGCGTTCCCTTTTCAATGCACTTGGTATGACAAAAGAGGAAATGCAAAGACCGCTGGTCGGCATTGTTTCCTCCTATAACGAGATTGTACCGGGACATATGAACATTGATAAAATTGTAGAAGCTGTAAAATTAGGCGTTGCGATGGCTGGCGGTACACCAGTTGTCTTTCCGGCAATCGCAGTCTGTGACGGCATTGCCATGGGTCATGTCGGCATGAAGTATTCTCTTGTGACAAGAGATTTGATTGCGGATTCTACCGAATGCATGGCACTGGCACACCACTTTGACGCATTGGTCATGATTCCGAACTGTGACAAAAATGTGCCCGGTTTGCTGATGGCAGCTGCCAGAGTCAACGTCCCGACTATTTTTGTCAGTGGCGGTCCGATGCTGGCTGGTCATGTCAAGGGGAAGAAGACCAGCCTTTCCAGTATGTTTGAAGCGGTCGGCTCATATGATGCCGGAAAATTCACACTGGAAGATGTCGAAGAATTTGAAAACAAAGCTTGTCCGACCTGCGGCTCCTGCTCCGGCATGTACACTGCCAATTCCATGAACTGTCTGACAGAAGTACTGGGTATGGGACTCAAGGGCAATGGTACCATTCCGGCAGTGTATTCCGAACGGATTAAGCTCGCAAAACAGGCTGGCATGGCAGTCATGGAACTGTATCGGAAAAATATTCGTCCGAGAGACATTATGACCGCAGAAGCATTTGAAAATGCTCTGACTGCGGATATGGCACTTGGATGTTCTACCAACAGTATGCTGCACATTCCGGCAATCGCCAACGAATGCGGCATTGCCATCAATTTGGATATGGCAAATGCCATCAGTGCAAAGACACCGAACCTATGCCATCTGGCTCCAGCTGGTCATGCTTATATGGAAGATCTGAACGAAGCTGGCGGCGTTTATGCTGTACTGAATGAACTGACCAAGAAAAATTTGATTCACACGGATGTCATGACCTGCACCGGCAAGACACTCGGTGAAAATATCAGCGGCTGCATCAACAAAAATCCAGACATTATCCGTCCGATTGACAATCCGTACAGCCCAACCGGTGGTATTGCTGTCCTCAAGGGCAACCTTGCTCCAGACAGATGTGTTGTCAAGAGAAGTGCCGTTGCACCGGAAATGATGCAGCACAGAGGACCAGCGAAAGTCTTCAACAGCGAAGAAGAAGCGATTGCAGTCATCCGCAGCGGCGGCATCCAGAAAGGCGATGTCGTTGTCATTCGCTATGAGGGGCCTGCTGGCGGTCCGGGTATGCGGGAAATGCTTTCTCCAACCTCTGCCATTGCCGGTATGGGACTGGACAAGGATGTTGCCCTGATCACAGACGGCAGATTCTCCGGTGCAACCAGAGGGGCTGCTATCGGTCACGTTTCTCCAGAAGCAGTCAGCGGTGGTACGATTGCCTATGTACAGGATGGCGATATGATTTCCATTGACATTCCGAATTATTCCATTACTCTGGAAGTTTCTGACGAGGAACTGGAAAAACGGAAGCAGACCATGCTGATTCAGACAAAGGACAACCTGACTGGCTATCTGAAGCGGTATGCAAAAATGGTTTCGTCTGCGGATAAGGGAGCAATTATCAATCAATAAATTAGAAAGTGAGGAATCAATCTATGGGTATGACCATGACACAAAAAATCCTTGCCGCTCATGCGGGCTTGGATCACGTTGAAGCTGGTCAGTTAATTCTGGTCAATCTCGACCGTGTTCTCGGCAATGACATCACTTCTCCGGTTGCCATCCGAGAATTTAACAAACTGGGCATTGACAAAGTATTTGACAAAGACAAAGTGACCATGGTAATGGATCACTTTGCACCGAACAAAGATATTAAAGCCGCTACACAGTGCAAGATGTGCCGGGATTTCTGCAATGAAAAGGAAGTCACCCACTTCTATGATGTCGGACAGATGGGTATTGAACACGCTCTGCTGCCGGAAAAAGGACTGGTTGTCTCCGGTGATGTTGTCATCGGTGCGGACTCCCACACCTGTACCTATGGTGCACTTGGTGCATTCTCCACCGGTGTCGGTTCCACCGATATGGCATGTGGTATGGCAATCGGCAAGGCATGGTTCAAAGTACCGTCTGCCATCAAATTTGAGCTGAAAGGCAAGCTGAATCCGTATATCTCCGGTAAGGATGTCATTCTGCACATCATCGGTATGATTGGTGTGGATGGTGCTTTGTATAAGTCCATGGAATTTGTCGGTGAGGGCGTTTCCAGTCTCTCCATGAGCGACCGTCTGACCATGACCAATATGGCAATTGAAGCAGGGGCAAAGAACGGTATCTTTGCAGTGGATGATCAGACACTTGCCTATGTAGCAGAACACAGCGACCGGAAGCCAGTAGTTTATACTGCTGACGAAGATGCGGTTTATGACGAAACCTACGTCATCGACCTGTCCGAAATCAAATCCACTGTTGCCTTCCCACATTTGCCGGGCAACACCAGAACCATTGACAATGTAGGCGATGTGAAAATTGATCAGGTTGTCATCGGTTCCTGCACCAACGGTTTCTATCGGGATATCGAAGAAGCAGCTTCCATTTTCAAAGGCAGAAAGGTTGCAAAAAATGTCCGTGCCATCATCATTCCGGCAACACAGGCTATTTACTTGAAAGCAATGGAAAATGGTCTGCTCAAGACCTTTATCGAAGCAGGCTGTATCGTTTCCACCCCAACCTGCGGTCCGTGTCTGGGCGGTCATATGGGCATTCTGGCAGCCGGAGAACGGGCAGTTTCCACCACCAACCGAAACTTTGTCGGCAGAATGGGACATCCGACTTCTGAAGTTTATTTGGCAAGTCCGGCAGTCGCTGCGGCAAGTGCGATTACCGGCAGAATTACTGATCCGAAGGAGGTTATGGCAAAATGAAATTTGAAGGAACTGTAATCAAATACGGCGATAATGTGGATACTGATGTCATCATTCCAGCAAGATACCTGAATACCATCGACAAGAAAGAGCTTGCCTCTCACTGTATGGAGGATCTGGATACCACCTTTACCAGCCGGGTCAAAGAAGGCGATATTATGGTTGCCGGTGAAAACTTCGGCTGCGGTTCTTCCAGAGAACACGCTCCAATTGCCATCAAGGAAAGCGGCATCTCGCTTGTCATTGCAAAGAGTTTTGCTCGCATTTTCTACCGTAATTCCATCAATATTGGTCTTGCGATTGTAGAATGTCCGGAAGCAGCAGAAGCGATTGCAGAAGGACATACGGTAGAAGCCGATTTGGACAACGGTGTACTACTGGACAAGACGACTGGTCAGTCCTTCCAGACAGCACCATTTCCGCCATTCATCCAGACCATTATCACCAATGGTGGTCTGATTGCCTCCATTCAGAACGGTTCTGTTCAATAAAAGAAAGGATCGTAACTTCATGATCGGTGCTATCATCGGCGATATCGCCGGCTCTCGTTTTGAATTTCACAATTACCGAAAAAAAGACTTTACCTTGTTTACAAAAGAATGTTTTCCAACGGATGACAGTATCATGTCTCTTGCCGTGGCAAAGGC
Source organism: uncultured Oscillospiraceae bacterium (assembly GCA_958448395.1). Classification (GTDB taxonomy): domain Bacteria; phylum Bacillota; class Clostridia; order Oscillospirales; family Ruminococcaceae; genus Ruminococcus_C. The sequence continues at coordinate 598 of CAUDDP010000059.1, read as the reverse complement.
AGTACTGGATTATAAAACCGATGGTACAGACCTATCGGAAGCAGCGGTACAATGGATGCAAAAAATCGGACGCCCCTATCCTGCCTGTGGGTTTGGCGGAAACTTTTTCCACTGGATTTACAGCGACCATCCCAAGCCTTACAACAGCTTTGGCAATGGTGCTGCTATGCGAGTCAGTGCGTGCGGATTTGCTGCGGACACGTTGGAAGAAGCTCTGCAAATGAGTGACAGCGTAACAGCTGTGACCCACAATCATCCGGAAGGCATGAAAGGGGCACGTGCTACAACGGCGGCTATATTTCTTGCCAAAACCGGAGCCTCCATGCCGGAAATCCGACAGCATATCACAGAACAGTATTATCCGCTGGATTTTACCATTGACGAAATTCGTCCAGTTTATCAATTTAATGAAACCTGTCAAGACACCGTTCCCCAAGCAATCGAAGCCTTTTTGGAATCAGATTCATTTGAAGATGCCATTCGCACAGCAGTTTCTGTTGGTGGTGACAGCGATACGCTGGCAGCGATTACCGGCAGCATTGCAGCAATGTCATTAACTTAAAACCGCCCTCGAATGGCAAGTAGAATGCCTGGAAGA
>CAUDDP010000058.1 GCA_958448395.1 uncultured Oscillospiraceae bacterium | reverse complement strand
TTGACTGCAAGCATGTACAACGTACAATGGCGGACAGCGGACACAGGCAGAGAGCAAAGCGATTCTGCCGGCACCGTTTGTGATTGGCAGCGGTAGAATGCATTCTCGTCGAACTTACAGTTTTTACTTATCTGGATTTAATTTTAAGCCATAACGGGTATAAAATGCTGCAATGTCCGATTCCTCTCGTACCAGCTCAGCATACCGCAGCTTTTTTTCCGCAGCATCATAGAAGCCAATGGTTTTCTCACCAGTACAGATGCTGGACTCAATGCGGATTTGTTCTGGTGTGCAGCCGTCTGGCAGCGGCATCGGTTTTGTGATTCGTTTTCTAAAGAAAAGATGCATCATCATAACCTTCCTTTCCTTTTGCATTGTAGCAGAATTGTCTATGAGGCATTTCCTTAAGCTGGAATACCCAAAAAAGCAAGCATTGCCGTCATTCTGGCAATGGAATAAAATGAAAATAAAAATACAGGGAGATATAAAATGGCATATCAGTATATTTGGACAGATGGGAGCAATCCGGATTTCGTTGCATTCAGTGCGTGTATGGAGGAATATTACAATCAAATGGTCGGCGGTGCTGCAAACCGAAAAAGCTTTATTCCCTACAATGCATTAACAGAAATCCATGATGTTCTTCTTGTCTACTCACAGGAAAAGCCAGTGGCTTGTGCAGCATTCAAAGCGTATGATACCACTACAATTGAAATCAAACGAGTATGGGTCAGTGAAGCTTACAGGAGACAGAACATAGCCAAAAACATGATGGCACTGCTGGAGAAATGTGCACAGCAGAAAGGTTATACGACTGCAATCCTGCAAACAAGAGCTGCCTGTACCGCAGCAGTCGCATTGTATCTATCCATAGGGTATCAAAAAATCGACAATTATCCGCCATATGATCATATGCCGCAGGCTGTTTGCTATAAGAAATTTATATAATATATTGCATTATAAAACTGTTTACAGGTTTTATGATGCCGCTCCATTCCTGATTTTATCTGTAAGTAGTATACCATAAACTGCACACAATGTCAATTTTACAAGCAAATGGCACACGCAAATTTATTTTTGTATTTTTCCTCACGGATACCAGTCTTGCCTCCGTTGTCGCCGTTCGGCGGAGCAACCCGCTCCATTATTTGAAAATTGATTTGCATGCTTTTTTATAAAAAGGATTGACGGCAGGTTAAATGCATGTTATACTAGAATAAGTATTTCCTGTTGACGGAACGGAAAAAAGAAGGAGAGATTCACAATGAAAATCAGCGAATTGCAGGCGGAAATCTGTCGTCTGAAACAAGAACGGGATATGTGCATTCTGGCACACAGCTATGTGGCAACGGAAATTCAGGAAATTGCCGACTTTACTGGTGATTCCTATGCCTTGAGTGTCAAGGCAATGTCCGTTTCTCAGCAGAATGTCCTGATGTGCGGGGTACGGTTTATGGCAGAAACGGCAAAAATTCTTTCCCCGCAAAAGCGTGTGCTGTTGTCTGTTTCCAATGCCGGATGTCCGATGGCAGAACAGCTTGCAGTTGCAGACTTACAGGCATTGAAATCCCAGTATCCAAAGGCAACTGTAGTTGCCTATGTCAATACGACTGCTGCCTTGAAAGCAATTTCCGATGTGTGTGTGACCTCTTCTTCTGCGGTACAGATTGTCAAACGGATTCCGGTAGATGAGATTTTATTCATTCCGGACTGCAACCTTGGTGCTTATGTACAGTCTGCTGTGCCGGAAAAGCAGTTTCACTTCATTGATGGCGGCTGTCCGGTGCACCGTATGGTGACAGAATCGGACGTACTGGCTGCCAAAGCAGCACATCCAGATGCGTTGATACTGGTGCATCCAGAGTGTAAGCCAGAAGTCTGTAAACATGCTGATTATATTGGTTCTACAACTGGTATTATGCAGTTTGCAAGAACCTCTGATGCTGCCAACTTTATCATTGGGACAGAAATCAGTATTGCCGAACTGCTGCAATATGAGATGCCGGAACGGCAATTCTATCCGTTGAAAAAAGAATTGATTTGTGAGAATATGAAAGCCACCACTTTGATGGATGTTTATCACTGCCTGAACGGCACTGGCGGGGAAGAAATTGTATTGCCGGAGGAAACGCTGCTGGCAGCAAGAGGCTGTATTGACCGTATGATTGCACTGGGTGGTTGAGATGGCAAAACAGAAAAAAAGGGCACTGATTGGGATGAGTGGCGGTGTAGACAGCACGGTTGCTGCCTATCTGATGCAGCAGGCAGGCTATGATTGTACAGGAGCAACGATGCAGCTCTTTTGTTCGTCAGAAACTGCCTTTGGTGGCAGTTGTGGAGCAGATATAGGGATTGCGGATGCCAGAGCAGCTGCGGAACGGTTGGGAATACCGCATATTGTACTGCATTGTGAATCTGCTTTTGCAGAGACTGTCATTGCTGATTTTGTTCATACTTACGAGCAGGGTGGTACGCCAAATCCCTGTATTGTCTGTAACTTCTATCTGAAATTCGGAGAGATGGTAAAGGCTGCAAAGCGGTTGGGATGCGACACCGTTGTCACAGGACATTATGCAAAGGTGTGTTATTGTTCGGAAACGGGTCGTTATCTGCTGCAAAAGGCGGCAGATGAGACAAAGGATCAGAGTTATTTCCTGTATCGTCTGACACAGGAACAACTGTCACAAATACAATTTCCGCTTGGAACATATCATAAAAAGGAGATTCGGGAATTGGCAGCGGAGCAGGGTTTTGTCAGTGCAAATCGAAAGGAAAGTCAGGATATTTGTTTTATTCCAGATGGCGATTATGTCGCTTTTTTGGAACGATATACCGGCAAAACATATCCGAAGGGTACATTTGTCGATTTGCAGGGCAATCGGCTTGGTACACATCAGGGTATCATACGATATACAATTGGACAACGGAAAGGACTGGGGCTGGCATTGCAGACACCGCATTATGTCTGTGAAAAGCGTGCAGCAGAGAATGCAATTGTGCTGGGCGAGAATCAGGATTTGATGCGGCAAACACTGACTGCCCATCAACTGAACTGGATTGCCAAGGCAGGTCTGCCAGAACCAGTTCGGTTGAAAGCAAAAATTCGTTATCGGCATACTGCTGCATGGGCAACGGTACAGCAGATAGAACCGGATACCTTGCGAGTCACGTTTGATGAACCACAGCGTGCCATTACACCGGGACAGGCAGTTGTTTTGTATGAAGGGGATACTGTGGTCGGCGGCGGTGTCATTGCATAAATCGGAATATTGATATAAGTAAAACTCATGGAACAGCGAGATTATGGGTAGAGAGTAAAGCGATTCTGCCGGCACAGTTTGTGATTGGCAGCGGTAGAATGCATTCTCGTCGAACTTACAGCATAACAGATTTTGGCAGACTTTTCTATTTTTTCGTCGAACTCACGTTGATTATTTAAAAATCATATATTTTAATAAAATATATGATAACAATTTCCTTAACGATTGTCATTTCAGCAGGAAAAAACGTATTTAACATAATTGTAACGCCAAAATAGCAGAAATTGCACCTGTTGCGTTCTTTACAAACAAAAGAAAATATGATATACTATGAATAGAGCGAATGGTGAAGCCTAAAACAGACAGAAAGGAGTCGGTGCCTATGGATTTATGGTTTTGGGGAATTTTGTTCGTGCTAACTGTGGTCGCAGAAATTGCATCTCAACAGTTAATCTCCATTTGGTTTGCAGCTGGTTCGCTGGTTGCTTTGATCGCCGCACTGTTCGGTGTACCAATCTGGCTGCAAGCAGTACTATTTGTAGCAGTTTCTGCTCTGTTGCTGCTTCTGACCCGTCCGCTTGTGCGGAAACTTACCAATTTTGCATCCAAGGATACAAATTTGCGGTTAGACCTTGGAAAATACGGAACAGTTGTGCAGACGATCGATCCGGAAAAGGGAACGGGCAGAGTTCGCGTGGATGATATCGACTGGATTGCTGTTTCAAATCCGGATCTGGTTATTCCAGCAGGAGAAACCGTACAGGTGCAGACAGTAGATGGTACAAAACTGTTTGTCACACCCGTGCAGAAATCGGGAGAGATACTTTCGTCGCAGGATGTACTGGACACGCAATCTGCACAGTTAACGAAAACAACACAATCCTAACAACAGAAAGGAAAAACAACTATGGGACTTGGCTTTTGGATTTTTATTTTGATTTTGGTATTTATTCTGCTTGTACTCTTTACTCGCATTAAAATTGTACCGCAGTCGAACATCTATGTGGTAGAGCGTTTGGGTAAATTTTATCAGGCTTGGGAAACCGGTGTGCATTTTCTGGTGCCGTTTCTTGACAGTGTGGCAAAGCGAGTTTCCATTAAAGAGCAGGTCGTAGACTTTAAACCGCAGCCGGTGATTACAAAGGATAATGTTACCATGCAGATTGATACCGTTGTCTTCTTTCAGATTACGAATCCGGTGCAGTTTGCATACGGTGTAGAACGGCCGCTGGCAGCAATTGAAAATCTGACTGCTACGACGCTGCGTAATATCATTGGCGAACTGGAGTTTGATGCAACACTGAACTCCCGTGATTTGATTAACACCAAGATTACAGAAACAATTGACCATGCAACAGATCGTTGGGGCATCAAAGTCATTCGTGTGGAATTGAAAAACATTGACCCACCGCTGGATATCAAGAATGCGATGGAAAAGCAGATGAAGGCAGAACGGGAAAAAAGAGAAAAAATTCTGCGTGCAGAGGGCGAAAAGGAATATCAGATTAAAGTTGCACAGGGTGAACAGGAAGCAAAAATCCTGCGTGCAAAGGCAGATAAAGAAGCTGCCATTCTCCGTGCAGAAGCAGAAAAGGAAGCTACCATTCTGCGAGGGGAAGCCATCAAGGAGCAGAAAATTCGGATTGCAGATGGTGAAGCCCGTTCAATTGAAGTGGTTCAGCAGGCATTGGCAAATAGTTTGGTGCAATTGAATCAGGCAAATCCAAATGCTGCGGTTTTGCAGTTGAAGGCATTGGAAGCATTCCAGAAGGCAGCAGATGGCAAGGCAACCAAAATTATTATTCCAAGCGAAATTCAGGGGTTGGCAGGACTGGCAGCTGGTTTGAAGGGAATTGTAGAAAAGGATGCTGCGGAGGAATCAGCAGTTTCAACGGAAGTGCCAACAGCTAAGAAGTGATTTTTGCGAAAAGAGTAGTATGTGTCCATAATTGTACTTTTTCGACAATCAAAGACGGCAATATGCCGTCTTTTTTTGTGGAAAAAGGTGATTTTTTTAAAAGTGTAAAAAGTTGAAAGAGGGATGCTTGCAAACAAATTTTATTTGTTGTATAATAAAAAAAGTAACCATTTTCATTCTTTTGAAGAGATGCACTGTTCCATTTTTCAATTTTGTTTTTTCTTTTTTGATTTGTGATTCTTGTTGAAACATGCAGCATGACAGTGCGGATTTTGTATATATTTTTGCAGTTCTATCAAACCCACGAAAAAGAAAAAACAATGTGTGGAATGAAATTGAAAACAAATGAGGCAATGTAAAAAATGGTATTTTCAAGTTTATTTTTTCTCTATCTGTTTTTGCCACTGCTGCTGATTGCTTACTATGTGGCAAAACCCCGATACCGTAATGCGGTATTGATTGTGTGTTCCCTCGTGTTTTATGCGTGGGGTGAGCCAGTATTTATCTGGTTGCTTTTGATGAGTACGCTTTTGAATTATCTGTTCGGCAGATTGATTACTGCCGACCCAGAGAGCCGAACGGCAAAGGTTTCGGTTGCCTTATCCTTGGTATTTCATATTGGTATGTTGGTTTTGTTTAAGTATACAGGGTTTCTGTTGGAAAATCTAAATGCACTGCTTTCTACCAACATTCCCGTGCCGAATTTACCGCTGCCGATTGGGATTAGCTTTTACACGTTCCGTGCCATTTCCTATATTGTGGATTGCTACTGGGGCAAGGTGGAAGCAGAACAGAAGTTTTCTCATTTCCTGTTATATATGACATTTTTCCCTGTGATTACACAGGGGCCAATTGCACGATATGAAACCATGCAGAGTCAGCTTTCTGCACGCCGTTGTGTACCATCTGATATTTATGAAGGCATGATGCGTGTGGTCATCGGTCTTGGAAAAAAGGTCATCCTTGCGGACAACCTCGGCAACATTGTAGACCAATTTCTTGCAAACGGCAATATGGATCAGCAGACGGCTTTGGGTGCATGGTATGGTGTATTGGTCTATGCCCTGCAAATTTACTTCGACTTCTCTGGTTATTCAGATATTGCCATTGGGATTTCCAGAATGCTGGGGTTCCGGCTGGAAGAGAACTTCCGGCATCCGTTCCTCTGTAAGGACATCACAGAGTTCTGGCAGCGTTGGCATATTTCCCTTGGGACATTTTTCCGAGATTATGTGCTGTACATACCAATCTTCGGGAAACGCAGAAAGTATGGCGGATTGTTTCTGGTTTGGTTCTGTACCGGCTTATGGCATGGTGCAAGCTGGAACTTTATTCTTTGGGGACTCTATTACGGATTGTTTATCCTGATGGAACAGTTGATCGGCAAAAAACGAATGAAAAAAATCCCTGTTGTCATCAAGCACATTTATAATAAGCTAGTCATTGTAATTGGCTTTGGTATTTTCTATTTTGAGGATTTTGGCGAGTTGGGAACCTGTTTGAAGTGTATGTTTGGCTTCGGCGGAAATGGTGTAACGGATGCGGTTTTGCAAACTTCTATTGTCACAAATTTATTCTTATTGCTTCTGGCACTCCTTTGTTGCTTCCCAATTCTGGAACTGCCGAAGCGTGTGATGCAAAAGAGTCCGGGTGCTTATCTGACCATTTCTGTCTGTGGTACGATTTTGGCGGTGATCATTCTGCTGGTTGCCAGCATTTTATTGGTAAATGCAACGAATCGACCGTTTCTTTATCTGCGTTTTTAAGGGGGCATTGTCATGAGAAAAAAAAATCAAAAGTCATCTGTTCCAAACGGAATGCATTCCCTTGCACAGCGGAGTCGGCAGGAAAGACAGCAGAAAATAGAAGATCAGCAGCGTACCAGAGCGGCAGCAATACAACAGAATGGGGAAATGGCACAGCATGTACCAGAGGCAGCTCCTACTTATTATGGAAAAAAGCCGATGAAACAAGTGCCACCACCATCTGTGCAGAAGCCGGAAAAGCCAATCTCACAGGCAGCATTGGAGCAGCTAAAACAACAGGTAAGGCGGCATCCAGCAGATGGCGTACCGCTGAAACCAATGGAATTTTATGATCATTTCTTTGCAGAAGTACCAACACAGCCAGATGTAAAACCAGTACAGGCTGCACCATCCTCTCAATCAATGACAGAACCGTCCTCTCAGCCAATCATTACACCAGATATGCTGCGGCAAATAGCAGAGCTTGCACAGCAGGCAGATGGCACGCCAAAAACCGTTTCTCTGCAAACAGGAAGAACTGCGGCAGCAGAATCGCCAGAATCTGTGCCGAGAGCACATTCCACTCGTGATGCAAGAACGATGCCAAAGGTGCCGACTGCTGTTCCAAAGAAACAGACACAGATTCCGTCATTGCAGCCAGAAACAACAGAGCAGCCATCTCAGACAATGATTACACCAGATATGCTGCAGCAAATTGCAGAGCTTGCACAGCAAGCAGATGGCACACCGAAAACCGTTTCTCTGCAAACAGGGAGAACTGCGGCGGCAGAATCGCCAGAATCTGTGTCGAAAGCACGTTCCACTCGTGATGCAAGAACGATGCCACAGATGCCGACTGCTGTACCAAAAGCACAGGAAAAGTTCCAATCATTGCAGCCAGAAACAACAGAGCAGTCGTCTCAGCCAGTAATCACACCAGATATGCTGCGGCAAATAGCAGAGTTTGCACAGCAGGCAGATGGTATGCCCAAAACCGTTTCTCTGCAAACAGGGAGAACTGCGGCAGCAGAATCGCCAGAATCTGTGCCGAAGGCACGTCCGGCTCACAAGCCGAGGACAATGCCGCAGATGCCCACTGCTGTACCAAATCAACCGTTGCAGTCAGTGCCGCAGTCTCAATCGTCCCAATCGGAGGCAATGGAAGATTCGCCGTTTATTACAACTGCCATGCTGCGACAGATGGCAGCTGCTGGAGAAACCCCGATTCCCTTACGGTCAGAACAGTCAACAGAAAAAAATGACAAACAGGCAGTGCGTTTTTACGGGAAACCAGATCCGAAAACCGTGTCACCAGCAGAACAACGACAGCCCCCCCGTCCGGCAAAGCCAAGGGATATTGCTTTAGAAACGGCTGTGCCATCAGAACCAATGGAACGATTTGTCGAAGAAGCACCACAGATTGCGGAGAAGCGAACAAAATATTTAAAGAACCGTCATCCCAAGTCATCTGTTGCAGAGTTGACAGGAACCGCAGAAAAAAAGCCACATTCCAGTTTTGGCAGCACCAGTAAGGCAAGAAAATTCTTTGAAGAATTATTTGTAGAGGATTCTCCAAGAGATGCAGAACCATCAAATGCACAGAAACCCGAAGTGTCTGTGCAGACAGCATTCCCAGATGCTGTTCCAAATGGGGAAAATGATACGTGGATACCCCCAGAATCACAGGCAGGTGTCGCTTATGCAGTAGAGGAAGCACCAGTACAGCCAAAAAAGCGTCCGGTTATCTCCCACGCAGCAGAGGAAGCACCAGTGCAGCCAAAAAAGCGTTCGGTTGTCTCCCACGCTGCCGAAGAGCCAGAACAGGCACCGCTGGAGTCAGCAGCATTTTATGAACGGTTATTCCATGACTTTCCGGAACAGCCGGAAAATACAATTCCTACGGCAGAAGAGATTGCACAGCAACAGCGGAAGGAAGCTGTGATTGCCTCTGTGAAGGGAGCTGTTTCTGCGGCAGAACAGGGCAAACCTGTCAAAAAGCAAATGAGCAAGCGAGCCTATATGCAGCAGAAGGCAGAACGTTTTGCAATGACCATTGGCATTAGCGTAATGGGCGGGATTGTATTTGTGCTGGCAGCGATTTTACTGATTGTACCACGTTCTACGATTTCTTATGAAGAAAATCGTGTACTGGCAGAGAAACCTAAATTTTCTCTAACCGCTTTGCTGGATGGCTCTTATACGGCGGGATTGGCAGAATATTATAATGATACTGTTCCGTTTCGCAGTAAGCTGAAGAAAACGATCTCTTCTATGATGCAGTGGACAGGTATTCAGGACGAAGAAGATACGGTCTTTTTTGGAAATGTACAGCAAATTAGGAAGAACAGAACCGTGCCAGCTGTGACAACAACGGAAGCCGTGACGACAGCAGCAGAGGAGGGCAATGTTGGTACAGCGGAAACTGTTTTGACAACGACAGAGGATCCGAATGATGAGCCGGCAGCAGAAATTGGGGAAGGTATCATTCTGGATCATAAGCGTGCCATCTGCGTTTATGGCGGCAGCTTTTCCACAGGACAGGATTATGCAGAAAATCTGAATGCCTATCAAGAGGCACTGGGGGATGACGTACAGGTTTACTCTATGGTTGTACCAACGGCGGTTTCCTATTATTTGCCGGAGGCGTACGCAGATTATACTGCAAGTGAAACAGAAAATATTGATCATATCAACAGCTATTTGAACGATGTCAAACCAATTGATGCCTATGCGGCATTGGAACCGCATAAAGCAGAAGCGATCTATGCAAGAACCGATCATCACTGGCTGCCGCTGGGGGCTTACTATGCAGCAGAAGCATTTGCGACGGTGGCAGATGTGCCGTTTGCACCATTGTCTGATTATGATATCGCAACTAAGACGGATTATGTTGGTTCTATGTATACCTATACAGAAAGTGCCGTTCTGCTGGAGCATCCAGAGGAATTTACCTATTATATTCCTAAAAATCACTACACCACCACTTATTACAGTACCAGTTTTACCGATCCGCAGGAAGGGGATTTGTTGGTGAACATTGACGATTACGATCAGAGTATGTATTATCTGGTTTTCATGAATGGGGATGATAAGATTACCCATGTAGAAACAGATTGCAAGAATGGCAGAACGCTCGTCATCTTTAAGGACAGCTATGGAAATGCGTTGGTACCATGCCTGACACAGTCGTTTGAGAATATCTATGTGTGTGATATACGGTATTTTGATTTAAATGCAATTGATTTCTGTGAGGAAGTAGATTGTACGGATTTGTTGTTTGCAATGAATACCTACAGTGCAACGGGTGGAAATGAAAGCTATCTGGAAAGTAACTTGCTGCAATAAATAAAAATAGAAGCAATAGAAGTAGAATACGGCAGGGGTAAAAGAAATTCCTTGCCGTTTTCTGTAATGATAAAAAATGAATCGATTAGAAAAAGGAGACAGATTTTATGATTTGCAAGGAGTGCGGTGCAAAATTGCCGCCTGATCAGACGGTATGTCCTCGTTGTGGTGCATTGCAGCCGCAAGCGGTCAGACCGGTACAAAAACGACAGAAGCCTGTGACGCGTGCTGCGGTGTCACAGCAGCGATCAGCACAGAAACCAACACAGAAGCCAGTCATCTATACATGGAGTGATAAATTGATTCTGATTGGTACCGTTTTACTGGCATTGTGTGCGGTAATTTGGTTTGTGGCAGTGCTGGCAGAGACTGCTGATTATGCTAAGGCAGAAGATTATGTAACCAGTGTGGCATTGCAAACTACAGATATATCTAGTGAAGAAGCAGAATAAAAGATGATAATGTATCAGTCTTTGTATTGCTATTGCGTCAAGAATAAAAAGAAAAGAATGAGGAGAAGATATGAAAGAATTGCAGGTACCATTTGATGGTGCATGGATTTTAAAGAACAGAAGAAAAATAAAAAAGGCATTACTAGCAGATGGTACACAGCGAATGAAGAAAAAAATTGCAGTGCTCGGCGGTTCTACCACGAATGACATTGTTTCTATTTTGGAGTTATTCCTGTTAGAAAACGGCATTCAACCGACCTTTTACCAGTCGGAATATGCCCGCTACTGGCAGGATGCTATGTTTGAAAATCCGGAGCTGGAGACATTTGCACCGGATTTGATTTTCATTCATACCAGCAGCCGTAACATTACCGAATTTCCGCAGGATGTTTATTGTCCGGCAGCGGAAGTCGATGCTGCATTGGAACGGCAGTATACGCATTTTACGCAGATGTGGGAGCGTTTGGAACAGGTGTACCACTGTCCAATTATTCAGAACAATTTTGAACTGCCATTCTATCGTTTGCTTGGCAATCGGGATGCTTCGGATATCCATGGTAAGGTGAATTTTATCACTCGTTTAAATTGTAAGTTCTATGAATATGCCAATACCCATACAGCGTTTTACATTCACGACATCAACTATCTGTCTGCCTGCTATGGGCTGGATGCTTGGCTGGAGCCGTCTTACTGGTATTTGTACAAGTATGCCCTTTGTGTGCCAGCAATTCCGGACTTTGCCTATAGCCTGACCAGAATCATCCGTTCGATTTACGGCAAGAACAAAAAGGTGTTGGCGTTAGATTTGGACAATACCCTTTGGGGTGGTGTGATTGGTGATGATGGACAGGAGGGCATTGAAATCGGACAGGAAACCTCCATGGGACAGGCATATGAAGAATTGCAGTGTTATTTGAAACAGCAAAAGAATATTGGTGTTCTGCTGACGGTTTGTTCCAAGAATGAACAGGAAAATGCACGATTGGGTTTACAGCATCCGAGCAGTGTCCTGAAGCCAGAGGATTTTGTGGTGATTAAGGCAAACTGGGAGCCGAAAGACCGCAACCTGCTGGAAACAGCAGAAGAACTGAATCTATTGCCAGAGAGTATGGTCTTTGTGGATGACAATCCGGCGGAACGGGCAATTGTCTCCGCACAGATACCGGGCGTTGCTGTGCCGGAATTTGATTGTGTAGAGGGATGCCTGCGGCAGTTGGATCGGGCAGGTTATTTTGAAGTGACAACGCTTTCCAGCGATGATGCAAAGCGGAATGCAATGTATCAGGCGAATGCACAGCGGGCACAGATGCAGAAGACATTTGCAGATTATACCGATTACCTGAAGAGTCTGGAGATGCAGGGAACGATTCGGGATTTTGAACCGATTTACTTGCAGCGGATTGTACAGCTGACCAATAAGAGCAATCAATTTAATCTAACGACAAAGCGGTACACGCAGAGTGAAATGGAGCAGGTAGCAGCCTCTGACCAGTATATTCGACTCTATGGACGACTGGAAGACAAGTTCGGTGATAATGGCATTGTTTCCGTTGTCATTGGAGAAAAGGTGGAGAATACATTACATATTGACCTGTGGCTCATGAGCTGTCGGGTACTGAAGCGAGATATGGAATTTGCGATGCTGGATGAATTGGTTCGACAGTGCCGGGAGCAGGGGATGCAGAAGATCGTAGGGTATTATTACAAAACTGCGAAAAATGCAATGGTAAAAGATTTGTATGGCACATTTGGCTTTGCCAAAACGAAAGACATGGAAAATGGTGACAGTGTTTGGGAGTTGAATGTGGCGGATTATACAGAGAAAAATCATGTAATTACAGTAAATCAAAAGGAGTGTGCAGGACAATGACACATGCAGAGGTAATGGAACGGCTGACGGGTGTATTTCGGGATGTATTCGATGATGACAGCATTGTGATTACGGATCAGACCACGGCAAATGATATTGAGGACTGGGATAGTCTGGAGCATATCAATCTGATTGAGGCAGTGGAGCAGGCGTTTCACATGCAGTTTCAGATGAAAGAGGTTTCCAGCATGAAGAATGTGGGCGAAATGGCAGAGATTGTAGCAAGCCGTGCATCGGAAAAGCCAAAGAAAAAGGGCTTCTTCCGCAGATAACTTCCTTTTGACTATGATCAGGGATAGAGTGGGGAAACATGCTGGACGAAAAGATGTTTAAAATATCAAAGGGCTATGAACATGTCACAAAAACATTTCGGATTCCAAGTCCGCTTGCACAGCAGCTGGAACAGCTTGCCGGTAAGTACAATATTTCCTTGAATCAACTGGTGATACAGTGTCTGGAGTATGCGTTAGAACATTTGTGCGAGGAGGATTTAGAAGAAACGGAATACGATTTTGATTGAAGCCTCGCCTCTGAAACGAACAAAACAATATGGCAAAAGCGGTATCTTCGGGTGCCGCTTTTTCATTTGACTTTTCAATTGGGACATGCTATAATGAGCACAATACATCTTACAAAACGTGAGTTCGATGAGAGAGTTTTATCTGCCGAATGGCAACTGCGGTCAAGCT
>CAUDDP010000057.1 GCA_958448395.1 uncultured Oscillospiraceae bacterium | reverse complement strand
AAGGGCGGTACACTGGCGGTTGTTCCACCAGCAGCGGAAACCCTATTGAAAGCAAAAAATCCAGCCATGTCAATTCCCTCTTGGGCAATTCGCTTTGCAGCCAGCCAAAAACAGGTCATCATGGTGCTGAGTGGTATGAGCAACCGCGAACAACTGCTTGACAACCTTGGATATATGGAACACTTCCAGCCTCTGACAGAAGAGGAGCAGGCATGCTGTATGCAAGTAGCAGATATCATCAATGCCAGTATTGCGATTCCATGCACGACCTGCCGATATTGTGTAGACGGATGTCCGAAGAAAATTCCAATTCCAGATTATTTTGCATTGTACAATGCAGATATGCAAGAAATTGAAAAGCCTTTCAACGTACAAAGCACCTATTATGATAATCTGGCACTGAAAAATGGAAAAGCAAGCGATTGCATTCGCTGCGGACAGTGTGAACAGCATTGTCCGCAACAACTGCACATTATGGATTACCTGAAGACAGTCGCTTCCCATTTTGAAACAGAATAAAAACTGTTACAAACAAAAAGGTCGTGTACATCTTATGCCTGTACACGACCTTTTTCTATCATAATATTATGTGATCCAATTCTTACTTGGAAACAATCAGACTCTTGCCTGTCATCTCTTCCGGCTGCGGCAGTTCTAACAGCTGCAACATGGTCGGTGCAATATCTGCCAATACGCCGCCTTCCCGCAGCTCACAGTCTTCCCCGACTACAATAAACGGAACCGGATTGGTAGTATGTGCTGTAAATGGCTCGCCATTCGGTTCACACATCTTGTCTGCATTGCCGTGGTCAGCGGTAATCAGAGCTACGCCACCCTTTGCCAGAATCGCATCTACCATTCTGCCAACACAGGTGTCCACAGCTTCTACTGCTGCCTTTGCCGCATCAAAAATACCAGTATGACCAACCATATCGCAGTTTGCATAGTTCAGAATGATCACATCATACTTTTCTTCTTCAATTACTTTTACCACTGCATCGGTTACTTCGTAGGCACTCATCTCTGGCTTCAGGTCAAATGTCGGTACATCCGGGCTTGGAATCAAAATCCGGTCTTCCCCTTCAAATACCTTTTCTTCGCCACCATTGAAGAAGAAGGTAATATGTGCATACTTCTGGGTTTCTGCAATTCGCAGCTGTGTCTTTCCACACTTGCTCAGATATTCACCCATTGTCATGTGAAGCTGTTCTGGTGGATATGCAACTGTAACATTCGGCATTGTGGCATCATACTGTGCCATGCAAACGAAATGCAGTGGGAAAAAGCCTTTCTTCCGCTCAAATCCCTTGAATTCTGGATCGACAAAGCTTCTGGTAATCTGTCTTGCACGATCCGGACGGAAGTTGAAGAAAACAACGCTGTCATTTTCCTGAATCATACCGTTTGGATCAACTACTGTCGGCAGCATGAATTCATCGGTGACTTCCTTGGCATAGGAATCTTCAATTGCCTGCACTGGATCTGTTCCGGTTTCTCCTTCGCCATAAACCATAGCAGCATATGCCTTTTCAACCCGATCCCATGCATTGTCACGATCCATTGCATAGTACCGCCCGGAAATAGTTGCAACCTTGCCGACACCGATTTCCTGCATCTTCTCACAAGTGGTCTTCATGAAACCAGCTGCGGATGCTGGTGGTTCGTCTCTGCCGTCCAAAAATGCATGGATATATACATTTTCCAGTCCACTCCGCTTTGCCATTTCCAGCAAACCAAACAAATGTTCCATATGACTGTGTACACCACCCGGAGAAAGCAGACCCATCAAGTGCAAAGAGGTACCATTTCGCTTGCAGTTCTCCATTGCATCACACAGTGCCTTGTTCTGAAAGAACACACCGTCCTGAATGTCCTTTGTAATTTTCACCAGCATCTGATATACAATTCTGCCGGCACCGATATTGGTATGCCCAACCTCAGAATTACCCATCTGTCCATCTGGCAAACCAACATCCAGACCGCTTGCACCTATCAGCGTATGTGGTCCTTTCAAAAACTTATCCAGGTTTGGCTTTTTTGCCGCCCGAATTGCATTACCATAATCATCCTGATTATAGCCAAAGCCATCCATAATAATCAATGCAACTGGTTTTTTGCTCATCGTCATTCTTCCTTTCAAAAACAGGCGGTCAAAAAACCGCCTGCCTCTTTTTTTGTAGTGTCCAAATCAGTTTACTTAGAAGCTTCTTCCAACAGAACACCAAACTTTTCTGCAACCAGAGAAGCACCGCCAATCAGACCGCCGTCAATGTTCTCCTTTGCCAGCAGTTCTGCACAGTTCTTTTCATTCATCGAACCACCGTACTGAATGGTCATGCCATCAGCGACCTCCTGACCGAACAGACCAGCAACCGTCTTCCGAATAAATGCACAAACTTCTTCTGCCTGATCAGCAGTTGCAGTCTTGCCAGTACCGATTGCCCATACCGGCTCATAAGCGATAATGACGTTCTTTACACACTTTTCACAAGCTTCGTGCAGAGCAACCTTTACCTGCTTTGCAACCACTTCTTCTGTAATACCCAGTTCCCGTTCTTCCAGTGTTTCACCAACACAAAGGATAACAGTCATACCAGCCTTCAAAGCAGCCATGGTTCTCTTGCTGACAGTTTCATCTGTTTCCCCAAAATACTGTCTTCTCTCAGAGTGACCAACAATAACATACTTCACACCCATTTCTGTCAGCATATCAGCAGAAATTTCACCGGTGTATGCACCTTTTTCAGCGAAATGCACGTTTTCAGCACCCACTTCAATGTTGGTACCTTCTGTCAGCCGCAAAGCAGTTTCCAGATTCGTAAACGGTACACAAATAATCACACCACAGGTTTTATCCGCAGCGATTGGCTTCAAAGCTTCAATCAGCTCTGCTGCTTCCTTGCGGTTCTTATTCATCTTCCAGTTACCAGCAATGATTGCTTTTCTCAATGCCTTGTTCATTGTGAACAGCTCCTTATTTTTTATTTTCTTTTTTATCAGCATTAACCGGTAATCCTTTCACCGATTCTGCTGACATACTGTTACTACAGCCATTATCTTTATTATTACAGCCGTTATAACTACCAATAATAATGCCTTTGGAAAGCATACCAATCATGACACCACATACTGTACCCAGTAAAAATGGCAATACGGCATCAGTATGCATATCCAGCATTTTTTTCCATTCTTTTTTCATTTTATACCCTTTCTGGGGGCAGGAACAGCCGCTTTTCGGCATCCAATGGGAAAAGCGGTTCTGTTTCCTAAAAGTTTACTTATTTGCAATCACTGCAACGCCCGGCAGTTCCTTACCTTCAAGGTATTCCAAAGAAGCACCGCCGCCGGTAGAGATATGGCTCATCTTATCAGCAAAGCCCAATTGCATTACAGCTGCTGCGGAGTCTCCGCCGCCAATGATAGTGGTTGCATCGGTCTCAGCCAGAGCCTGTGCCACTGCAATCGTACCCTTTGCCAGAACTGGATTTTCAAATACACCCATTGGTCCGTTCCAAACAACCGTCTTAGCGGACTTAACAGCTTCTGCAAAGAGAGCCTGTGTCTTTTCTCCAATATCCAGACCCATTCTATCAGCCGGCAGATGTTCGGAGGCATATGTTTCCACTTCGATTTCCGCATCAATCGGATCTGGGAAAGCCTTTGCCGTTACCGTATCAATCGGCAACAGGAGCTGCTTGCCGTTTGCCTTTGCCTTTTCCATCATTTCCTTGCAGTATTCCAGCTTGGTATCATCCACGAGAGAAGTACCTACTTCATAACCTTCTGCCTTCAAGAAGGTATATGCCATACCACCGCCGATAATCAGGGTATCACACTTTTCCAGCAGATTAGAGATAACATTCAACTTATCTGCCACCTTTGCACCGCCGAGAATGGCAACAAACGGACGAACCGGATCTTCTACAGCATTGCCGAGGAACTGAATTTCCTTCTGCATCAGATAGCCAACCGCTGTAGTGTCTACAAACTTTGTCACACCGGCTGTGGAAGCGTGTGCTCTGTGGGCACTGCCGAATGCATCCATAACAAATACATCAGCCAGAGAAGCCAGTTCCTTGCTAAATTCCTCACCATTCTTTGTTTCTTCTGCTCCACGGAATCTAGTGTTTTCCAGAACAACAATTTCGCCATCCTGCATTGCATCTACAGCAGCCTTTACGCTGTCATCTACAACCCGATCAGACGGTACAAATGTAACCTTTGCAGAAACCAGTTCTGCCAGTCGGTCAGCAGCAGCCTTCAGGGAGAACTTTGCCTCTGGACCATTCTTCGGCTTACCCAGATGAGAGCACAGAATTACTTTGCCGCCTTCTGAAACGAGCTTGTTAATAGTCGGCAATGCAGCCTGAATCCGGTTGTCGTTGGTAATTACGCCGTCTTTCATTGGTACGTTAAAGTCCACACGAACAAGAACCCGCTTGCCTTTTACATCAATATCGTCTACTGTTACTTTGTTCAAACCTGCCATTTTCTGACATCCTTTCATGATAAATGTAAACCTTTGCAGTGTCCATTGCACTGTACTCTTTTATTTTACACTATTTTACTGCAATTTGCAAGCACTTATCCAAATATTTTAAAAATCTTTTCGGATTCTTTTCCCTTCACAAGAATTTGCTGCTTTTTTAGTTTATCCATTTATAAAAAAAGTGCTGCACCGTTTTCATGCAACACCTTTTTCTTAATATATTTATTCAATTTCTGTCATTGTCTCTGTATCTGTTCCATCTACATCGCTTCCAGATACTGTCGTAGTATCTGTTGTCACAGGTACGGCTCCCTTCTCCTGATATGCTATGACAAAGCCGCCCATATTATCACCAGAAACAGTATAAACGGCATCCTGCGGCACAGCAATCTGCGTACTGCCTTCGCTGTTTGCTGCGGTATAGAAGACAGACCATTCTCCGCTTGTAGTCTCTACCTGCAACGGATTGCGTGCAGTGTAGCTTTGTATATTATCCAGATATTCTTCCAGACAAAGCCCATTATCATAAATGTAAGAAGCATGCGGTACGCCCACATAGCGGAACGTATATGCTCTTGGACTGATACCAGTTTTATCTGCTTTTCCATCTGGATACCGCAGCACAAAGCCATATTCTGCGGCATGTTCTGCAATCCATGCGTAATCTCCGGTTGCTGCATAATAGTTAGAGCTTGTCCCATCCGGATAAATAACAAGGTCAAAGGAACGTGCTGTATGGTAGTCAGAGTAACCGCCCGGCAGCATTGTTTTCTTACTCTCATAGAACTCTGCCTGTACTTCTCTGGTACGATAGCCGCTGACAACCATAATATCATTGTTTTCATAAATGTTATAATATGCCTGCATCAACTGATTAAAATGATCAATCACATCTGCATCCAGAGAGACCTCCATATCACTGACGCCATAGCAGGTATTTCTGCCCTCATAAACTGTTTCTAATGCCACATCATCTGCTGCAAATGTATAAGCGTGATCTGCGTTTACCAGTATCAAACTGCCCTTATGCACATCCTCTGCTGTCAGTGCCAGCGTTTTTTCTGGCGGTTCTGTGGAAACTTGCGTCGTTGTTGTCACAGCTCCCCCAGTCTTATGTTCTGATGCACCATCATCTTTGCCACACTGTTTTACCCCCATCACCAACAGACAAATCAATCCAACCAACACCAAAAGTACCAGCAGAATCCGATCATATCGAACTCTTGGTTTTTTCCTCTGCGGTGGTCTACCAGCTGACATCCCCGTTCGATTTACCACAACAGGACGACTATTATTTGCCGGTGGACGCTGCATCGGTTGAAACTGCCGCTGTGTCATATTTCGCATCGGTGGAGCAGCATTTTTTGACGATGAACGCTGTACACGGCCACTTATAGTCTGTCGATTTTTTATTTGGTTTTGAATTGAGTCCCAAGCTGACATACCATCTTCCCCTCTTTCACAAATTTATCTGTAAAGGCGTATCTGCAAGCACACGCGGTCTTAGCATTTTTATTTTATCACAAACACACCTGTTTGTAAATACACTCACCGCTAAAATGGCACTTAGCACAATTTCCAGCTTTTATTTTTGGACAATCAGCACAACAAGTACGGTTCAATTTTGTCATAATTCCACATATTATGTCAATGCATTCTGTTTTTTATGATTCAAATTTGAATAAAGGTTTACAAAAACTATGTTGCGTGTCTGACCTTTTATCAACTTCCACCTATCTCCATTCTCCATTCCTATCATCTATTTCCATCATCTGTCCATTCCCAACGGACACAAAAAATTTACACTTTTTTTCATGTATTCCTTGACAACCGCTGCAAAATATGCTACAATAGAAAAACCGCATGGATTCAGGTCGAAAACACGTTTTTGTGTACCTGAAACAGCGAGTTTGTAAAAAAAGGCAGGTGCATACACATGTACGCAGTTATTGAAACCGGCGGAAAGCAGTATCAGGTAAAACAGGGAGACATTGTTTTTATTGAAAAGCTGAACGCTGAAGAAGAATCTACCGTTACCTTCGACAAGGTTGTTGCAGTCAGCACAGAAAATGGTCTGAATGTCGGCACACCGTATGTTGCAGGTGCAACCGTCAGTGCAAAGGTACTGAAGAACGGCAAGGCAAAGAAAATTACTGTTATGACTTACAAGCCAAAGAAGTCAGAAAAGAAAAAGCAGGGTCACAGACAGCCGTATACGAAAGTACAGATCGAAGCCATTCAGGCATAAGTTTTCTGTATCATGATTACCGCCACATTTTTAAAACGCAATCAAACATTTATCGGCGTTTCCGTTTCCGGACATGCTGGTTTTGCCGAAGCAGGACAGGATGTCATTTGTGCCAGTGTTTCCGCTTCTGTACAGATGACCGCAAATCTGCTTACAGAGATTTATCATCTGCCTGCTGAGATTGCTGTGGAGGAAAATTGCATTTCGATTTCTGTTGCTTCTATACAGAATAAACATGCAAATCTGCTTTTACAGGGCTTGTTTCTGCAATTGCAGCTCTTAACCGAAGAAGCTCCAGACTGCATCCGCATTCGGGAAACTTCTGCCCCGTAATTTTTACGGGTAACTGAAACTGAAACACACGGAGGTGTAATTACCATGTTGAAGATTAGTATGCAATTCTTTGCACATAAAAAAGGTTCTGGTTCTACCAAGAACGGCCGTGATTCTGAGTCCAAGCGGCTGGGTGTCAAGCGGGCTGATGGTCAGTTCGTAAAGGCTGGCAACATTCTCGTTCGCCAGAGAGGTACGCATATCCATCCGGGTACGGGCGTTGGCATCGGTTCTGACGATACCTTGTTTGCAATGGTAGACGGTACGGTAAAGTTTGAGCGTTGGGGACGTGACCGTAAAAAGGTCAGCGTTTACACTGCTGAATAAACTTTTTCATAGCATCTGACAGAAATCCCGAGCCTTTCGCTTGGGATTTTCTTTTCATTTCCCCATCCGCCTTGAAACACAGAGAGATATGAGGTTGCTATGTTTGTTGATAAGGTAAAAATCTATATCAAAGCCGGAGACGGCGGTGACGGTGCCGTTTCCTTTCACAGAGAAAAATATGTCGCTGCCGGCGGACCAGACGGTGGTAACGGCGGAAAAGGCGGCAATATTGTCTTTCAGGTGGATACCAATCTCTCCACCCTGCTGGACTTTCGTTATCATAAAAAATATGTCGCACAGCGAGGAGAAAACGGCGGTTCCAAACGCTGCACAGGTAAAAGTGCACCGGATTTGATTATCAAAGTACCACGTGGTACAATTGTCCGCAATGCCAAAAACGGCCGCATTATGGCAGATCTCTCCACAGATGAACCACAAATTCTGGCAAAGGGCGGCAACGGCGGCAGAGGCAACTGTAATTTTGCCACATCTACCAGACAGATCCCCCGTTTTGCAAAACCGGGCTTTCCGGGAGAGGAATTTGAAGTCATCCTGGAACTGAAACTATTGGCAGATGTCGGCTTGGTTGGCTATCCGAATGTCGGCAAGTCTACACTGATCTCTGTTGTCAGTGCGGCAAAACCGAAAATTGCAAATTATCATTTCACCACATTAACCCCTGTACTGGGTGTTGTAAAAGTCAATGCAGAGTCCTCTTTTGTCATGGCAGATATTCCTGGACTGATTGAAGGTGCCAGCGACGGCATTGGACTGGGACACGCTTTCCTGCGGCACGTGGAACGCTGCCGTTTGATTCTGCATATTGTCGATGTTTCCGGCTCAGAGGGCAGAGATCCGATTGCTGACTACGAAACCATTCAGCAGGAGCTGGAACAATTCAATGCCGATCTGGCTGCACGACCACAGATCGTGGCTGCCAATAAATGCGATATGGCAACAGAAGAGCAGATTGCAGCATTCCGACACTATATTGAAACAGAAAAAGGACTCCCCTTCTACTGTATCTCTGCTGCCACCACACAAGGCACAAAAGAACTTGTACAAGCAGTGGGTGCCAAGTTAACGGAACTGCCGCCAATTCTGCAATACGAACCAGAACCACTCACAGAAGAAGAACTGGCAGCAGCGACAGAAAAGGGCACATTTGAAATTGAGGTCGAAGACGGCATCTATTATGTCGATGCCAAATTTCTGGAGCCTATTCTGCGAACGGTCAATTTGGACGACTACTCTTCCCTGCAATATTTTCAGAAAGTGCTCCGCAGCAGTGGTATTATTGATAAACTGGAAGAGATGGGCATTCAAGAAGGTGATACTGTCAATCTCTATGGATTTGAATTTGATTTCGTATCTTAAAATCACCGGAAAGGATGCGATGAAATGCAAACACCGCTGACGCCACACGCTGCAAAACAATACAGCCCTTTGGCTCTCGCCTTTCTCGGTGACAGTATTTTTGATACACTGATTCGAGAACAGTTGGTGCTGGTGGCAAACCAGCCGCCAACTGCCCTGCATCAAAAAAAAGTCATGCTGGTTTGTGCCGACTTTCAAGCTAAAATGATGCGGCAGTTACTTCCCCTGCTTACAGAAACAGAACAGGCTGTTTTTTTAAGAGGACGGAACGCTGCACCAAAGCACATCCATCAGGCAGAATACCGCTATGCCACCGGATTGGAAGCTGTATTTGGATATCTGTATTTAACGGGTGCAACCGAGCGGCTATATACACTAATGAAGCAAATCCAGCAAACAGCAGAATATCAAACCATTGTCACTGCTGTGACAGAAAATCAATCGAAAGGATGAATTTACACCATGTCCGGACATTCAAAATGGAACAATATCAAGCGAAAAAAAGAAGCAACCGATGCGGCAAAGGCAAAAATCTTTACCAAAATCGGACGGGAAATTACAGTTTGTGTCAAAGAAGGCGGTGCCGACCCCAACAGCAATTCCAAATTGCGGGATTTAATTGCTAAGGCAAAGGCAAACAATGTACCCAATGACAACATTGACCGTGTCATCAAGAAGGCTGCCGGCGGCGGCGATAAGAACAATTATGAATCTATCGTCTATGAGGGATATGGTCCAAACGGCGTTGCTGTCATCGTAGAATGCCTGACCGATAACAAGAATCGAACTGCCGGCGATATTCGTCACTACTTCGACAAGTTCGGTGGAAATCTCGGTACAAGTGGCTGTGTTTCATTCCTGTTTTCAGAAAAAGGAATGGTCGTACTTGAAAATACTGGTTTGGACGAAGATGCCGTCATGGAAGACTGCTTTGCATTCGATGCCGATGACCTCTCTGTAGAAGAAGATGTCGTAGAAATCAGCTGCGATCCGTCTGTTCTGTCGCAGCTGCGAGATGGTTTGACAGAAAAGGGATATCATATTCTCTCAGCAGAAGTAGAACAAATTCCGGCAACCTACACGACACTGACAGATGAAGAACAAATTAAGAAGATGAATCTGTTGCTGGAACATCTGGAAGAAAACGACGATGTCCAGAATGTGTATCATAACTGGAATATGCCGGAAGAAACAGACGCATAAAAATTTGCCCATTGTTCAGAATGCAAGCGTATTCGCACTTTCTACGAATACGCTTCCATTTTATACAAAAGAAAGGAACCAACATGCAATTTCAAAATACATCGCTCTCCGCAGAAATGCTACATGCCATTGCTAACCAAAACTTCACAGAAATGACTGAAATTCAGGCAAAAACCATTCCCCTTCTTTTAGAAGGACGGGATGTCATCGGCAAATCTAACACGGGTACGGGAAAAACTGCTGCCTTCAGCATTCCCATCATTGAACAAATTGCAAAGGATGCAGAACCCTTTGTGTATGCACTCATTCTCTGCCCAACCAGAGAACTTGCTATGCAAGCTTGTGAGGAAATCGGAAAGTTTGCAAAATTTAAAAGATGGATCAAGCCGGTTGCCGTCTATGGCGGGGCCAGCATGGAACGACAGATTCATGCCTTGAAAAATGGTGCCAACATTGTAGTCGGCACACCGGGCAGAGTATTAGACCACCTTCGCCGCCGCACCCTGAAATTAGAGCATCTGCGTACCATCGTACTGGATGAAGCAGACGAAATGCTAAACATGGGATTTCGGGAAGATATTGAGGCCGTTCTGGCACAGACACCGGAGGACAGGCAAACGGTACTCTTCTCCGCTACCATGCCGCCTGCCATTCTTGCTATCACCAAGCAATATCAAAAAGATCCGATTATGGTACAAATTCAAAGCCCACACCGTACTGTTGATGCCATTGCACAGTATGCGGTGAATGTCCCCATGGGCAGAAAAACCGATGCGCTGCATTTATTACTGGCATCGAAAAAACCCGTTTCTTCTATGGTGTTCTGCAACACAAAGAAAATGGTAGACGAATTGACAGAAGCACTGCAAAATCGTGGCTTTGCGGCGGTTGGACTGCATGGTGACATGAAGCAAATGCAGCGTACGCAGGTCATGAACAGCTTTAAAACCGGTCGCTGCAACATTCTGATTGCCACAGATGTTGCAGCAAGAGGCATTGATGTCAAGGGTGTAGACGCCGTATTTAACTATGACCTGCCACAAGATCATGAATATTACATTCACCGCATTGGCAGAACCGGACGTGCTGGAAAAGAAGGCACCGCTTACAGCATCATCAGCGGCAGAAAACAGGAACTGGAACTACGTGCTATTTCTCAATATACCAGAGCCAACATTACAGAAATCACGCTCCCAACTGCTGCGGAAATGAAACAGGAAGCACTGCACAATTTACAGCAGCACCTACAGGAACAATGCAGCGAAGCTGCTCCAACTGAGGAAGCAGTACAACTGGCAGACCAATTGCTCTCCTCTGGTACACCCGCTGAAACCCTGCTGGCTTTGCTGCTACAGGAACAAATTGCAGATGTCACCAAAAATCTTCCGGCATTTGACATTCCAAAACCCATCCGAAAAGGACGACACAGCGGCACCCAGACGGTCAAGGTACATTTCAATGTGGGACGCAAGGAACGCATGGCTCCCAATTTTATCCTTGGTGCACTGGTAGAAGCAACTGGTCTCTCCGGTTCAGAATTTGGTAAAATTGATATTTATGACAAGTATACTACAGTAGAAGTCCCTGTTGCAGAGTCAGCTTCTATCATTGATGCCATGCAAACCGGAAAAATCAATGGACATCCAGTTCATGCAAAACTGTACGAAGAACGCAATGGAAACTATCGCTCCCATTCCCGCACTGGCAACGCTCGTTCCAACAACTTCCGAAGAAATCGAGAATATAGCAAAAACAATGCTGGAAACTATAATCGCAAAAAGCGGCGTGGTTAAGCAGCATTAAAAAACGGAGGCAATATGGATAATCCTTACTGAAAAAATATAGGTAGGATGTTATGTAATTCGCCATATTATGTATTTAAAAGCAGATTCAATTGAACTTCCCACTGCATAATGCCTACATAAAGAAAGGATAAAAATATGAAACGAAATAAAATCATAACATTTCCTGTCTGTACCGTGCTCTCTCTTTGTATTTTAGCAGGTTCCATGCTGCTCCCCAGTTCTGCCGAAGACAGTAGTCCACAGGAAAACAAGCTTATCGCATTCACTTTTGATGATGGTCCGAACACAACCACGACAAATGCCGTTCTGGATGTTCTGGAAAAATACGATGTGGTCGCTTCCTTTTTTCTGATTGGCGATTGTATCAATGACGAAAGTGCTACAACTGTAAAACGTGCATACGATATGGGATGCGAGATTGACAACCATTCTAAAACGCATTCTAATATGTCAAGTATGACAAAAGAAGAGATCATCTCAGAAATTGAATACGTTGATAATTATGTATTTGAAATCACAGGAGAATATACTAAGTTTTTCCGGCCGCCATATATTGACACCAATTCCATGATGTATGATGTCATTGACAAGCCTTTCATCTGCGGGGTAGGCTGCAATGACTTTATGGAAAATGTAACGGCACAGGAACGTGCGGAAACAGTGATTTCATCCGCAAAGGATGGACAGATTGTTCTACTCCATGATACCGCAGGAAATTCTCAAACAGTGGAAGCACTGGAAATCATGATTCCCGCATTGCAAGCAGAGGGATATGAATTTGTTACCTTGACAGAACTATTTGCCCGACAGGGCGAAACACCAAAAAAACAGCAGCTTTACAATGAAGTCACTAAATATCCGTGCAACGACTATACCGTATATAAAAATATTTTCAGCGGAGAAATTACTGGCGATACCAGTTTACCAGAATGGGGAAAAGCAACTGCATTGGACGGAATGGAATTAGACGCACTGAAAGATACGTATGCCATTGCAGTAGATTATGAAGGTATCTATCAGCCTGTCGTTGCCTTGCAAAAGTGGTCTGGAGAACCTTTGTTTTGTTCGATACAGCCAAGTTATTACAATGGAAAAAAAGCATGTTTTCTATCATCAGACCTACAAGCAGCCTTGACAGAAAATAACATACACTATGCAGATCTGAATAGAATCAGTGTAATCCCATATGGCGGCGTATTAACAGTAACAAATATTGACTTACTTATAAAGAAGCCCCTTTCCGAAACACAATTGGGTGATGTCAATGCAGACGGCAGTTTCAATGTTGCAGATGTTGTAATGATGCAGAAATATCTGATAAATGCAGGCACATTGACAAACTGGGAAGCCGGGGATTTATGGGAGGATGCACGCATTGACGTTTTGGATCTTTGCTTAATGAAACAACAATTCCTTTAATGTAAGTTCAATGAGAGTGTTTTATCTGCCGAATGGCAACTGCGGTCAAGCTGGCTCAGCTTGGCAGGGGTGCAGGGGGCGGCAGCCACCGCA
>CAUDDP010000056.1 GCA_958448395.1 uncultured Oscillospiraceae bacterium | reverse complement strand
TGCCTGCTCCGGAAACAATCCGGTATGTTTAAAGCTGGTGGGTTGAATCCGAAACGTCAAGTCCAGCGGCGTATAATGCAGTTTCCATGCCTCCGGCAGCTTCCGGAAAAAATCCCAGCTGCCGCCGCCCGCATTGGAACGGTGATAATGACCATCCGCATGATTCCACATGCCGTGTTCTTTTGGCGTTTTCCAGATAATCTGCGGATCGGGACGAATCAGTGTGACATTCCCCCACTGCTCCAGCTTCTCCTGACCAGAAGTATCCAAAATACGATATTCTTTCCACTGATTTGCAATTCTCACGTTTGTAAGGCTCCTTTATCTCTTGGTATAACGTTCCAGTTCTTCTGCGATGGCAGAAACAGCCTCCTGCATCAATGCAGCATCTTTTGCCTCTACCATAACACGAATCAACGGTTCTGTACCGCTCTCCCGTACCAGAATCCGTCCATCCTCTCCAAGCCGTTCTTCATACTGCTGCATAACCGCACAAACCGCTTCATCCATTTTCCACAGATTTCTTTGGTTTGGTGTAATTTTGACATTCTGCATCTGCTGTGGAAATGTTTCCATTTCGCCTGCAAGCTCACTCAGCTTTTTTCCAGATTTCACAACAATTTCCACCAGCTTTGCTCCGGACAGTTCGCCATCGCCGGTGGTAGCATGTTCCAGAAAAATAATATGTCCACTCTGTTCACCGCCGATACAGTAGCCGCCTTTCTGCATTTCCTCCAGTACATACCGATCCCCTACTTTCGTTGCAACAGTATGTATCCCCTCCTGTTTTGCAAAGTGGAAGAACCCCAGATTCGTCATAATGGTTACAACGGCTGTATCCTTTTCCAGCTTGCCTTCTGCCTTCAGTGCCTTCGCACAGACTGCAATTATCTGGTCACCATCAATCAGCTTTCCGTTTTCATCCACTGCCAGACAACGATCTGCATCTCCGTCAAATGCCAGACCCAACTGGCAGCCATGTGCTGGTACATATGCCATCAGTTGTTCCATATGGGTAGAACCGCATCCATCATTGATATTGGTACCGTCCGGTTCTGCACTCAACATGCAAACTTCTGCACCCAATGCCGTGAACAACTGTTCTGCTGTTGCGGAAGCACTGCCGTTTGCACAATCCAGTGCAATTTTCATGCCGTTAAATCTTGTCGGAATGCTCTCCAAAATATGCTGTATATAATCTGCCTTTGCATGTTCGTAGCGTTCCATTCTACCCACATTGGTATGAGACTGCAACGTAACAGCCTCTGGTGTATCCAAAATCAACGCTTCAATTTCAGCTTCTACTGCATCTGGCAACTTATAGCCAGTGGAGGAAAATAGTTTAATCCCATTGAACTCCACGCTATTGTGGGAAGCAGAAATCATAACGCCAGCATCCGCATGGAGCGAACGCACCAGATATGCTACTGCCGGAGTCGGCACAACACCCAGCTGCACCGCATCTGCTCCTACAGAACAAATGCCGGCACAGAGTGCTGCCTCCAAAATATCGGAGGAAATACGAGTATCCTTACCGATGACAATCTTTGCCTTGTGGTCTGCTTCTTTTGTCAATACCAGTGCAGCTGCCCGCCCGATTTGCATTGCAAGTTCACAAGTTAACTCTGTAATAGCAACGCCTCTTGCACCGTCTGTTCCAAATAATCTGCCCATTCTCATTCGACTCCTTTATTCTGTTGGACACCTGTCAATGGTCAAACAGGTGTCGTTTATAAAATGTCTATAGTATCTACTATAGTATATGGTAGAAATGAAATTTCAATAGCAAGACTGCCTTGATTCCTAAATTCTATTGTTCCATGTTCCTATTTTTAAAAAATGCATTTTCAATCGGATTCTGTTTCCGCATCTGACAAAGACATCTGTCCAGTCATTGGTGTGGTATGCCGCTCCTGCGGCAATGGTATCCCCATATGCTCATAAGCAAGTGCGGTAGCACAACGACCTCTTGGGGTTCTGGACAAAAATCCAAGCTGCATCAAATAGGGTTCACAGACATCTTCAAGGGTAACCGCCTCTTCCCCCAATGCAGCCGCCAGTGTTTCCAGTCCAACCGGCCCACCACCATATCCCTTGATCATCATCGTCAGCATTCGGCGGTCATTGCTGTCTAATCCCAGTTCATCAATCTCCAACCGTGCCAATGCAATTTTTGCAATTTCCAGCGTAATTTCGCCGTTGCCCATCACATCTGCAAAATCCCGTACCCGTTTCAGCAGCCGGTTTGCAATACGAGGCGTTCCTCTGGCACGGCTTGCAATTTCTGCTGCTCCGTCCAGTGTACATGGAATTTCCAAAATCATACTGCTCCGCCGGACAATATCCGTTAGTTGTTCTGTCGTATACAGTTCCAACCGCTGAATTACGCCAAAACGATCTCGCAACGGACTGGAAAGCTGACCCGCTCTGGTGGTTGCTCCAATCAGTGTAAACGGATTTAAGTCAATCCGCAAGGAACGGGCGGACGGTCCTTTTCCCATGATAATATCAATGGCATGGTCTTCCAACGCCGGATAGAGAATTTCCTCTACGGCACGGGAGAGCCGGTGAATTTCATCAATAAACAACACATCATTCGGCTGCAAATTGGTCAGCAGAGCTGCCAAATCCCCCGGCTTTTCAATCGCCGGACCTGTTGTCACACGTAAATTGACCCCCATTTCATGTGCAATAATGGCGGAAAGGGTCGTCTTTCCCAAACCGGGCGGTCCATACAGCAGCACATGATCCAACGGATCCCCACGCCGTTTTGCCGCCTGAATATAGACTGCCATATTCTCTTTGACTTTATCCTGTCCGATATATTCCGCCAACGTCTGCGGTCGCAGTGTGACTTCGACATCATGGTCTTCCGGCGTTTCTTCTGCCGCAACCATTCGGGAATCAAACTGCATATCGCTTGTTTCAATCACAGTGCGTCCTCCTTTTTGTTATCGCCGTTTTCCAATGGCTTTCAGTGTTTCCTTAATTAAATCCGTTGCAGACAAATCTGCTGGCAGCTTTGCCAGAATCGGCATGACTTCTGCTTGTGTATAACCCAATACGGTCAAAGCAGAGAGGGCTTCTGCCACTTCACTTTCTGCCGGCGGGATTACCTCCGAGGAAAGACTGGCAGCAGACAGGACACCGCCCTGTTCTTTTGCAATTTTGTCTTTCAGTTCCAGCACAATCCGCTGTGCCATTTTGGTGCCAATCCCCCTGACCTTCGTCAACGCTTTGCTGTCATTGGACGCAATGACCAGTGCCAACCGCTCTGGTGTCATATCTGACAAAATCGCAAGAGCCGCTTTCCCGCCCACGCTGCCCACTGCGGTCAGCATGGAAAAACAGCGGCGTTCCTGTGCATCCAGAAAACCGTATAACTCTAAATTCCCCTCTCGCATGGAAACAGAGAGAATCGTATACAAGAAAACCTCATCACCAATATTCCCCAACCTGCTATAAGTTTGATAAGAAATCCGACAAGCATAGCCGACTCCCCCACATTCTACAACTGCCATGGACAATTCTTTTGCCAATAAGGTACCGTGTAAACTGTCAATCATATTTTCGCTCCGCTTTCTGCTGCAATTGCATTCTTCCCTGTAAACCGGTGGCACAATGTCCGTGACAGATCGCAATCGCCAATGCATCTGCGGCATCATCCGGTCTTGGAATCTTTTGCAGCTTTAAAATACGGCGTGTCAACTCCATGACCTGCTTTTTTTCAGCTCGACCATAGCCAACTACCGCCTGTTTCACTTGTAAAGGCGTATACTCTGCAATCGGAATCTGTGCCAGCTGTGCCGTCAGCATTAACACGCCTCTTGCCTGTGCAACATCAATCACTGTCTTCTGGTTAGAAGTGAAGTACAGCCGCTCCATAGCAATGCTATCTGGATGATATTGCTGCAACAGCAAGTGAAAATCCCTGTAAATGCTCTCCAACCGCTTAGAAAACGGCATTTCTGCTGCTGTAGTAATCGCACCGTAGGTAATCGGCGTAAAAATCGTTCCTGTGTACTCCAATACACCAAAGCCAACAATTGCATAACCCGGATCAACGCCTAAAATCCGCATCGTTTCCGTTCTCCTGTTTCATTTCATTTCCTGTCCGTTTTACAGACAATTACTATTATATCATATTTTCTGCGGTGCTTTCAATAGCGATTTAAATTTTTATGTTGATTTTCCAAAAAAATTTTTGTATAATAAAAATAGACTTTAAAAAGAAGAAAGGAGTGCTATCATGGATTTACAAGAAATCCGCACAGAAATTGACGCTTTGGATCACGAACTGCTGTCGCTGTTTGAACAGCGTATGGCACTTTGCCGAAATGTCGCACTTTACAAAAAGGAGAACAACCTGCCGGTTTTTCAACCGGAACGGGAAAAGCTTCTGCTGGACAAAATTGAACAGGAAGCCTCGCCGGAGCTGAAAAATGCAGCTCGCACAATGTTTTCTGTCATTCTGGATATCAGCAAGCAGCTGCAATCCAGAATGCTTGCCAAGCTGGAAACAGAACCAGTATTTACAATACCAGACTTTGCAGCCGCACAGAAAATCGGCTGTCAGGGAACAAGCGGTGCAAACTCAGAAGCTGCCTCACAACAGCTGTTCCCCGGACGCACAGTTACATTTTATCCCACCTTTGAACAGGTTTTTCAAGCAGTGGAATCTGGAGAAATCGAATTTGGCGTGCTGCCAGCCTATAACAGCACCAGTGGCTCTGTTACACAAACCTATGACCTCATGGGGAAGTACAGCTGCTGTATCACTGCTATGAATCAGGTAAAAATCAAACACTGTCTGGCAACGAAAAAAGGGACGACCTTGGAACAGGTTACTGCTGTTTACTCCCATCCGCAGGCATTGATGCAGTGTTCTGACTTTCTAAAGCATCATCACCTGCTTCCAAAGGAGTACAGCAATACAGCAACAGCCGCCGCATTTGTCGCTTCTGATCCGAATGCAACATTTGCTGCCATCTGTTCAGAAGACTGTGCCAAACAAAACGGTTTGGAAATTTTACAAACGGGTATTTCCAATGTAGTTCCAAACTATACTCGTTTTATCTGTATTTCTAAAAAAATGATGGTAGCTCCAAATGCCTCGGTCATCTCCATTATGATGACACTGCCGAACGTACCCGGCAGCTTAAGTAAGGTTCTGAATCAATTCTATTTACAGGGCTTAGATTTAGTCAAACTGGAAAGCCGCCCAATTCAGGACGGCAGCTTTGATGTGGCATTCTATGTGGACTTCAAGGGCAGTCTGATGGATCGTTCCATTGCCGCCTTTTTAAATGAACTCTGCAAAAGCTGTCAGGACTTCAAGCTACTGGGAAACGCTGTTGTCTTCTCATAACATTTCCACAGCTGCTGCAATCTTTCATCCGCCTATTCGCTTAACCCCGAAAAGGAGGCGTGACTTTCATGATACAACTGTTACTCTTATTATCTGTTTCCACCATTGCCTGCATTCTCTGCAATAAAATTACCACTAAAATCGGTGTGCCCATGCTGCTCGCCTTTCTCTGTGTAGGGATGCTTTGTGGAGAAGACGGCATTCTTGGCATTTCCTTCAACGACTATCAACTGACAGAAAATGTCTGCACTGCTGCCTTGATTCTCATCATTTTTTATGGCGGTTTCGGCACAAAATGGAGTGCTGCCAAACCTGTTGCAATCCGTGCGATTCTACTCTCTACCATTGGTGTCTTTCTCACTGCTGTTGCTGTTGGAGTATTTTGCTATTTTGTCCTGCATGTTAGCCTGCTGGAAAGTCTACTGATTGGTGCTGTAATGAGTTCTACGGATGCAGCTTCTGTCTTCTCCATCCTGCGTGCCAAAAAGCTGAACCTGAAATATGGCACAGCTTCCCTGCTGGAAGTAGAGAGCGGTAGTAACGATCCCATTGCATACCTAATGGTAACCATAATTCTTACCATGATGGAAACGAATGTTTCCGCCGGTATGGTGTTGTATCAGGTATTTGCACAGATTGTATATGGTGTTGGCATCGGTATTTTTCTGGCATTGGCAGTTCTCTTTTTTCTGGAACATTTTCAGTTTGACACCAGCGGGTTCGACATGGTATTTATGCTGGCAGTCGCCATTCTATCCTATGTTGTTCCAACCATGATTGGTGGAAACGGCTATTTGAGTGCCTATATTGCTGGCATTATCCTTGGAAATGCACAACTCTCCAATAAAAAAAATCTGGTGCACTTCTTCGATGGTGTCACTGGACTGATGCAATTATTGGTTTTTTTCATTTTAGGAATGCTCTGCACGCCCACCAAACTACTTACTGTTTTGCTGCCCGCTCTGGGCATTGCCGTCTTTCTGACGTTGATTGCTCGCCCATTGGTGGTTGGCGTGCTGCTCACGCCGTTTCGTGCAAAGCTCTCTCAGCAATTACTGGTGTCTTGGTCTGGACTGCGTGGGGCGACCTCGGCAGTCTTTGCCATTACAGCAGTCGCCAGTATCACCGCTTCCCAATCTGTCACACTGAAATATGACTTATTTCACATGGTCTTCTGTATCGTCTTGTTCTCCATTGCACTGCAAGGGACGTTGCTGCCTTGGGTATCGAAAAAACTGAACATGATTGATGACTCACAGAACGTTATGAAGACATTTACAGACTACACAGATGAAGAAATCATTCAAACCCTGCAACTCCCCATTCATGAACACCACGCCTGGATTGATCAACCAGTCAGCAGCATTGCACTTCCGCCTGAAACGCTGCTGGCAATGCTGATTCGGAACGGAAAAACGATCATTCCAAAGGGAAATACTGTGATTCAACAGGATGATGTCGTTGTACTAAGTGCTGGAAACTGTCAGCAAACCGCAAATATGCAGCTATCGGAACTGGTCATTGACGAACATCACAAATGGAATGGAAAACAAATCCGTTCCCTGACACTCGGCAAAAAAACGCTGATTCTCATGATTCAACGTGATACAGAGACCATCATTCCACAGGGAGATACTGAAATTTTAGCAGGAGATACCGTGGTTCTTCACTCAGAAACACAGTAGTTTCAAACTTATATACATAATACATAAAAAAACAAACCGGTTGCCCTTTTTCATTAAGGCAACCGGTTTATATTTCAAATTATATTTGTTTACAAGTTTTGAACGTCCTGTTCTGTAATCAGCAAAAAACCTGCTTTCTTCAGAATATCTTCTGCAATGTTAATATCCTCTACACGCAAAACAACATAAGCACGTTCTCCCGAATGGGCAACGAAAGCATAGGTGTACTCAACATTCATACCTGTTTCCGATAGTACACGCAGCATACCAGCAATCCCACCCGGCGTATCTGGTACGGCAACACCAATTACGGAATTGATGGCAACAATACAATTCTGGTCACGCAGGACATCGGCTGCCTTATCGGCATCATCTGCAATCAAACGCAGAATGCTAAATTCCTGTGTGTCTGCAATAAACATTGCCCGCATATCTACACCGGACTCTGCCAACAACTTACAGATAGCAGATAATGCACCGGGTTGATTTTGTACAAAAACAGATACTTGCTGAATTGCCATAACAATACACTCCTTTTCATCCTATCATTGCTGCAAGCAGTCGCTTAATCATGCAGTTTCCGCTTGTCAATGACACGCACTGCCTTTCCTTCACTTCTTGCAATGGTCTTTGGATCTACCAGATGTACCTTCGGAGAAATGCCCAGCATAGTACGGATCGCAGCCACCAGATGCTTCTCCCGCTTGGCAATTTCTTCAATAGAATCTGTAAACTGTTCTGGTGGAAGTTCTACATAAACATCCAGTGTATCTGTATTGTTCACACGATCCACCTCAATTTGATAGTTCGGCGTATACCCTTCATTCAGTAGAACCGTTTCAATCTGTGACGGGAATACGTTGACACCACGAATAATCAGCATATCATCGCTGCGTCCCATTGGTTTGGTCATTTTAATCAACGTTCTGCCACAGGAACACTTCTTTCGACTCAGCACACAAATATCTCTGGTACGATACCGAAGCAGCGGAAAGGCTTCCTTTGTAATGGCTGTAAATACCAGCTCGCCCTTTTCCCCGTCCGGCAGCACTTCTCCTGTTTCCGGATCAATGATTTCCGGAATAAAATGGTCTTCATTGATATGCATTCCATTCTGCTCACAACATTCAAACGAAACACCTGGACCAGAGGTTTCCGTTAAGCCATAGATATCATATGCTTTGATGCCCAGCAAATTCTGAATATTCTGTCGCATTTCCTCTGTCCATGGCTCTGCACCAAAAATGCCAGCCTTGAGGTGATTATCCTCCGGCTTATAACCTTTTTCTTTCAGAGTTTCTCCGATATAAGCAGCATAAGACGGCGTGCAACAAAGAATCGTTGCCTCCAGATCCATCATAAACTGAATCTGCCGCTCTGTATTGCCGGACGACATCGGCAGTGTCAGACAACCGACCTTATGGGAACCACCGTTCAGACCGGGACCACCGGTAAACAAACCGTAACCGTAACAAACCTGACATACATCTTCCGCCGTACCGCCAGCTGCGGTAATCGCTCTTGCACAGCATTCTTCCCAAAGGTCAAGGTCGTGCTGCGTATAGAATGCAACTACCCGTCTGCCGGTTGTACCGGAAGTAGACTGAATCCGTACACAATCCTTCAACGGCTTTGCCAGCAGCCCATATGGATACTGATCACGCAGATCTGCCTTGGAGAGAAATGGCAGCTTATGCAGATCTTCCACACCGTGAATATCTTCCGGCTTTACATTTATCGCATCCATTTTTGCCCGATAATATGGTACATTTTCATAAACATGTTTGACCTGCTCCACCAAACGTTTTGATTGTAATGCTTTCATGTCCTCCAACGGCATGGTTTCAATTTCTTTCTGATAATAACGTTGTTCTATCATATTTCTAATGCTCCTATTTTCTTTGTTTTCTGTTGCAATTTGCAGAATCCTGAAATACTTGCATTTTTCGAAAAAATGTGCTAAAATAAATGACGTATATTATCATTATCCAAGAGGGCAGCCAAAGATAGGTTTCCTCATACATACAACTGCCCTTTAGAAAGGAATATTTCTATGCCAGTTATTGATTTTCACACACATGTATTTCCAGATGCGATTGCAGAAAAGACAATTACAATGCTTGCTGAAAAAAGCAAAAGTCAGCCGTATGGCAATGGTACCTTTGCCTCTTTGCTTTCCTCCATGCAGACAAGCGGTGTCACCCATAGCGTCACACTTCCGGTGGTCACAAATCCAAAACAATTTGACAGCATTTTAAAATATGCTGTTGCCTGCAATCAAAATCCAAATATCTTTGCATTCGGCGGCATTCATCCGGCTGACGCAACCCCAGAAGAACACTTGCTGCAAATCAAACAGGCTGGTTTGTATGGCATCAAACTGCATCCAGATTATCAACAAACCTTCATTGATGACCCCAAATACATTCGTATTTTACAGAAATGTGTGGAGCTAGAGTTACCAGTCGTCATACATTCTGGTGTTGATGACGGTTTTCCAGAAACGGTACACTGTACACCGGATCGCATCCTGCATATGCTGGAGCAGGTTTACGGTGACACGATACCAGAAAAGCCACTGATTGTACTGGCACATGGCGGTGCAAATCGGATGTATGAACAAGTCCTGTCTTTGCTTTGTGGCAGACCGATTTATTTTGACATCAGCTTTATTTTAAGCTACATTGCACCGGATCTGCTGATGCAAATTATCCAGGCACATGGCGTGAAAAAAATATTATTTGCAACCGACTTCCCATGGAGTGATCCAGCATCTGATATTGCATTTATCCACCGTCTGCCACTGACGAAAACAGAAAAAGACTGCATTTTCTGGAAAAATGCACAAAACCTTCTGCATCTTCCGCAAATTTAAGTATAGTATACCATACTTCACAGAAAATTGCAACAATTTTGTGCAATTTTTATAGGAATTTTGTAAGAAACATTCCTTTCCACTCATAAAAAGTATTTTCTTATTTGCCATCAAAAAAAGACCGTTCCTGTTGCAGGACACCGCTGCGGTAAGCATCCAGCAATTGCATCAGCTCATCAATTCTCCCTTGAATCTCCCTGCCACGATCAGTATCCCGCACCTGCAATCGTCTTGGTGCTGCCATCACAGAGATACGATCTGCATGAATATCCGTTTCCTTCTGGATTGCTTCTTCCGTTGAGGTAAATGGTTCATGTGCCACTAACATCATGCCATAAGAATTGTAAATCAACGTATAGCCGGCAATTCCAGTTTTCTCCTGATACACCTTAGAAAAGCCGCCATCAATAATCATCACTTTTCCGCCGCATTTCACCGGACTTTCTCCTGCAATTTGCAGCACGGGTACATGTCCGTTGACAATGTGCGAATTTTCCCCAAGTCCAAATTCCTTCAAAATTCGATTCATGACAGTTTCATCGTTTAAAAAACGATAATATGCATTTTTCTGTTCCCGATGTGTTTCTTTTTCCGCTAAAAAATACCGCTCAAATGTTGT
Organism: uncultured Oscillospiraceae bacterium; assembly: GCA_958448395.1. Taxonomy (GTDB): domain Bacteria; phylum Bacillota; class Clostridia; order Oscillospirales; family Ruminococcaceae; genus Ruminococcus_C. The sequence goes on along the minus strand of CAUDDP010000056.1, from coordinate 2,896 downwards.
CATTTTATCTTTCCCATAGAGTGGCGAATCTTTTGCTGTCCAGATATACCACAAAATATCTTTTCCCTTTTCCTGTTCCACAGGATCCACTGCTAAAAATGCCTTTCTGACATAGCTTTCCAGACAGTCGTATAACGCCTTTCCTGTGTATTCTGTTCCATAGATATTCACCCGACGGAAGGAACCATCCTCTTCCATTGGAACACAACCGTGATAAAGCAAGTTTCCATTGCATACCTTATAGAGACTGCCACGATGCAGCAGCAGCTTGACATGCCACTGTAGTTTTTCACAGTGCAGAAACGCCGATTGCAGTCGTTCCATAACAATTTGCTCCTCCGGTGTCAGTGCATAGGGATCCTTTGGGTCAATAGTTGGAAAGTGCTTGTCCAAAAGGGAAAGCATTCTGCCTTCGTAAGCAATCGTTCCGGTTTCATAGTCAATATGATGCAGCAAACGACGATGTTCCATCTGGAAAGACGGATGTGCCGCCATCAGCTGCCCTTCCAGCTTAAATTGTATGATGGCAATCGCCTTGTGCATTTTCATATGCAATGCTGTTTCCGCAGAGTTGTGAGCCTTTGCATTGCCTTCCAGCTTGAATTGCTTGCAGTCATCATTTTGATAAGCAGCCATCGCAAAGGTAGCGAGCGGCAACAGGTTGATCCCATAACCATCTTCCAGAATATCCAAATTGCTGTAACGGGCAGAATTGCGAATTACGGTAGCGATACAAGCGAGTTGTCCCGCTGCTGCTCCCATCCAGACAATGTCATGATTGCCCCACTGAATATCCAGAGAGTGATACTGCAAAAGCTTATCCATAATTTTATGCGGTGCCGGACCACGGTCATAAATATCTCCTAAAATATGCAGATGTTCCACTGCCAGCCGCTGAATCAACTTGGAAAGTGCTGCAATAAACGACTCTGCACGGTCAATCTGAATAATGGTATCAATAATCGTTTCGTAGTAAGCCTCTTTGTCCAATATTTCCGGCTTTTCGGTAATCAATTCTTCAATGACAAATGCATAATCCGCTGGCAAGGCTTCCCGCACCTTGGAACGAGTATATTTGGAGGAAAGTGTTTTACAAAGGGTAATCAGACGGTACAGCACAATTTTATACCAATCCTGCATATGTCGCTCCGTCTTTTTGACAATGTCCATTTTCTCCCTCGGATAGTAAATCAGCGTTGCCAGTGATTTCTTATCCGCATGGGTTAAGGTGTGTCCGAATACCTCATCAATTTTCTTCTTGACAGAACCAGATCCATTTTTGAGTACATGAGAAAATGCTTCATACTCTCCATGAATATCTGTAATAAAATGTTCTGTTCCCTTGGGAAGATTCAAAATGGCTTGCAAATTGATGATCTCAACAGCTGCCTGATTAATGGTGGGATATTGTTCTGCCAACCGCTGCAAGTATTTTAATTGCAGTTGCTGAAAGTTCTGCTTGTTGGTCGTTGACTGCATAGGTGGGAATCTCCTTTCTTTTTTACTGGTTTTAGTATAGCATTTTTAATGACATTTGTAAAGCAATTTAAAAAGAGGTGCATGGAAAGCAGTTTTTGCATTTTTTCTCTCACGGATAGCAACCTGCCGATTCGTTTCGCTGTCTGCCTGTGTCCGCTGTCTGCCCTATTTACAGCCGAATATACACCGAAAAGCATTCTTTTTCCCCTCAGCAAGTAACGCAAATTCACACAATTGCTACAAAAAATCCCTCAAATAAATTGACGCTCTTTCATATTTGTGTTATAATAGAAAAACAATACGGAAAGGAAGTTTTTTACTTATGTTTTGGGAACTCTTAAAAGCACTCTTCTTAGGCATTGTAGAAGGCATCACCGAATGGCTGCCCATCAGCAGTACTGGCCACCTGATTTTGGTGGATGCTTTTCTCAAGCTGGATGCCAGCGATGCCTTCAAGGAAATGTTCGATGTTGTCATTCAGCTTGGTGCGATTCTGGCAGTTGTTGTCATCTACTGGAAAAACCTGTGGCCATTCCACAAAAAAGAAACCAATCCCAACCCACTGACTCCAACAAGCTTCGGTGCCTGCATTCAAAAAAATATCCTGCAAATGTGGTGTAAAGTCATTGTTGCCTGCGTACCGGCTGCGGTAATTGGACTGCTGTTTGATGATGTCTTTCATGCATTGTTTTACAATCCGCTGACCGTTGCCATTATGCTGATTTTATTCGGCGTTGCATTTATTTTTATTGAACGCTGGCACAAAAACCGGCAGCCACGTATCCACTCCATTGGGGGACTGGACTATAAGACCGTTCTGCTGATTGGTGTCTTCCAGCTCATTGCTGCGATTTTCCCCGGTACTTCCCGTTCCGGTGCAACCATTGTAGGTGCTTTGTTGCTAGGTGTTTCCCGAACTGCTGCTGCGGAATTTACCTTCTACCTTGCAGTACCTGTTATGGCTGGTGCAAGTTTATTGAAGCTGGTGAAATTCGGTTTCCACTTCACTGGTATGGAATTTGCAATTTTGCTGGTCGGCATGGTCAGTGCGTTCGCCGTCTCCCTCTTTATCATTCGATTCCTGATGAATTATATCCGCAAACATGATTTTACGGTATTTGGTTGGTATCGGATTGCTTTGGGTATTCTCGTTTTGATTTGTGCCGCTGTCGGTGTCATTTAACAAATAACGTTTTTGTTCATATTCATATCTACAAAAACGCACCAGAAATTCCCGGTGCGTTTTTTGGATACTTTTATAATATCACGTGAGTTTGACGAGCATGCATTCTATCGCTGTCAATCACAAATTGTAACGGCGAAAACGCTCCGCTGTTCGCCTGTGTCCCCCTGTCCTGCCTTTTTGTCCCTTCAGGACATTTCCCCACACTGTCAATGTCATCAACTTAAAGATTTG
>CAUDDP010000055.1 GCA_958448395.1 uncultured Oscillospiraceae bacterium | reverse complement strand
GGCGACGACCTGGGAAAATCGGTAGGTGCCGGCATTACCTTCTTGAGGCGAAACACTTTCCGTTTCGCCTCTTTTTGTTATTTAAAAGGAATACTGCAAAGTGGTAAAATGATATGAATACAATAGATCATTCTAAGTCAGTTTGGCAAAGTCCTAAGAGACAACAAGAAAAGGTATTACGACTCTATTCGCCTGCATCTGAAAAAATCATGTTGACTTTTAATCCGCTTAGGATGTCTCATGAACCAGATTGGGATCCACAGTGGGAGGATTGGAGTTGTTATTACAATCCTTTGGTGGTTTATCAACAGGATTATGATAAGTTATTGCTTCCATATCTTAATCAAATTTATCCAACCAAGGATGCCTTTGATGGTACACCGGAATTGTATTTTGATGTATGCTTTGATAATTGGATTGGTATTGCAGATTGGAATAAGATAATAACTGCGGTTGAAAATGATTTTGATACTATGAAACCGGAAGTAAAAAACTTTTATGAAATGTGGATTGCGTGGTTGAAAGAAGCATTGTGCTATACTACCATTATTGTTGTGGAAGGAAATCAATAGAAATGGAAAATCAAACTTTTCAGCAGGATCGCAATCAAAGTGTGGAAAGTGATCTTGTGTTTGCCATGCAGCTACTCATGAAGGAAAAGTGCGAAATGCCGGATAGAGAGACAGTGATTTCTGTCATGAAAAGTCATCTTGGTGATGACTTGGATTTTAATGATGATAAGGATAGCAGCATCATTTTTTCGGTAAATCAGTATAAAATGACATATGAAGCGGGCACAATTGCACCGATGTTGATGATTACAAAGTGTTGTGAAGCGGATCATGAAAAAATAGATGCATTTACCCGAAGTCAGATGTGGGATTGCCCGGAACATGAGCAAATTTTATCGCAATGTAACTATCAGGTTGTTGCAGTTGATATGCTTGCAGGCATGATGGATTATCGGGATCGTGCAGAAATGCTGATGAATTATATGGAGGCTTTGTTGGAGTTGTATCCAACATGCGAAGCCGTGTATATGAAAAATTCCGGAAAAATGTTTGCAGCAGATAAAATTCGCAACCATACGATTCCAAAAGAGGATCGATTTATTTATTTTGCAGTAAATGTTAGATTCTTTCATATACAGGATACGGATGATATGATTGTTGACACATTGGGGATGCACATGCTGTCCTTGCCGGATTTACAATATCATTTTCATGAAGTAGATCCGAATGCAGTTGTCAATCATGCTTACAATGTCCTCTCTTATATATTTGCAAATGACAATCCCATTCAGGATAATGACACCATAGATGGAGTGATGGGCGATCAGTGGCATTGTCACTATGAAGATGCATTGATACAGCCTGTAAGGGTGGTAATTGATGTTTGTATGAATGCGTTTGCATCAGGCAATCGAGAGGGTATGGAATAACAAATAACCGATAAAAATAGGAGCAGTTGCAAAGTAGAAACGCAACTGCTCCTTTTGATTTATATTTCAAATAAATCTGGAAAGATAGAAAGACTTCTCTGCAAAATCCCATTCATATATGCGATTAGAATGCCGTAATTGGTGAACGGGATGCTAGCTTCTGCTGCAAGCTGTTCTCGGTACTGTACCACACGAGGTTGCAGCATACAGCCGCCGCAATGTACCACCAAAGCATAAGTGCTTAAATCTGTTGGGAAAGATGCACTGGAAGTCAATGAAAAATCCAGTTTCTTTTTGGTATAAGTTTGTATCCAGTTTGGCAGTTTCACTGCCCCAATATCATTACACTGTCGATGATGGGTGCAGCCCTCTGCAATCAAAATTTGGTCATGTTCTTGTAATGTTTCCAGTGTTTTTGCAGCCGTTGCTGCTTTTTTTAGCACGCCATTATATCTGGCATATAAAATAGAAAAGGAAGTCAATGCAATTTTCGTTGGAACAATCCGATTCACTTCTGCAAATGCCTGACTGTCTGTGATGACTAATTTCGGCGGCTGTTTGAGTAGTTGGAGCGTTTGTTTCAATTGCGTTGGTTGTACCACAAGACAGATGGCTTTCTTGTCCAGAATGGAACGAATCGCCTGCACCTGCGGCAAAATCATACGCCCTTTCGGTGCGGATTCATCAATCGGTGTCACCAGCAGTACAACATCTTCTTTTTGCACAAAATCGCCTAACAGTGTATGTTCTGTTTGGGATGTTTGTTTTTGATAAAGAGCGGCAAGCTGTTCTTTTAGTTCTTCGATGTGAAATCCAGTCTTTGCACTGACGGCAATTGCAGATACAGGAAGTTGTTTCGGCAGAAGTACATCACATTTATTATACGCTTCGATAAAGGGAATGTGTTGCTTTTGCAGTGTGGTTTCCAGTTCCTGTTCCAGTTCTGTTTTTCCTTCCGTGCTGTCTATGACAATAACTGCCAAATCAGTACGCTGTAGCATCTCTTGCGTTTTTTGTATCCGCAGCGTGCCCAGCTCACCCGTATCATCTAGTCCAGGTGTGTCAATGATGACCACTGCTCCCAATGGCAGAAGCTCCATTGCTTTTCGGACAGGATCCGTGGTGGTTCCTTTTATGGGAGATACGATGGACATAGTTTGATTGGTAATCGCATTCACCAGACTGGATTTTCCAGCATTTCGTTTACCGAAAAAGACAATGTGAATCCGATCCGCACTGGGGGTTTCATTGCGTGTTGCCTCCATGATAGACTCCTTTCAGAATCGAAAATCTCGTTTCCCTGCTGCCATTTCTGCAATATGTGCTGCTGCAATGGTACGCACTTTTTCATTGGGAATGTTTTGCAGCTCCTTTTGCATCAGAGCTTTTCCGATGGTACGTGTTTCTGGTTTTGCATAGTCCTCTAAATATTCATTCAATGTCATCAATGCATTTGGATGACAGCAATTCTGAATTTGACCACTCTTGCAGAGTGACATAAACCGGTCGCCAGTTCTGCCTTCCCGGTAACAAGCGGTGCAAAAACTTGGAATATACCCCAGCTCCATCAGCCAGCGTACCACTTCATCCAGTGTTCTTCGATCGCTGACGTCAAATTGAGCAGAATTTTCTTCCTCTGTTTCTGGCGTATCATAGCCGCCCACACTGGTACAGGATGCTCCGCTGATTTGGGAAATGCCCAGTTGCAATGCACGTTCTCGAACGGCTTTTCCCTCTCTGGTGGAAATAATCATGCCCGTATAGGGAACAGCAATCCGTAGAATCGTACAGATTTTGAAAAATGTTTCATCATCAATACTATTATCAAATGCAGTGGGGTCAATGTCATCTGCATGTTTAATTCTTGGAACACTGATGGTATGCGGTCCAACTCCATAAGTTGCCTCCAGATGTTCTGCGTGCATGAGCAGCCCGGCAAGTTCATAAGGGTATGTCTGTAAGCCAAACAGAACACCAAGTCCGACATCATCAATCCCGCCCTGCATGGCACGGTCCATTGCTTCTGTATGATAGGCATAGTCATGCTTCGGACCTGCTGGATGTAATGTTTCGTACTGTTCTTTGTGATAGGTTTCTTGAAAGAGAATATACGTGCCGATTCCAGCCTCATGCAATTTCCGGTAGTTCTCTACTGTGGTTGCAGCAATGTTGACGTTCACACGCCGAATGGCACCGTTTTTATGCTGAATGCCGTAAATTGTATGAATGGATTCTAAAATATATTCAATGGGATTGTGCAGTGGGTCTTCACCTGCCTCCAAAGCCAAACGCTTGTGTCCCATATCCTGTAGAGCAATTACCTCTTTTCGGATTTCCTCCTGTGTGAGCTTTTTTCGGCAAATATGTTTATTTTTGATATGATATGGGCAATAAACACAGCTGTTCACACAGTAATTGGAAAGATAGAGTGGTGCAAATAAAACAATCCGCTTTCCGTAGTAGTCTAGTTTTATTTTTTCTGCCAACGCATAGAGTTCGTTCCAGATGGCTGCATTCGGACAAGCAAGCAAAACGGAAGCCTCCCGATGGGTGAGTCCTTTTTGTAATTTTGCTTTTTCTAAAATCTTCTGTATCAGCGGCAGATTCGTTTTATTTTCCTGTGCATAAGAGAGCGTTTGCATGACTTCTTCATGGCAGAGAAATTCTGCTGCTTTTGTGGAATTTGGAAGATACATGTTGCATCGTCACCTTTTTCAATCAATTTCAGTCAGCTTGCGGACTGTGATTTTATTATAACATGCTCGTTTTTCTTTGTCAATGCATCGCATTCTCAATTGCAAAAAAATGGGAACTCATTCGGACAATACATGAAATAGAAACAAAATTTATAAAAAATTGGGTTGACATTTTATAGTGATTGTGATACAATGAAAAAAACATCTGTATAAATAATTTGTGAGATTTGTAGAAAGGATTTGTTTATTATGAAGCTGAAAAAGAAAACACGGCGTCTGATTGCGGGAATTGCTGCGGTTGTCATGGCTGCCAGTGCCATGACGATTTCCGTTCCAACAATGGCGACGAGTGCAGATTCTGATTTGGGACTGGATAACTATGCAAAGCTGCTCCAGTACTCCTTGTATTTTTATGATGCCAATATGTGTGGCAGTGATGTCGGGGAAGGCAGTGCTTTTAGTTGGAGAGATAATTGCCATACAGGAAATATTGTGTCAGGTGGATTCCACGATGCAGGGGACGGCATTCAATGTGGTTTGACGACTGGTTTTACTGCTTCTACAATGGGTTGGATGTATTACGAATATAAGGAACAGTTTGACACAACCGGAACGACACAACATTACAAGGTATTGATGGATCGTTTTTGTAAGCTTTTCAAAGATTCTACCACCTTGTCAGACAGCGGAGAGGTAACCGCTCTTGTTTATGAAATGGGGGACGATGGAAAAGACCATGGGCAATGGCTGCCACCAGAAATGATGGACAGCTATGGAAGTGACCAGACGTACTCCACTTCAAATAGTGCAAGTAACGTTGCTGCACAGTATGCTGCTGCACTGGCACAAAACTATCTTAATTTTGGCAATAAAGAAGACTTAAAGTATGCAACAGCTTTGTACAATTTTGCTACGAAGTATCGAAAAGTAGAATATAATCAGAGTACCTATCAAGAACAGTTTGAAAATTGTCAGGATGATATTTCTTGGGCAGCCGGCTGGATGTATCTGGCAACGCAGGAAGACAGCTATCTTCAAGAAAATGCAAAATACACCAGTTGCAGTTCCAACTGGACGGATGACTATTTTTATGGAAATGTGAAGCTTGGAGCTGCCATTATCAATGCGGAAATCACAGGGAACTGGAGCTATGTCACGAATTACATTGACCAGAAGGTCAATGCCAATCAGAATCAATTCTATGTCTTGAACTCATGGGGTAGTGCAAGACATAACACATTGATGCAGATTTGTGCAATGGTTACAACAAAATATAAGGAAGCATCCGGCAAGGATTATGCTGCATGGTGTCAGAAGCAGATGAATATGATTCTGGGTGACAATAATGCGAATGTTTGCTTGGTTGTTGGGTATAATGACCGTTCTGCAACTTCTCCGCATCACCGTGCGGCTTCTAATGTCAAGAGTGGTACAAGTGATCAATGGAGTGCATATAATAATTGGAATGGCGATTATGCTTCCAGCGGTGGACATACATTATATGGAGCTTTGTGTGGTGGTCCCGGAAATTCCGATTTTAATACCTATCAGCATACTGCGAAAGATGCAACTTCTAACGAAGTCGCAATGGACTATCAGGTCGGCTTGGTTGGTGCAGCAGCTAGTCTGTATGCTTATTATAAGACAGGCAGTGTGGTTGCAGAGATCGGTCCAGAAGTAACCGTATATTCGGATGAGGTAGCAGTTGCAAATGGAGGAATCGTTACTACTACCACGACTCCAACGGAAACTACCACGACTACAACCGAGACAACTACTACAACAGAAGCAACGACTACCACATCGGAATCCATGACCACTACTACGACAGAATCCATGACGACAACATCAGAATCAACAACCACTACAATATCAGAAACAACTGCCACCACCATATCAGAAGAGACCACAACTACAACTACAACTGCTACAACAGAAACAACCAATATGCCAACAACCTTGTATGGAGATGTGAATTTGGATGGCCTTGTAGATTTGCGAGATTCCATCGTTTTGAATAAATACTTGGCACATATAGTTTCTCTGTCAGCACCGCAGAAAATGAATGCGAATTGTGATAAGGTCGGAAATGGATTTTCTAATATTGACGATGCAGATGCGGATGCTTTGATGCAGTTTAATATTTTACTGATTAACAAGCTTCCGGTTACTGAATAATAGGTTTAAAATTAAAAAATCATTTTTACCGCACAATGTTGAGGAGACATTGTGCGGTTTTTATGATTGCAGTCTGATTGAGAAGGTTTACAATTTCTGCTTTACATTTTACGGTTTTTCCTGTATAATGAAATAAGAAAGGATGCCTCTTGTGAAGGGAGAAGTTTTATGAAAAAAGGAAAGAAAAAAGGATTGTCGCTGTTGCTCTCATTGTTTATGACACTGCAATGGATTTTTGGGGTTCCCAGTCCGGTACAGGCATATGATTGGGAAATGCCTGGCGTCAGTGTGGATGTAAGCAATGCACAAGTATGGAATGATTTTCGTTATGTAGTAACGGAAAGTGAAGTATCCATCGTTGGATACAGTGGCTCCATCAACAGTACGTTGGAAATTCCGTCTGAAATAGACGGCCTACCAGTAACACGCATAGAGAATGATGCATTCTATGATCAGGAAGGATTGATAGAAGTTGTCATTCCGGTTACTGTGATTGAAATCGGCAGTAACGCATTTCATAGTTGCTGCAATTTGCAGACATTTACAATAGATGCTGAAAATCCAGTCTATTGTGTAAAAAATGGCCTTTTGTTGGATAAAAGTGAAAGCATCTTGATTCGTTGTCCAAATGGACGGTATGGTACAGTAAATGATATACCGGAAACTGTTTTTTTGATTGCCGATTCTGCCTTTGAAGATTGTATTTCTTTGACCAGTATCACTTTACCGCAGTCGGTTATCGCAATAGGAAAACTTGCGTTTTCCTATTGCACTTCACTCAATAGCATTTATTTTCCGGAAGGATTACAAAAAATAGGGGACGGTGCATTTCAAGGCTGCATTGCTTTACAAAATGTACAGCTTCCTTCTGGTTTGCAGCAAATGGGGATGATGGCATTTGCAGGTTGTCAGGCAATGTCAGAAGTGACCATATCAGCACTTTCCGGTACCATACCAAATTCTGCATTTTATGGTTGTTCTGCCTTGCAGCGGGTAGTGATTTCAGAGGGGGTTACTGTGCTGGCAGAAGAGGCATTTGCAGAATGTACTGCATTGCAGGAGGTACAGTTGCCAGAAACATTGGAAACGATACGAGAAAAAGCATTTCAAAACTGTAATTCTATGCAGCAGATTACGATTCCGGCATCTGTTTTTTCTCTGAATGCTGCTTCTTTTCTGGGATGCACCGCTTTGTCTGGCATCTATGTGGATGAAAATAACGCCAATTATACGGTTCAGGATGGTGTTTTGTTGCGTTCCAATCTGGAGGAGCTGGTTTTTTGTCCACCAGCATTGCCGCAAACAGAGTATACCATACCAGATAGTGTGATAACGATAGATGACTATGCTTTTCAAGGCTGTGCCCAGCTGGAAACTGTGAAACTGAATGATGGTTTGTCACAAGTTGGAACAGGTGCTTTTTTAGATTGTGTCTCTCTATGTAGTGTGGAAATTCCAGAAACCGTAATAGAGGTTGCGGCTTATGCCTTTGGATATGGCACAGATCCGGAAGAGGAAACGAGGATGGTATGCGTGCCGTATTTTTTGATTTCCTGTTATGCTGGCACAGCGGCAGAACAGTATGCCTTAGAAAATGGATTCGATTTTCAAATATTACCTTCAAATCCAATATGCACAACAACTACTGTTGAAACAAAACCAATAGAGACGACTTCATCAGAAGTATGGACGCAAACAACCACGGTTCAAGGTGAGACAACCGTTCCTTTTACAACCAATACTTCCGCCATGGATACGATGACTACGGTATCAGGTAGCGGATCTGTTTCTACAACAACACTTAGTACTACAACTACCACTATGGTGGAGAGTACAAGTTCGCTCACAACTACCGCCTCTTCATCGGAATGGGCACCTGCCACTACAATAACAGGGATACCAACAAGTACCACAACTACGATTGTAGCTACGACAGATACCACAACATGGATCAAGACGACTACCACAACAACAAGTACCACTTTGACCACGGTAAAGGCCAGTAAAAAAACCACTACAACAACCTCTACAACAACGGTTATCAGTACGGATACCTCCAATAGTTCGGAAATCTCTTTTGCTGGAGATGTGGACGGAGATGGGAACGTTTCTGTGGAAGATGCTGTGATGGTACTGACTTATTATGCAAAACGTGCTGCTTGTTTGCCTGCTTATCTGATTTCAGCTGAGGATCTTGATGCGGAGCAGGAAGCATTAAAACGTGCAGACATGGATGGCAGCGGAATCCTTACAGTAGAGGATGCTGTTTTGATATTGGAAAAGTACGCAAAACAATCTGCTGGCTTATTGTGACGGAACACAAGGAAGACAGAAACGGAAATAGGATATTGCAGCAGCCGGCGGTTAGGAAACTGCCGGCTGTTATGCTAAAATTTCTTTTTTGTTTTGTTTAGTATCATCATAAAAATAGAAAAAGCACGTTGACTTTTGATATAATTTGCTGTATAATAAAAGCAACGTATTTGGTTTTATACTTTTTGAATGGTAGAGAAAGGATGAACTAGGATGATTCATTGGAGAAAAATCGGAAAAAGGGCTTTGGCTGGGCTGTTGGGGGCAGTGATGCTGCAAACTGCTGTCAGCCTTCCGAACGGCATAGCTGCGGATGTAGAGTACAACTATGCAAAGGCATTGCAGTATTCTATTTATTTCTATGACGGCAATATGTGTGGTACGGAAGTTGGTGAAAATAACCGCTATCAATGGCGTGGGGACTGTCATACTTATGATGCCCAAGTGCCATTACAGCCTATGGCTGACAGTGTTGGCACCAATTTATCGCAGGATTTTATTGACAAGTATCAGGACATTCTTGACCCGGATGGGGACGGTTATGTAGATGTTGCCGGTGGGTTTCACGATGCCGGAGACCATGTGAAATTTGGTATGCCGGAAAATTATGCTGCCTCTACATTGGGTTGGGGGTATTATGAGTTTCGGGATGCTTACCAGAAGACGGGACAAGATGATCATATCGAAACCATTCTGCGGTACTTTAACGACTATTTGATGAAGTGTACATTCCGGAATGCGGATGGCGATGTGATTGCACATTGCTATCAGGTGGGAGACGGCGATATTGACCATTCTTACTGGAATGCACCAGAGATTGACAGCATGGCAAGACCAGCATTTTTCCTGACAGAAGAGAAACCACAGACGGATTATGCGGCTTCTGCTGCTGCTTCGTTGGCAATCAACTATTTAAACTTTAAGAATACAGATCCAACCTATGCCGCAGAATCGCTGGATTATGCAAAGGCATTGTTCCGTTTTGCACAGACGCATGAAAAACAGCTGAGCGATAATGCAGATGGACCAAAATCCTATTATGTTTCCTCTAAATGGGAGGACGATTACTGCTGGGCAGCAGCTTGGCTCTATAAAATTACTGGCGATATGCAGTATTTGGAGGAAATCTACCCATACTATGACTACTATGCAGCACCATGTTATGTGTACTGCTGGAATGATATGTGGAGCGGTGTGCAGTGTATTTTGGGAGAAATTTCGGAAGAAACGCCACTGCATGAAGGAGAATACACGTATCCAAACTTTATTGATGACTTTAAGGTGGCTGCTAATAAGAGTCCCTATGAAGAAATGAATTGCTGGGATTCTGTAGAAGAAGCCATCAATAAGTATATGACAGGGAATCTGGGGACTCTTACACCAGCAGGATATTTCTGGTTAAATACTTGGGGTTCTGCACGGTATAACACAGCTGCACAGTTGGTTGCATTGGTGTATGATAAGTATAATAACAATGCACAGCCATCCCAGTATAGTGAGTGGGCAAAAGAACAGATGCAGTACCTTATGGGCAACAATCCGATGAATCGGGCGTATATTGTGGGATACAGTGAGAATGCTGCTAAGTTTCCGCATCATCGTGCGGCCTCTGGTTTGACAAAGTGTGAGGATACCAGAGAGCAGCGGCATGTGCTGTATGGTGCACTGGTTGGTGGACCAGATGCAGAAGATAATCATAATGATGTCACAGCAGACTGGATTTACAACGAAGTGACGATTGACTATAATGCTGCATTTGTTGGTGCGTGTGCTGGTTTGTACGAGTACTTTGGAGATGACAGTATGCAGGTCACACCAGATTTTCCGCCACAGGAGGAAGGCGGCGGAGAAAGTGGCGGCAATAATTATTGGGTAGAGGCATTTGCCGTGGACAATCCGTGCAGCGGCGGTGCTGGTACGACAAAAATTTCTATGAAGGTGATGACAGATTCTATTACACCAAGAACGGATGTGACCGTACGGTATTACTTCAGCACAGAGGAAATGACAGATCCAAGTCTGGCAACGGTCAATGAACTGTATGATCAGGCAGCCACAGAAGCCGCTCCGGCAGATGGTGTGATTACAGGACCGTTCCAATATGATGCTGCATTCAATCCCAACATTTATTATTTTGAAGTGGCATGGGATGGTTATACGATTGCAAACTCCAATAAGAAATATCAGTGTTCTGTTGGTTTGTATTATGGTGACCAATGGGATGCCTCCAATGATTTCAGTTATCAGGGGCTGCCGGTGCTGACCGATTCTGAAATGTTCAATGACGGCAACGAAGTCAAGTCCGATTATATTTGTGTCTATGCCGGTGGGGAACTGGTTGGTGGAATCGAGCCGGATGGCAGTACGCCCAAACCGGCAGAAACGACTACTACAGAAACGACAACTACAACCACCACCACTACCACTGTAATGACAAAAACGACTGCATCTACGACAAAGCCTACAACAGCAGAAACGACTACCATTCCTTCACAGACCACTGTTTCCACCAAGGAAGACGATATTTCTTATGGGGATCTCAATAGTGATGGTAAAGTGGATTTGCTGGATATGATTGTTTTCAATAAAGTAATGGCAAATGCAATGGTTCCTTCTGATCATATCAGAGCGTGTGCAGACTGCAATGCAGATGGTACGATGACAGAGGAGGACGGTGAGATTCTGATGCAGTATGTTATGCTGCTGATTTCAGAATTGCCAAGCAAAATAGGATGATGTGCTGTGAAACTCGCCGCTTAGGCGGTGGGTTTCATTGTTATTTTAATTGTATAAAATAATTGGGCATCAGTTTGAAAAAGAAGGGGATTTTTTATTTTGAACACAGAACAAATTACAGAAGTAAAGCAAATTTTCAAGACCCATCAGTTTCGGAAGCTATTTTCCGGTGATACAGAGAATACCTTTATTCAGTTCTTTCGCTATTGCTTTGTTGGCGGTTTTGCAACAATTGTGGATTGGGCATTGTCCTCTCTGCTGTTTTATCTGGCCTTTTCTGGTGAGGGCTATGCGGCACTTTGCAATGGTGTCTCTTTTGTTGCTGGTTTGCTGGTGAATTATTTTCTCAGCACATTCTGGATTTTCAAACAATCCAGAATGAAAAACCGATTTTTGGAGTTTGTTTCCTTTGCAGCGATTGGTGTGGTTGGACTGTTGTTGACCATTGGTATCACCAAAGGCTTTGCATGGGCATTGGCGGATGTCACCAGTTTGTATCAGATTATGAGTAAGGTCGTTTCAACAGCAGTGGCGTTCTTTTGGAACTTCTTTGCACGAAAATATTTGCTTTACACCAAAAAGACGACGGATAAATCTTAAAAAAGAAAACAAATTACGGAAAGGTGTGAGACAGTATGAAACTGTTGTTTATTGGTGCAACCCATGAGGTAACCGGCAGCTGTACCTACTTGGAGGCGTGTGGAAAACGCATTTTGATTGACTATGGTATGGAGCAGGGAAGGGATGTTTATGAAAACATTCGTGTGCCCTGTGCTCCAGCAGAGATTGATTATGTGTTTCTGACGCATGCACACATTGACCACTCCGGCTTGCTGCCGTTGTTGTATGCAGGCGGTTTTCGAGGGGAAATTCATGCGACACAGGCAACTGTTTCACTCTGTCAGATTATGCTGCGGGACAGTGCTCATATTCAGGAGTTTGAAGCAGAGTGGCGAAACCGCAAGGCAAAACGCAGTGGCGGCGATGTCTATACGCCACTTTATACCATGCAGGAAGCATTGGGTGCATTGGAACACTTTGTTTCACATCCCTATGAGGAAAAAATTGAAATTGCAGATGGCATTACCATTCGGTTTTTAGATGCCGGACATTTGCTCGGTTCGTCTAGTATTGAAATCTGGCTGACCGAAAACGGAGAAAGCCGGAAGCTGTTGTTTTCCGGAGATATTGGAAACTTCCACCAGCCATTGATTCGAGATCCACAGTACGCTGATACAGCGGATTATGTCATTATGGAATCGACCTATGGAAATCGGCTGCATGAGAAGCCGAAGGATTATATTCAGGATTTTGTGAAAATTTTACTGGAAACGTTTCAGCGTGGCGGCAGTGTAATTATTCCGTCTTTTGCCGTTGGCAGAACACAGGAATTGCTTTATTTCTTAAAGCAAATTAAGGATCAGAACTTGTTAGGGGATTATCAAGAGGTTTCTATTTATGTGGATAGTCCGCTTGCCATTGAGGCAACAGAGGTGTTTCAGCGGAATAAAGAAAGCTGCTTTGATGAAGAAGCCCTTGCTTATGTGCAGCGTGGGGAAAATCCCATTGGCGTTTCCGGTTTGCGGACGGCTGTTACCAGTGAAGCTTCTATGGCAATCAATGCAGACACTCGTTCAAAAATTGTTATTTCTGCCAGCGGTATGTGTGAAGCAGGTCGTATCAAACATCATTTGAAGCATAATCTGTGGAAGCCGGAAAATACCATTTTATTTGTTGGCTATCAGGCTGTCGGTTCACTGGGACGTCGGTTGTTGGATGGTGCAAATTATGTGACCTTGTTTGGGGAATCCGTGAAAGTGGCGGCACAAATTCGACAACTGCAAGGCATGAGCGGACATGCGGATCAGAACGGTTTGCGGCTTTGGATTCAGCATGTACGAGATGTGAGAAAGGTGTTTGTGATTCATGGAGAAACAACCGCAGCCGATACCTTTACCGCTTTGCTGAAGGAGCAGCACATCCCTGCTTATGCACCATACAGCGGCACAGAATTCGATCTCATCAGCGGAAAATTTTTATATGAAGCAGAACCCGTCTATCTGGAAAAACCGAAGTCTGCAAAAGCTTCTGCAACATATGACCGGCTGCAAATTGCACTGGATCGTGTGACGGCTTATATCCAGAATGCAAGGGGGTATTCCAACAAGGAACTGGCGAAGATGGCAGATCAGCTGACACAGCTTTGCAATAAATGGGAGTCGTAAAAAATATGGGTTCGATGAGAGTGTTTTATCTGCCGAATGGCAACTGCGGTCAAGCTGGCTCAGGCGGCGAGTCGCCG
>CAUDDP010000054.1 GCA_958448395.1 uncultured Oscillospiraceae bacterium | reverse complement strand
ACGCTTCCGAAACCAGAGAGAAACAACTGTCATCGTGCCAAGCCTGCCACTGGACATAGCAGTCATTAAGATACATTTTCCAACTGGTTCAATGGAGCTGGTAATACCAGTGGAAAGACCAACTGTACTGAATGCAGAAACCGTTTCAAACAACAGGGATAAGAACGGCAAATCGGGGTTCAAAATGCAGAGAAGAAAAATAATGATTAGAATGATACCGAGTGCCATGCAACAGATTACCATTGCCTGCTGTACTGTGCCGGAGGGAAAACGCTTCTTAAATGCTCCTGGCTGTTCTCCACGTGGATAGGCAAGCATCGTGCGGAACAAAACAAATATAGTTGTGACTTTGACACCGCCGCCGGTTGAACCAGGAGAAGCACCGATGTACATGAGCATGCTGATGAGCAGCAAGCTGGCATTGGAAAAATCACCTACAGTTGCAACAGAAAGCCCGGATGTTCTGGAGGTAATGCCCATAAAAATTGCATTGATCCATGAAAGTGAGTCTCCTTCAATGGCTTTCAGCAATAGTGTACTGGTGAGATCCAGAAAAGCGGAGGTGGTCAATACAATTTTAGTATGCAGACTGAATTTGTGGAATCGTTTTTTTCGTAGAACATCTAAAATCACAAAAAATCCGAATCCTCCTAGTATATTTTCTATTGTTGTCATTAACTGTAATCCGATATGATTCTGATAGGAAGTCAATCCACCTAAAATATCAAAACCAGCATGATTGAATGTGGAGACACTATGAAAAATAGCAATTCCCAAAGCAGAGGGAGCATCAAATTGTTCATGAAATAAAAAGTATCCAACAAATGCCGCAATTGATTCTACTGTAATGGTGGTAATTAAAACAGAACGAATGAGCACCTGTACATCTTTCATCGTGGGATAGTTTAATGCTTCCTGTACCAGAACTTGATCTCGCATCCGCAGCTTTCTTCCCGAGAACGCAATCAATCCAGCACCAATGGAGGTGATTCCCAGACCGCCAATTTGAATGAGGATGCACAACACTATGTAACCAAATGTGCTGAAAGTACTTGCCGTATCTACTACGGTAAGTCCTGTGGTAGACACAGCACTGACTGCGGTAAATGCTGCATCAATGACAGAAAGCGTGCCTGGTTGCCGCTGGGAAATGGGGAGTAGCAACAAACCTGTGCCGAGGATCATCATCATGAGAAAACCCAGTGCAATTAACTGTACTGGCGTGACAGAACGCTTTTTATGCGTTTTATGTGTCATTTTTATTTTCCTCCAAAATCATTTAAGTTGGATTTGCAGTAGCGTATTCCGGACCGATATAAATCTGGAAGCTGCCCTCTACAGCATCCCATATAGTGTATCCTTCTTTTTTCAGTTTTTCCTGTTCTTTTTTAATCCATTTTTGATCTTCCTTTTCTAGATCCTGTCGAACAATTACAAAATCTGTACTGCTTGGCGTCTCAGCAGAAGCAGAATCCAGTATATAGATGGTATCTCGGTTTGCAAGGTGTGGCAAATGCCAGCCATCACACATAACAGAGGCATCTTCTGGAATACGTGCCATAACTTCTTCCATTTCTGTATAATATTCTTTTTTATTGATATATTCTTCCCGATACCAAAGATTGTTGGTAAAGAGTGTATAAGCACTAAAGAAGGAGATACAGGCCATTGCAGTAACTAATTTTTTGCGTTTCATGGCTTCCAAATCCTGCCAGTTCAGAATGGACAAATAGAACAGGCATGTCCATGTTCCAAATACATATTGATAGTGGATGCTTGCGGCAGCAGCGTAGGAAGCGGATACGAGTAGATTCATTACAGCAAATGGTACAAATAGAAAATATCGTGATAGTTTTTTTGTGAGAAATGGCAGAAAACAAAGTGGTAGCATGACCATAAAAAAGAATGCCAGTGCATCTTCTGATATGAGATGATTCAAAAAATAGGTTGGATTCTTGATTGCATTGACAAGCAGTTCTGCAAATGAGCCATCCTGCTCTAAATAAAACTGTGAGAATCGGCTGCTCATAACGCCGTCCCCAAATCGTCGCAAGCAGGCAGTAACGATGCCAAAATAAATTGCAGAAATTACAGTTAAAATGCTGCCATGTATACGGTT
Source organism: uncultured Oscillospiraceae bacterium (assembly GCA_958448395.1). Classification (GTDB taxonomy): domain Bacteria; phylum Bacillota; class Clostridia; order Oscillospirales; family Ruminococcaceae; genus Ruminococcus_C. Next base: position 11,814 of record CAUDDP010000054.1, on the reverse strand, counting down.
TATTTTGCTGCTAAATAGATATAATCCGATGCAAATCAAATACAATGGAGCATCCTCTTTGACCAAAAGTATCAATGCACCGCTCAGGTAGAGCATCCACCATTTTTTTCGTTCGATGCTCCAGAATAGCCACATCAATAACGGCGGCAGGAATGCATTTTCGTGAAAATCAAAATAACAAGGACCAATCAGTGAGCTGCTGAACAGATAGGTGATGCAGAGGCATAAGGTCGTCCAAGGAGAAAATCCACGGCCTTTTGTGATCCAGTATAGTGGCAGCACACCGCTGAAAACAATGACTGGCTGCACGAACAACAGTGTTTCTGCATGGGGAAACAGTAGGTAAATTGGTGCAAGCAAATAATAGATCGGGGAAACGTGCACCGCAAGGTGAGATAGCTCTTTTGCTCGTTCACAGGTAACTTGCATTGTACCGTTTGTGATGATAGAGTGATACATCTGCACAAAAATGCCGAGGTCAAAGCAACTGGTTCCAAAGATTTTATGATGGTATACCTGTGTAATGCCAGTGAATAATACTATCAGTAGTGTGAGACTAACAACTAAAATGATGCAAATTCGTTTGGAGAGTCGACGAGTTTGTAATAACATCGTGCGATCCGCTGTATAGTTTGTTACCATCCATAATAGTAACAGACCAGCGACTGCTGCCGGAAATCCATTGCCACGCCAAAGTGCCATCAATAAAAAGAAACTGGTCGCACAGAGTGCAAATATTTTATCAAACCGTTCCCACCTTAACAGATACCGTAGTGCAGTTGCAATCGAAAAGCAAAGGAAAGTAAAAGAGAGTATCTGGGGCAAGGAAACTGTAAGAATGAAGTTCATCCAGTCGAAGATCGGTGGACGGTCATCCAGTTGATTCACAACAATAAATATTGCTGCAACAGTCAAATAGGAAATGAGTATTCGAAATAATGCGTCAGCAGGTGTGCCAAAAATATCCCGTATTCGTTCCCGTCTGGTAAGTGGCGGCGGTATTTCTTCTGTCTCATTTGCCATTAATTGTGGCTGTTGTAAGTCTTCTTGTTTTTTCATTGATGCAATCCTTTCTTCTTCTCATTTTCTTGCCAAACAATTGTCGGCAATCTCTTGTTATTATACGGCATTTCGGGTATATTGTCAATATATGCGGTTTTCCTTTTCACAAAGAAAAATGATGTAATGGAAATCCGTGAAAATCCTCTTGCATCCATGATAGAAGTGTGGTATAATGATATGGTATCTTAAATAAGGGGCTTGCCCCGCCATGATAGAAACGGTGGTTTTTAAAACATATGGAATATTATCTTGACCATGCAGCAACTACAAAGCCCTGTTCAGCAGCAATAGAGGCATTGCAGCGTTGCTTGACAACACACTACGGAAATCCATCCTCTCTGCATCGACTGGGTGTAGAAGCACAGCGGGAAGTGGAACAGGCACGCAGTTGGATTGCAGCGGTGCTTGGCTGTACTCTGCAGGAAATAACATTTACTTCTGGTGCAACGGAAAGCAATCATCTTGCGATTACTGGTGCGGTGCAAACTTATGGCAAACGAAAAAAGAAATTGGTTGTTAGTGCGGTAGAACATGCTTCTGTTCGCAATACGATGCAGTATTTGCAGGATTGCGGTTATCAAGTCGTAACGGTTGCACCAGATAAAAATGGTTGCTATCATGCGGCAGATTTTTTGGCAGAAGTAGATGAAAATACCTGTCTGTTGAGTATGATGATGGTGAACAATGAAACGGGTTACTGCCTGCCAGTACAGTCGGTCTTTCGAGCAGCAAAACGGCGATTTCCGGATTTGATCACCCATTGTGATGCCGTACAGGGTTTCTTGAAAATTCCATTTCAAGTACATGCTTTGCAGGCGGATCTGCTTTCTGTTAGTGGCCATAAAATTCATGGTGTAAAAGGTGTTGGAGCATTATATCAGAAGAACGGTGTGCATCTGCATCCGACCTTTCATGGTGGTTCACAGGAACGGGGACTGCGTCCAGGAACAGAAAGTGTACCACTTATTGCTGCATTTGGTGCAGCTGTGCAGACATATGGCAGAAATATTCAGGAACGCTATTCGATCGTTGCTGAGAAAAAAGCCTACCTATTGGAACAGCTGCAAACCGTTCCAAACTGTAAAATTCATTCTTCAGCGGATGCCTCTCCCTATATTATCAGCTTTTCCATGCGACCGTACCGTTCTGAAATTCTTCTGCATTTTCTGGAAAAACGAGATGTTTTTGTTTCCAGTGGTTCTGCCTGTTCCAAAGGAAAGAACAGCGGTGTACCAGTTTTGTTCGGTGCAACAGAACAGGAGGCAGACAGTATTTTGCGTGTTAGTCTTTCTTCTGAAACACCAACTGAAGCACTGGATGCATTGATTTCTGGCTTACAGGCAGCAAGAGAAATGCTGCTATATTGAGATTGGATTGATTTGTTTAGAAAGGAAATGATTTATGCAAACAGAAATCATTCTTGCAAAATACGGGGAGTTAGCTCTGAAGGGACTGAACCGTAACACATTTGAAGATATTTTGATGAAAAATATAAAGCGGAGACTGAAACCGCTCGGCAGTTTCGCCTATACTCGTGCACAGTCTACCATTTATATTGTGCCGGAATCGCCGGAAACCGATTTGGATACCGTTATGGAAACCTTGAAGAAGGTGTTTGGTATTGCTGCTCTTTGTAAGGCATGTGTCTGTGAAAAGGATATGGCGGATATTTCCCGTATGGGAATTTCCTATCTGGAAGATGAATTGCTTGGGGCAAAGACATTTAAAGTGGAGGCTAAGCGTGCTGATAAACAATTTCCATTGAAATCGCCCGACATTTGTCGGGAGCTGGGCGGACAGCTGTTAGAAGCATATCCACACTTGCAAGTGGATGTAAAACATCCAGATGTCACTGTAATGGTAGAAATTCGAGAAAAGAATGCTTTTGTTCATGCCGGAAATGAAAAGGGGGCAGGTGGTTTGCCGGTCGGTAGCAGCGGAAAGGCACTTCTATTGCTGTCTGGTGGCATCGATAGTCCCGTTGCTGGTTATCGTATGGCAAGGCGTGGTGTGCATATTTCTGCTATTCACTATGTCAGTCCTCCGTACACCTCAGATCGTGCACAGGAGAAGGTAGAACAGCTTTGTCAGAAGCTGACTGGTTACTGCGGCAGCATTGCATTCTTTTGCGTGCCGTTCACTGAAATTCAAGAGGAAATTAAGCGGAACTGTCCAGAGCCATATTTTACAATTATTATGCGGCGGCTGATGGTGGAAATTGCACAGCAAATTGCGGAAAAAGATGATTGCAGTGCGTTGATTACCGGAGAAAGCATTGGACAGGTTGCCAGCCAGACGATGCAGGGACTGGTTTGTACGGATGCAGTCAGCCGTATTCCGATTTTCCGTCCGCTGATTGGAATGGATAAAACGGAAATTATTGAAACAGCACGGCAGATTGATACCTTTACCCTCTCTACGTTGCCCTATGAGGATTGCTGTACTGTTTTTACACCGAAGCATCCGAAGGTGCGGCCGTCTCTGGAAGAGGTGGAAGCGGCACAGGGACAATATGATTTTACCGCATCTGTAGAGAAATCGGTTGCCAATACGAAGATGAAGATTTTCCGAATGCAGACAGGAAGTACATTTATAATTTGAGTTTGCATAGAAATGCACGAGGTTGGTGAAATTGTGATAAAACGGAGATATGATTTTGATGAGGTTCAGAAAATATACCAAGAAAACCAAAAACAACTTGACAACCTTGTTAAAAATATTGTACAATTATCATGTGAAAACAGGCGAACCATTGCGACGGCAGAAAGCTGTACAGGCGGACTGCTGTCACAGTGTATTACTGCTGTGCCAGGAGCATCTCAGATGTTTGCACTGGGTATCTGTACATATACCAATGCGATGAAGGAAGCTATTCTGCATGTGCCGCATGAAACACTGGAAACCTATACGGCAGTTAGTCCGCAAACGGCAGTCGCAATGGCAAAGGGCATTGCGATGTTATCACATGCAGATTTATGTCTTTCTGTGACTGGTTATGCCGGACCGGGCGGCGGAACAGCAGAAATGCCTGTGGGGACAGTTTTTTTGGGTGTTGCATATTGCGGTACTGCATTTGCAGTGCATTTGCCGTTTGCACAATTGGGCGTACACACAAGGGAGGCTGTACGACAGGGAACTGCCGTTTGTGCATTTGGCATTGCAAGGAAAATACTGATGGAGGAATCCCTATGGCGGAACATGTAACCCCCTCTGCATCTTCTGCTGCAACAACATCCTTGGAATCAGAACAAGTAAAACATCAAGAAAAAATGAATGCCATCCGTTCTTCTCTGCAAAAGTTAGAGGAAGCGGAGGAGGAAGCCATGCTGCAACAGCGAATTGCAGCAAATATTCAGCTGGCAAGGGAGAAAAAGGCTTTTCCGGAACGCTTTCAGCCAAAAGCACCGCTGCCAGTGAGAAAATCGAATGGAAAAAAGAAAAAGCGTACCAAGCGGCAAATCCTACGGGATCTGTTTCCAAAACGAGGAGACGGGTTTGGTGAAACAATGAGAAAATGTATTTTTTGGATCTCCATTCTGGTGTTCGCTGCCTGTTTAGTATTGATTGGACAGTATTTGCTTGACCTATGGAAGAGCAAAAATCTATATGAGCAAATTGGAAACAACTATCATCAAGCTACAACGCAAAATACGGCAGAACAGGCTGTGTCAGATGGTGCAGAGGAAAACCCAACCGCAGAAGCAACCAGCGAAACTGCAACAGAGGTAAAACATTATACAAAGATGGAGGGAGCTGCTAGCCTGCTGGAAATTAATCCAGAAGTTGCCGGGTATATTTCTATTCCAGATACCGAAGTGGATTATCCGTTGATGCAGCATCCGAATGATGTAGAGGGCGACGAATATTACCTGTATCGGGATTTATATGGGAATCATTCTCAGAACGGTTCCATTTTTCTGGATTCCCGCTGTCAGTTTGATGTAGTGGGAGAAGATGGTACGCTTGCGGTTCCCAATTCTGATAACCTGATTATCTATGGGCATAACATGCGGGATCGTTCCATGTTTGGTAGTTTACGGGACTATAAGAGTGATGAGAGTTATTATGATGCACATCCTTTGATTTTCTTAAATTCCAATTATGAAACATACGTCTTTAAGATTTATGCATATTTTATCGCAGATGCAGAGGATACCACAGAAACACGGTTCGATTATTGGAATCGGATCAATTTTGCGGATGAGGCTGCATTTTACGATTATGTCAATGAAGTGAAACGCCGTACGTTGCGAAATACCAGTATTGATGTGCAGTATGGTGATCAGCTTCTCACCCTTTCCACCTGCAATGGTGCCTTCCAAACGGCACGGCTTGTAATCTGTGCAAGAATGGTGCGAGAAGGCGAGGATCCTTACGAAGGTACTACGGGCAGTACCCCTAATACAAATATTAAATGGCCATCGGTTTACTACTTAGGGAATGAAAATACGTATGACCCGAACGCACCATTTGTTCCTTATGGGCCGTAATCGAAAGAGGGAGTTCTTTTTATGAAAAAACGAAATCATATCTTGGTTGCACTTCTTGCAGCCACTTCTATTTTGGCAGTTGGCTGTGCCGGTGAGATTGAACAAAATCCGATTGGTTTAGAGGGAGAGCAGTCACAGGCAGATGCACCAGGTGAGGATGCAACTGAAGATACAATAGAAGAGAAAGCACCAGATATGCTTGCATCGCAAAAGAAGTTGTACGAACAGAATAAAGATACGATCGGTTGGATTGAAGTGCCGGGGACAAGTGTGGACAATGTTATTGTGCAAAAAAAAGATGAACCGGAAGATGCGAAGAACACCTATTATCTGGATAAAGATTTCAGTCATCAAAAATTCCGTGCCGGAACGGTCTTTATGGATTATCGGGATGTATTTGGTTATCAGGAAGATAAATTCTCTGAAAATATTGTGCTGTATGGTCACAATATGGCAGATAATACAATGTTTGGCTCCCTGCGGCGGTATCGTCAGGATCTGGAATTTTATAAGGAAGCACCATTTATCAAGCTCAGTTCTAATTACAAAGAATATGACTATGTCATTTTTGGCTTGGTAATTACAAGTGGAGATGCGGATAATGGCGGTGATATCTACGCCGATCCAATGACTTGGACAGGTTTCCCATATTGGAATATGGAAGAGTTGGATGATGAAACACACTTTGATTATTATATCAATACAGTAGAATCACTGAATATGATTGACAATGTGATTGATGTCAAGTATGGGGATCAGCTCTTGACGCTTTCCACTTGCTATTCAGATGAGGATAATTCTCGTTTCTTGATTGTTGCAAGACAGCTGCGAGAAGGAGAAACAGAGGCATCTTTGAAGAAGCTGATTGAAGGTGGTGTGTCAGAAACAACATCTGATGAGGACGATGCAGACAGTTTTGAAACAACAACTAAAAAGCAGAATGCAGAGGATGCAGAGGAAGATACAGAAGAAACCACTACAGAGTCAGAGGAATAAAGAGTAATAGATGGCATTCTGCAAAAGGGGTATAAGATTGAGAAAGCAGGGATGTTTTTACATGATTTCTTTTAATTTGAAAAAAATCGGCTGCGTATTATCAGCCAGTGCTATGCTGCTCTACGCAGTAGCGGCATTGCCGGTTATGGCAGTAGAACAAACAACAGAAAAGAAATGGAAAAAAGCACAGCTTTCAGCGTATGATACGTCGCTTTCCCTGGTGCAGTATCAGGAAGTGGATGAAGCAGCGGCGGAGAAAATGCAGACGGTTTCTGTGGGACAGCAACAGGGAACAGGTGTGTTAGCGGCTTCTGGCACGGTCGGAGCAAGTGGAGCAGATGCTGCGATTTCTCTGGCTGCCAATGTGGAACCGGGACAATTTGCTTTTACTACATATGGATATGGCCATGGTTGCGGTTTGAGCCAAAATGGTGCAAATTTTTATGCAACTTATGGCGGCTATGATTATCAGGCAATACTATTCCATTATTATCCGGGTACAACGCTGGTACAAACCAATGTACCAGCAACAATCACAGCGGGCGGCAGAACGGGCAGTGTGCTAGAGATTATTTCCATGCTGGTTTACAATGAAATGGGTTCTACTATGGCACCAGAAGCGATGAAGGCACAGGCTGTAGCAGCTTTTACTTATGTGATGAATCCACATGGGGACACCAGTAGTTTAATTTGTCGGGATCATCCGCCACAGAATGTCATAGATGCTGTGCAGTCCGTTTTGGGACAGGCGTTGTATTATGATGGTGATTATGCTTTGACTGTGTATGGAGCATCAAGCGGCGGATATACAGCGAATGCATCGGATGTATTTGGGGTACATTATGATTATCTGATTAGTGTTCCTTGCGAGTATGATGCATCTTATGATCCGCATTATGGTACTGTTGTCTATTTTTCACAGGCAGAAATTCGTAGTCGGCTGCAATCTGCATATGGTATTGTTTTATCTGATCATCCGGAAACATGGATAACACTGGAAGTTGGCGGCGGCGGTTATATTCGTCACGTTAATATTGATGGACAAAAAACGGTAAGCGGAGAGTCTTTGCGTTCTGTCTTAGGACTGAAAAGTGGCAGATATAATTATGTGATGGGTTGAGCATAATAGTACAGGTAGGTTCATAGGATAAAAATAGAAAACAGAAATCAGGAGGGTTATATGGAAGTGAGGGAAATGCTTGAAAAAGCAGGCGATTCTGTCGGTAAATTTGCCAAGAGCGTTGGAGATAACTCTAAGAAACTGGCCTCTAAGGTGAAACTGAACAAAAGTATTCATGATTTGGAGAAAATGAAAGAAACTGCATATACTGAAATGGGAAAGCAGTATTTTCTCTCTCATGCAGATGCTGTAGAAGAGCCATATGCAGAATGGGCAAAGAAGATTGTGGAAGCCAATGAACAGATTGCCAAGTGCAAGCAGGAAATTGCAGCACTGGATGATTTACTGATTTGTCCGGTATGTGGAAAAGAAATTACAGAAGGACAGAAATTTTGCTCGCATTGTGGTGCGAAAAATGAAGGAAAGCCGGAGTCGGCAGCGGAAACCAAACCGGAAGTCGTATCAGATGAAATCGTAGAAGTTGTTGCAAAGGACGAATTATCTTCTGAATTGGAAACGAATACACCGGATCATCCGTCTGCGTCGTAAGGAGACAAAAAGAGCCGCTGCCGGAAAAACGGTAACGGCTTCTTTTGTTGTGGGAAGCCAGATAGAAAGGAAGTGTTTTACCAATGTATAAACTCCATGCGACAGTATTATCTGATCAGGGCAAGGTGCGTATGAATAATGAGGACAACTTTTATTTTAATGGAAAAAATCATCCAGATATATCTTCTGCATGCCATTTGACGGAAAAATGTAATACCAGGAAACATCCTATATTTGCTGTTTTTGACGGTATGGGTGGAGAATCTTATGGTGAAGTTGCTTCCGGTCTGGCGGCTAAAACGCTGCAACGGCATGAAAAGGCAATGAAACATTGCAAGGGGGAACAGCTGGAAGAAACCGTTCGACAGTTTGTTGCAGATGCCAATCAAACTATTTATACCATGGCACAGAAACTGCAAGGCGGTAACAGCGGAACAACGATGGCAATGCTTTGTTTTCAAGGAAATATGGTATATCCGTTTTATATTGGAGACAGCCGAATTTATCTGTATAATGGCACAGATTTATATCGTTTGACCAGCGACCATACATTGGCAAATCATAAATTGAAGACTGGAATTTACACAAAAGAAGAAGCAGAGTTGAGTAGTGACCGCAACAAGCTGACACAGTTTCTTGGTGCAGATTTAAAACGTTTTAGTTTGCCGAAGGCTGCCCAACCGCCATTTCGGATTTATAGTGGTTATCGATTCTTACTCTGCTCAGATGGCTTGACTGATATGTGTGATGATTTGACGATTTATCGCGTGCTTTCTGGTAATCAGCCCAATATGGCACAACAGCTTCTGACATTGGCATTGGATGCAGGCGGTGTGGACAATACCACATTGATTTTGATAGAAGTACTCTAAAAATAATTTATGCAACAGCTGTACAGAAAAATCACTGTACAGCTGTTGCATTAAAGGTGTTTATGTGTTCTGTTAGCTGTCTGGTTCTGTTTCTGTTCGTTTCACTTGAAAGACCAGTCTGAAAATTCCTTTTAATAATTTTGGTGTCTTCACGACTACAATTTTCATGGTATCTGCCTCCGTTCTATGTTCTGCCAGTTTCATCTGGCTTACTGTTATTGTATTCCGGCATTGGAGAAAAGGTTCTTGATGGAAATTTGTTTTTGTAGAATCGGATCTCTCATGCAGACGGTTGTAAGGATGTTTTTTGGTAAGAAAATTTTTTTCGCAAATGTCGTTTGATCATACAATAGCAGATAATATGCGTGGAAAGTGTAATGATCCATGTGATGGGATAGGAAAGGTAAACTATCTGCACTGTGTGAAATTCTGGAATTTGGAAGACTGTTGCAATCCAGATCAATCGCAGTCCACAGGCACCAACCAGTGAGACCACCATCGGCAAAACTGAATAATTCAATCCACGCAGGGCACCAACCATCACATCCATAATGCCGCAAAGAGCATACGTGGCAGAAATAATACGTAATCGAACCATGCCTGCTGCAATGACTTCGGTACTGCTGGAATAAATCTGGAGTAGTGGTTTCCCAAGCAGCACTGCTGCATTTCCCAGTACCAATCCAACTACAATAACGCACCCCTGTCCGGTTAGTAGAATCCGATTGATACGATTATATTTTCCTGCACCAAAATTTTGACTAGTAAAAGAAATAGTTGCCTGATAGAAAGCATTCATTGCCATATAGACAAAGCCTTCAATATTAGAAGCCGCAGAATTTCCAGCTACCACCACATTTCCGAATAAATTGACGGAGGATTGAATGACTACATTAGAAAGAGCAAAGACTACACCTTGAAAGCCGGCTGGAATGCCGATTTTCATAATCTGTATCATTTTTCCTCGATGAATGCGGAGCTTATTCCATTGCAAGTGCATAACCCCCTGTTCTTTCTGCATACATCGCAGCACTAAAAATGCTGAAATTGTTTGTGAAATGACAGTAGCAATTGCAACACCAGCAACATCCCAATGTAATAGAACGACTGTAAATATATTTAATGCAACGTTAATGCAGCCAGCAAAGGTTAGATAATAGAGTGGTCTTCTGGTATCGCCGACGGCACGCAGCAAGGCACTGCCGAAGTTATATACCATATTGGGAATCATGCCGATAAAGTAAATATGCAGATACAGAGTTGCCAGTGGCAGCACTTCTTTTGGTGTTTGCATCCAGATGAGAAACTGTTTTGCACCAATGATGCCCACTATCATCAGCAGCAGACCACTGGCAAAACTCATGGTAATAGCGGTATGTATCGTTTCTTCTAAATCTTTGTTGCACTTTGCTCCGTAATATCTTGCAGCGGTGACATTGGCACCAATGGAAAAGCCGACAAATAAATTTGTCAGCAGATTAATTAAAGCGGTATTGGATCCGACTGCTGCCAGAGCATTATCCCCGGCAAATTTGCCGACCACGACAATATCCGCAGCATTAAAGAGCAGCTGCAAGATGCTGGATAGCATTAGCGGTAGGGCAAATAACAGCATCTTTTTTAAGATAGAGCCACTGCACATATCCATTTCATATTGTTTTTTTGCCGATTTCATAGGATGTCAAGTTCCTCCTGTCTTTTTGTTTTCAAAGAAAGTGCGAAAAAAGTCCAGTAGATTGACTGGACTTTTTTATGCATTACTACTTTTTCATACAGAAGTAGAATTAGATGAAACAGGTTTTATATGTTCCTCTGCTTCTGCAAGAGAGGTGTAATGGTAAAACGTTGCTGTGTTTGACATAATCATTTCTGCTAAGTTTTTTCCGTTGCGGTGTAGTGTTACAATCCATGCCCCATACTGTTGCAACAGCGTTTCGGAATATGTCATCAGTTCACCACGCAAATACGTTTCATAGGACGTATTCCATGCGGTATCTTCATTAGTGTGAATATGTCGTGCCTGACCGGCAAGCTTGGGATACTGTTTTGCAAAGTCTTCCATCCAGCTGACCTGAATGGAAACAATCGCTTCACAAAGAGCTTTTTTCTGTTCCGAAATCGGCGGTAAATTTTTTTGTAAAGCGGTATATTCTTCTGGAGCGGTACTTTCCATCATTCGTGCGTATTTTTCTGTCAGCAGATTCCAACCACGCTGGCTGGCTGCCTGCAATTCTGACCAGTACTGTTGTAGCATTGCAAGCGGCCAAGTAAGATATTGACTTTTCCGCATAATGGAAAATGTTTCCCAGTCATCCTGACAGCCAGCTCGAACGCCTTCGTTTTTTACTTTATCAAACTCTGAAAATTCCAGCTCAACAATTTGCTGCACCAATGCTTCTTGTTGTTCCAAAGCTTCTGCCTGAGCAGCTGCCGCTTCTGCATGTATTTGCATATAGGTTTCCTCCCGTTTCGTAATGCCTTGCTGTCGCATTTGATCTGCAAGAATCTGACAAATTGGTGTCACAATTTCTGTCTCCCATTGCTCCATGGGCAGGGTTTCCCATTGCTTCAGCCGTATGGCAATGTCTTTGCCCAATGGTAACTGTTCTGTGCTGTGCAGCAGCCATTTATAGTAAGGAGCATACACATTGGCACAAAGATGAGCCGTTCGCATGGCACTCTCTGCAAAATGGGAAAAGGCAAGCATAGCAGTTAATTGATCTCC
>CAUDDP010000053.1 GCA_958448395.1 uncultured Oscillospiraceae bacterium | reverse complement strand
CAGTCTCCGGCTTTACCGCTTCCGTCGATCTGACAGCGGTAAGACCCCCGCGTCACATCCGTCAATCCAAACTGTACGCCCATGTTGTAGACTCCAAAAATATCCGGGATACGGATCTTTTTCGGACATCCCTCCACACAGTAACGGCAGTTGGTACAAGGAATCGTTGGAAGTTTTTCGAGTTCTTCCACCACCTTTCCGATTGCCTGCTGCTCTTTATCCGTGAGCGGCTGAAAATCTTTCATATAAGCCGTATTGTCCTGTAATTGTTTTAGATCCGACATCCCGCTTAACACCAAAATTACATTGGGCAGTGATGCCGCATACCGGACCGCATAAGATGCATAGGAAGCATTTTCATCCAGCGCACTTAAGATCCTCGCCGGCTCTCCGACCATATTTGCTAACGTACCGCCCTTGACAGGCTCCATAACAATAATTTCTTTGCCATGTTTTAAGGCAACTTCATAGCACTTTCTGGATTGTACCGTTTCGCTTTCCCAATCTAAATAGTTCATTTGCAGTTGAACAAATTCTGTTTCCGGATGTGCAGTCAGAATTTCGTCTAATAATTCTGCGTTGTCGTGATAGGAGAAGCCTACTTTGCGGACAAGTCCAGCTTGTTTCTTTTGCATTGCAAAATCAAAGGCGTGGAATTTTTCTGTGATGGCATAATTCTCCGCATTTAGGCAGTGCAGTAAATAATAATCGAAGTAACCAGCCCCCGTTTTTTCCAGTTGTTCCTGAAAAATTCGTTCCATGTCTTCTTCTTTTTTTAGGAACATAGTAGGCAGCTTGTCTGCCAGTAAAAATGATTTTCGAGGATGCCGTTTTATCAGGGCTTCTTTGACAATTCGTTCGCTTTGAAAGTTGTGATACATATAGGCAGTGTCAAAATAGGTAAATCCTCTGTTTAAAAACGTATCTACCATCTCACAAATTTGTGGCAGGTCAAAGCTGGTCTGGTCATTTTCATCCAGAAGTGATAGTCGCATCATGCCAAATCCAAGTTTTTTCATGTTATTTTCTCCTCTGTTTTGTTTGCATTTGTTTGCTGAAGCAGCTGCAATGTAGTTTGAATTGCTGCAAATGCTGCCTCTGGTTGCTGAATATCCTGCACGGACTGTTCCATCGGACAGATCCCAGTGCCTTTGCGATTGATAATCTGTTCTGTTCTTGTTGCATAGCTTGCTGGAATATCATTTTGTTCCAGTATAGCAATTGCACTGGTACTCATCACGGGGGCATAAACTGCTTTGATACCTGCCAATACAAATAGCATAGCAGCTGCCTTGCCAACAATTTTATCTGCAACAGAAAAGCCCTGTAAATTGGTTTTCTTTTGTAGATAGGATACCATTGGCTGTATTCCAGTCAGTGTGCTGGTAATTGTCATATCGCCTTTGCAGAGCACACAGGTGTATTGTCCGCTTGCAAGCAGTAATTTTGCACGTTCCAAATCAGACATAGCGTTCTTGGATTCCCTTCAAATATTTTGTCAGTAATGGTACTGTTACCCACTGTAGCAAAATGCCAAATGCACCGGCAGTGATAAATGTCCAGCAGGCAGAAGCCACTGTCAGTGTTGGATTGTCAAACAGATAAATTGCAGTTAGTCCAGCTATGATTCTGGCAGCTCGCCCTGCAATTTGTGTTAGAAGCAACTGTATCAACAATGGCATCTTTGTTTTTGTCAGCAATCCGGCAGTCAGACCGTATACACTCAGTTCTATCATCATAAATGGCAGCATAGGCAGAGCCGGCATACCGGAAATCCAGAAGCTGATAAGCGGACTGAGTGCACCGGCAGCGATACCAACCAGCGGACCACCAAGAAAGCCAGCCAGCAGTACTGGAATATGCATCGGCAGAAATGCAGCACCAGCTGCTGATCCGATGCCTGAAAGGACACCGGCAGCATGAAACAGTTGCGGCAGCAGAATGGCTGCGAGGATGGCAGAACCTGTGAGTACGGTTTTCATGGTGAGTGTTTTCGTTCTTGTCATTTTCTTTTGCATAATAGCAGTCTCCTTGTCTGTAATCAGATAGAAATTATGTACTCTTATCATAACACTTAGAGTATACTCCATGTCAATAGGAAAAATCATATAAAAGTAAAACTTTTTCTATCTTTTCTGTGAATGAAAGAATGATGATGATTGCATTTTCATGTGCTATGAAATCGTGTTTACTGAGGTGTTTCGTGCTTTTTCTGTAATCTGTATGTGGTACGGAATTACAGATGTATAATATGCAAAAGTGTTTCATAAAATGACATATCAAATACAATGGAGGAGATGGCATGAAACAACTGACAAAAAAAGTCATTCGACGTACCGTTATCATCCTGCTTGTTTGTGTCTGCGGCATAACAGGCGTTTATTTCGGTGGAGAAAAAGCAGAAAAAGCTGTACAGACACTGGCAGTCCGCCCACCCTATGAACCGCCGATTATTGTGTTGGATGCCGGTCATGGCGGAATGGATGGTGGTTGTTCCTCTGTAAATGGGGTATCGGAAAAGGGGATTAACCTGCAAATTCTGTTACATCTGCGTGCTATGCTGCAAATGGAGGGGTATACAGTTGTGGTAACTCGAGATACCGATCGTTCGATTCATGATGATGGGATTGAAGGGATTGCCAATCAAAAGAGTTCTGACATGGACAATCGATTAGCACTGTTTAATGAATATGACAATGCAGTCTGTCTTTCGATTCACCAAAATCAGTTTACAGATTCCGCCTATAGCGGTGCACAGATGTTCTATGCGAATACCAATCGGGAAAACAGTGTTCTTGCACAGACGATGCAGGATGCATTTGTTGCACAGCTTCAGCCGGAGAATCAACGGGAGATTAAACAATGCGGGAAGGAACTTTTCCTTTGTTATTTCAGTGAAAATCCGACAATTATGGCAGAATGTGGTTTTCTCTCCAACCCAGAGGAGGCGGCATTGCTGGAATCAGAGGAATATCAGCAAAAGGTTGCCTTTACCTTGTTTGACGGGTTGAATCAGTATCTTGCAAAAAAGCAGATGAAAGCAAACTGATACAATATAAAATAGTATACAGACCTGTCAGGGATGGCAGGTCTTCTTTTAAAAAGGGAACGAGAATGACAAAAAGTGATTGTACAAAAACACAATTTTTTTGAAATATCCTTGACTTTTTCAGGTGCATTTGTTATACTAAAAAATAAGGGAAATTGTTTTCTGTCTTGTTTTTTGTATCAATTGAAGGAGGTTATTAGAAACATAATGAAAAAAAACGGAAGGATTTTTGCTTGTTTGGCAGCTGCTGTCATGGTCGTGACAAGTACTGCTCTGCCGATACCGGCTGCTGCTGCACCAGAAGAACTGATGAACAGCACATTTGAAGATGGTTATGGTGCATGGAAGGGTGTTGGTTCGACCATTGAGATTACGTCGGATTATGCACATAGCGGCGGCAATTCGCTGTATGTTTCCGGCAGAACAGCAAGCTGGGGGGCACCGAGATGTTCTCTTTCTGGTATTGCTGTACCGGGACAGACTTATAGCTTTTCTGCTTATGCTATGTTTGCAGATGGCAGTGACTATCAGAATATGGCATTGAAGCTGCTTTATACAGACAGCAGTGGGAAGGATCAATACAAGGATATTAAAAATGCCAGCGTGAAAAAGGGCGAATGGACACAGTTGAGCGGTTCGTTTTCTATTCCAGAGAATGTTTCCAATATTATTTTGTATGTAGAAATGCCGGGGGCTGGTACGGATCAGTGTTATTATATTGATGATATTACAGTCAACGGTGAACGGGTAGATGTGCAGTATCAAACGGAATACAACCATGATTTCGATGATGGGACAGCACAGGGCTGGACAGGAAGAGGTTCTGCAACAGCAGAAGTGACAAACAAGGCGAGCCACAGCGGAGACTACAGCCTACATATCAGTGGCAGAACACAGCTATGGAATGGTGCGACAATCAACAAATCTGATATGCTGGAGAGTGGCGGTTATTATGCATTGGGCTGTTATGTTATGTACGATGAGGAAAAATGGTCAGATCAGCAGAGATTCTCCATTAACTTGCAGTATGACATGGATGGCAAAGAAAATTATTACACAATTGCAACTGTCACTGCAAATAAGGGCGAGTGGACATATGTTGGCAGTGAGCTGACAATTCCAGAGGGTGCTGTCAATTGTTCTGTTTATATTCAGACAGGTTATGTTTCCACACCAGCAGAACAGGATTTGATGGATTTTTATGTAGATGACTGTACGGGAAAACGGTTGCCGGATCCTGCCATTCAGAACGATATTGCTTCTTTGAAAGATGTTTACAGCGATTATTTCAAACTGGGCTGTGCCAGCACAGAATCCGAATTGGCACAGCAGGCAGCAAAGGACTTGATCAATAAGCATTACAATAGTCTGACACTTGGCAATGAACTGAAGCCGGAGAGCATTCTGGATCAGGCAGCAAGTATTGCTTATATGAATCAAAATGGCGATCAAACGCATCCGCAGATTTCTCTGAAGGGAGCAGATAAGCTTCTGAAGTTTGCAGCAGAAAACAAGATTCCGGTACGTGGGCATGTTCTGGTATGGCACAGTCAGACACCGGATTGGTTCTTTAAAGAGAACTATGCTGATGATGGTGCATGGGTGACACCAGAAGTTATGGATCAGCGTTTGGAAAATTATATCAAGATTGTGATGGAAACGCTTGCAGCAGAATACCCAGATGTAGAATTCTATGCATGGGATGTTGTCAATGAAGCGGCTTCCGATGCCGGAACGATACGGGAAGCTGGATCCAACCATGTGAAGAATGGACAGTCTGCATGGGTACAAGTTTATGGTGACCAGTCTTATATCATGAAGGCGTTTACATATGCCAGAAAATATGCACCGACAGGCTGTAAACTGTTCTACAATGATTATAATGAATACAGTACAGCAAAGATGAACTATATTGTGAGCGACATTTTGACACCATTGGTAGAGAAGAATTTGATTGATGGTATGGGCATGCAGTCCCATATTTCGATGAGTACGCCAACAATGGAACAGTATAAAAAGGCGATTCAGACATATGCAGATTTGGGACTGGAAATTCAGATAACAGAGCTGGATGTTTCTCAGAAGTCCAATGCAGTTGCCGATCAGCGGGAATTGGCACAGCGGTATCAGGATTGTTTTAAATTATATAAAGAAATGAAGGACAGTGGGGTCAATCTGAGTGCGGTAGTAATCTGGGGAATTACGGATTCTACCAGCTGGATTGGCGGCTATCCGCTGCTGTTTGACAAGGACTATCAGGCAAAGGATGCATTTTATGCAGTGGCAAACACCGATTCGGAAGTAGACAAGATTCAGACCATGAATGCTTATCAGTATGATGGTACGGAAAAAGATTTGGAACGTGCACTGGAAATCCAGACACCGCAGACTTTGCAGTGTTTGGATGAAAAGGGGGTACGGGAAAGTGATATGACCTTTAAGGCTGCTTGGAACAAAGACGGCATGATAGTACGGGTTTATCATGTGGATGCATTTGTCAATCGCATTGCTGTATACGGTAGCACCGAGGAGCAGGAAGGCGAGCTGCTGGCAACCATAGAAAATAATAATGAAAAAGAGTATGTCGACATTTCTGTTCCGCTTACAGGTAAGCTGGGCAGCACGGTTTATCTGGATCTTGTTGCTGAGGCTTCCGGCAGTGTTTGGGTAAAGCAAGAGGATGGTTCTCTCATTGATTATTTGTTCCACCGTGTTTACACATGGAATGATACAGAATATGCAGCACAGTTGCTGACAGATGGCATTATGACCAAACAGAAGCCAACTTGTGGGATTGTCACCCTGAAAGCACGGCCGAAGTATGCAGAGGCGACTAAGGGTACGCCGAAGATTGATGGTACGATAGATGATATTTGGGCGGATGCCCCTGCTATTGCAGTGGATACCTATACAATGGGCAGCAATGGTGCAGCTGGTACGGCAAAAATGCTTTGGGATGAGAACTATGTCTATGTATTGACAGAAGTGACCGATCCGGTTTTGAGTAAGTCCAGTGCCAATGCGTATGAGCAGGATACAGTAGAAGTTTTCTTTGATGAAAATAATCATAAAACAGAATCCTATGAAGCAGATGACTTACAGGCACGTGTCAACTATGACAATGAGAAGACGATTACAGATGGACTTTCCACAGATCGTTTTATATCTGCAACAACGAAGACGGCAAATGGCTATTTGGTAGAAATGGCAATTCCATTTAGTATTGCACCATTTAGCAATGGTCAGATGATTGGTTTTGATGTACAGGTCAATGATGATGGCACAGGGGATGGGAAACGTACCGGAATTGCCAACTGGAATGATCTGACAGGACTTGGCTATACCAGCACATCTGGTTATGGTGTTCTGAAATTGACAGGTGACAATACAACAACTGGTACGACTACAACTTCTGGCAGTGGAACAACAACCACAACTGTGACAACAACTGTTACAATAGAGGGGACTACTACTGGAACTGAGAATGTTGCATATGGGGATGCCAATCTGGATGGTGTTGTCGACTTGCGAGATTGCATTACTTTAAATAAATATCTTGCAAAATCCATTGTAATTTCTAATCAGGCATTTCAGAATGCAGATGTAAATGCAGATGGAACAGTCGGTGAATCAGATGCAGAAATTTTAATTCGATTTGTAACATTAGATCCGAGTGTTGCAACATTGCCACATGTGGAAAACACTTGATTTTAAGTGTATACTATTTTTGAAAACTGCTGCTATAGATTTTCTATAGCAGCGTTTTTTCTGTGAAGAGCGGATAAATTCTGTAATTTTTTAAAAAAAGCACTTGACAGATTTTTATTTTTGTTGTATAATAAAATTAATGCCGCTGTGGTGGAATAGGCAGACACAAGGGACTTAAAATCCCTCGGAGTAACATCCGTACCGGTTCAAGTCCGGTCAGCGGCACCATAATCGCACCTAACGAATGATATGATCGTTAGGTGCATTTTTATTGTAAAAAAGCCGTGAAACAAGGCGTTTTCGGCTTATCATAAAACGATATCCACCACAGTGAGGGAAAATCGCTGTGGCTGTTTCGCATTTTGAGGGTAAAATAAAACAATAGCAGGGTAATCATTTTATAACATTTTATTTTTGAAGTTGTCGTTTTCTGATTGAAATTCAATTTGAATGATACCATGAAACAATAATCGGTATACCATTTTATGGTATGATGTGCGGTATGTGTGAAGCACATACCAATGATGAAATCAGAAAAAATTTTCAAGTAAAAGAGTCAGTTCCTCTCATACAAAAGGGGAAACAACTATCCTTGCAGAAAAAGATATTTCGGATGCTGACTTGGGAGCTGTGATTACAAAAACGGGATATCAAATGATTTCTACAAATCATGCAGTTTATAAGAAGAAGAGACTTTGGGATAAGATTTTGAGGAAAAAGTGATTTTATTTTCTGTGAAGTTTCAAGAAGAGATACACTACTGAGAAAGTGAGAACTTATGATTGAAATAATAAAGGGAATTTTGATTCCGTTCAACGTTTTTGTATATACATACAAATTTATCAAATAACAGGTTGAAAAATCGGACAGCTTGTGCTAGAATATATTATATATGAAATTTCATAAAAGCGGAGATGAGATGAATGAAAGTATTGATGATGAATGGAAGTCCACGTGCAAAGGGGAATACTTACATTGCCCTTCATGAAATGGAGAATATCTTCTCAGAGAATGGCGTGGACACTGAAATGATTCAGGTCGGAAACAAAAATATCAGAGGCTGTATTGCCTGTGGTTCATGTGCTGAAAAAGGAAAATGTGTATTTGATGATATGGTCAACGAGATTGCACCAAAATTTGAAGCGTGTGATGGTCTGGTAATTGCGAGTCCGGTTTACTATGCATCTGCCAACGCAACGCTGATTGCATTTCTTGACCGTTTGTTTTACAGTACACACTTTGATAAGACAATGAAAGTCGGAGCAAGTGTCGTTGCTGCAAGACGCGGCGGATTATCCTCCACGTTTGATGAATTGAATAAATATTTTACAATTGCTGGAATGCCAGTTGCATCCGGTCAGTACTGGAACAGCATTCATGGAGGAATGCCCGGTGAGGCACAGCAAGATGCGGAGGGCTTGCAGACCATGAGAACGCTTGCCCGCAATATGACTTTTCTGATGAAGAGTATTCAGCTTGGCAAAGAAAAGTTTGGATTGCCGGAAAAAGAGGAACATCTTTGGACGAATTTTATTAGGTGAAAGTTTGTTCGGGGGGCTGTAACAACATAATATACTATATAAAAATTTTACACGCGGATGGTAACCAGATTCGGTGATCTGGTTACATTATCATAAAAATTGATTTGGAGGAATATAGAATGAAAATATTGGTTATTACAGGAAGTGCTCACAAGAACGGCACTACAGCACATCTGACAGAGCAGTTTATTAAAGGTGCAACGGAAGCAGGACATGAAGTCTGTCGGTTCGATGCCGCATTCAAAAACGTGCATCCATGCATTGCTTGTGAAAAATGTCATAATACGGACACAGGCTGTGCATTCAAGGATGATATGGAGGAACTGAACCCGATTCTTTTAGCGGCAGATGTTGTTGTATTCGTTACACCGATTTATTACTATGCAATGAATGCACAGATTCGCACTGTGATTGACCGCTTTTATGCAAACGATGCAGCATTGCATAAAAATAAGAAAACGGCACTGATGCTGACAATGGCGGATGATACCATAGAAACTGCCAATGGTGCAGTTGCTTCTTTCAAGGGAATGGCAGATTTTCTGGAGTGGGAAATTGCTGGGACTGTGATTGGTGTGGATTGCGGTGATGTTGCCGCTTTGAAACAGACTGATTATCTGGAAAAGGCTTATGAGCTGGGAAAGAATATCTAATTGACCTGTACGGAAATTTGGAAATTCTATACACCCTTAAAAATGTATATTTCATATATAAATTATATTAAATTATAAAGAAATATGAACTGAAAACAGATTAGAGAGTTGTGCTGTAAGCCGGGATGCTTTTGAATTTGTCAATGAAAAATATATAATTTATTACAGCGATTATCGTAATTATTTTTCATAATGTTGCCATAAATGCACTTGTTTTTTTCACATATAATATGCTATACTATACGTGAAAAAAACACAGGGGGAACGTTTATGTTTGACAAAAAACTCAAAAAACAGCTCACGATTGATGGCATGATGTGTATGCATTGTGTTGCTTCTGTCACGAAAGCACTGGAAGCATTGGATGGTGTCACTGCTAAAGTGAACCTGAAAAAGCAAACAGCTACGGTAACACTGTCCGAACCGATTGCAGATGACGTTCTGAAAAAAGCAGTGACAGATGCTGGTTTTACAGTAACTGCGATTGAGTGAATCAAAAAGGCAGCAGGGGATATTACGCCTGCTGCCTTTTTCTGGAATTTCATTTTGTTGATTACTTTTGATAGACCGGTTCCCCTTGATACCAGATTTCTGTGATAGTTTTCGGATCAATCGGATATTGCAATGTCATCCAGATGTCACCGGATGTGCAGTTGTCCTGCAAATTCCATGCCACAGTATCAATTGGATAAATTTCTGTTTCTGTGCGGATGAAAGTATCATAGGAAACTTCTGTTCCATCGGACAGGGTGATAGGATGATTGATATTTATGCCAGCACGCATACCATCCTTTGCTTCATACGCTTTGATAAAATTCGGCATATCTGTATGCTCCCAATGCAAATGGACGCTACAAGGTGAGAGATTCATATTTACATGCTCTTGCAGCGAAATGGGAATAGATTCCACAGTCGGATAATCCAGAGGGATTTCCACTTTGACGCTGCCCATATAGAGAACATCTGCTTTTCGGTATGCTTCCTGATCAAACAACACAAATTCTTCCTGTAACTTCTCTTGTTCTTCTGCGGTAAAGGAACGCTTTCCAGATTGATTCTGTTCTGCAACGCTGTAACCGAGCCAACGCTGCAATGCAGCACGTGTGTAGCGAGATGCATCTTTTTTCAAAATGTCACTAAATGTTACAGATATCGAGCGTGGCAGTTCTCCATCTGGATTCACATATCCGTTCTGTATAATATAGTAAGCATTTTTGGAATCATTTTTATCCACACAAAGCCATCTTTTCCCGTAATAAGAAGGGCTGGTAGATTCCTCATTTTTCATATCCAATGTAATCATACGGAATGGATCGCATTCTTCCTCCCAAGTAAATCCGTTTTGTCCCTGTAATTTCAATATTGTAGTTACTGCTTTTTCATCTCCGAATACGCCCATCAGGGAAACCGTAAATGCATCATTTTCTCCGGTGACCTGTATTTCCGGCAGTCCGTTTTCTATCTGATCTGCATAAGGAACATCCTTCTCAAAGACCGTTTGCAGCATTTGTCGCAAGGTACCATTTGCTGCTGTCACGGTCAGCACTGTGCCGGAGGTCAGTATAACTGCTGCGATGAAAGCTGCTGTGATTCTCCGGAAGTGAATGGTGTGGCGTTTGGGTTTCGTGTTTGTGGATTCTCCCAGCTTTTCCATCACACGTTTTTGTACAACGTCTGCGGAAATCGTTGTTTGGTTCTGTAAAGTCGGCAATTTTTGTTTCTCTGCCGGCAGGCTGGAAAAAATCTCATGTAGGTTCCGTTTCTTCATAATCATAACCCCTTTCTGTTAACAACTGCCGCAGCTTTTTTCGGCTGCGGAACAGCTTTGTCTTCACCGTATTTTCTTTGATTCTCATTTCTTCTGCAATTTCTCGAACGGTTTGCTGATAATAGTAATATCGAATCAAGACGTCCTGTTCTTTGCAGGGAAGGGCTGCAAGGGTTTCCTGTAAAATTTCAGCCAATTCCAGTTGTTCTGCTGTCTGCTCCATATTCTCCCCGGATGTCAATACAACACTGTCTAAAGCGGTAGTTTGCAGTTTTTGCTTCCGCAGCCAGTTATACGCTTTTGACCTTGCAATGGCTGCGAGATAGCCCTGCAAATGTGTGGTTTGCAGCTGTTCGGTGTGTTGCCAAAGAGATACGAAGACATCAGCGGTCAATTCTTCTATGTCTGATATGGTTGCGGCTTCTCGCAAAATGTTCCGTAAAATGGTACTCACATAAGCTGTATAGCGTTGGATGCATTCTTCAAGTGCAGTCATATCATGTCGTTTCAGTGCTGCAATGCGTTTTTCCTCTCGCATTCTCTGTCCCCCTTTTTTCCGCTTTCACTTAGATAGACACAGATTTGCTGAATTTGGTTTCCTTTTCCGAAAAAATTTTTATCCGAAAAAAAGCAGGCATACCATTTCCAGTATACCTGCTTTTTTCTATTGTTTATGTGGCTTTTATTTAATCGGAATATTTCGGCAGGGTATCCGGTTCAAAATGACCGTTTACCATGTAATAAGTCTGCTCCTCCAACTGATCCATAATACGAGAAAAGTCCGGCTCTAATTTGCAGACCTCATTCAGCGGAATTAGCTCCAACAATTCCAGTCGGTCAAAGCATTTTTCGTCTTCCCCTTCTGCCTGAATTCGCCAGCCGCTATCGCAGTCAGCAGCAATTTTGCTGGTACGGGATACCACATCAATTTTTTGTGCAAATAGGGCACGCTTGGTAATGACCGCCATCTGTTCTGCTGTATTTATCATACTGTTCCCTCCTTTTCTTGTTGTGACAGCTGAGAAATCGGCTGCATCAGGATATGCATAAATTCTTCACCTGTGATGGTCTCATGTTCATACAGGAACTTTGCAATTTCATGTAACTTTGCCATATTGTCCTGTAGCATTGCTTTTGCTCGCTCATATTGTGTATGAATGATTTGAACAGCAGTCTGGTCAATTTGACGCTGGGTATCCGGTGAACAAAGGAAATTGGTGTTACCACCAAGGTATTGTGAACCATTTGTTTCCAACGCTACCATACCAAATGCATCACACATGCCGTATTGGCTAATCATTGCATGTGCCAGTTTGGTTGCCTGTTCAATGTCATTGGAAGCACCAGTCGTGATTTCATGGAAGACCAAATCCTCTGCTACCCGTCCGCCAGTCAGCGTAGCAATTTTATGCTCTAACTCCGTTCGGGACATTAGGAAACGTTCGCTTTCTTCTACTTGCATGGTATAGCCCAATGCACCGGATGTTCTGGGAATAATCGTGATTTTTTGTACTGGTGCAGATTGTGACTGCAATGCTGCCACAAGGGCATGTCCCACTTCATGATAAGCCACAATCAGTTTTTCCTTGTTGGAGAGTACCCGACTTTTTTTCTGATAGCCGGCAATGACCACTTCTACGCTCTCCATCATATCTTCCTGCGTGGCAGATTTTCTGCCCATTCGCACGGCACGCAGGGCAGCTTCGTTGATAATATTTGCAAGTTCTGCACCAGATGCACCAGCAGCCGTTCTTGCAATTGCCTGAAAATCCACATTCGGTGCAATTTTAATCTTCTTTGCATGTACTTTCAGGATTTCGACTCTACCCTGTAAGTCTGGTAGTTCTACAGGAATTCTACGGTCGAATCGTCCCGGACGCAACAATGCCGGGTCAAGGGACTCTGGTCGGTTGGTAGCTGCCAGAATGACAACGCCCTTGGAACTGTCAAAGCCATCCATTTCTGTCAAGAGCTGATTCAGCGTCTGTTCCCGTTCATCATTGCCGCCAAATTGTCCGCCTTCTCGTTTTTTGCCGATGGCATCAATCTCATCAATAAAAACAATACAAGGAGCTTTTTCGCCTGCCTGCTTGAATAGATCTCGTACCTTTGCCGCTCCCATACCAACAAACATTTCCACAAATTCCGAACCAGAAATAGAGAAAAATGGTACTTCCGCTTCTCCTGCAACGGCTTTTGCCAACAGCGTTTTACCGGTACCCGGTGGTCCCACTAACAAAGCTCCTTTTGGCATAGACGCACCGATTTCCTGATAGCGTTCGGGTTTGTGCAAAAAGTCTACGATTTCTGTTAGCAGTTCCTTTGCCTCTTCTTCTCCGGCAACGTCTGCAAATTTAATGCCAGTAGTAGACTTGACATAGATTTTTGCATTGCTCTTACCCATACCAAACATCATGGAATTGCCGCCAGAGCGGCTGCCCATCTTTTTCGTAAATAGCCGGAAAATCAGAATAAATAATACAATCGGAATCAGATAACTCACTAGAAAGTACGTAATTGGGGAAACGGTGCTGACAATTTCGCTCTGGAATTTTGCACCGGATTCATATAGGCGGTTGACCAAGTCAGGATCGTCCAACACGCCGGTTTTATAATATTGGGTTTCCTCTTTATTTGTGAAAGTAATTTGGGTACTTTCCACTTCGACAGAACCGATTTCCTTATCTTCCATCATTTGGATGAAGGTGTCATATCCGACTTCCTCTACATTGTGCTGCATAATTTTTGGAAATACGAACATGTTCAAAATAAAGAATATGGCAATGGCAATCACCCAGTACCATATCATAGGCTTTTTATCCGGTTTTCGTTCTTCCATCTGTTGACCCCCGTCCTTTTTTCGTTTTCCTTCCTGCTCTTATGAAAAGGGCAACCTTATTGTACTATTTTTTTAGTATATTGTCAATGGATACAGCGTGATAAAGATGAAATTTTTGTGATAGGCTATCGGCGGGAAAGAAAAGATTGGCAGGAGGATTTTTACTTATTTTCTGATTTGGCACAAAGGGTATTTTCCGTTTCCTGCAAACCAAATTTCTTTATCGCAAAGGATACCAGAAAGTCTACTGTTCCTTCCAGACCCAGACAAGCACTGTTAATCATCAGATCTCGCAGTTCCAGGTTGTCCACGGGATAACCAGTATACTTTTGGTAATAAGCTGCTCTTGCTTTATCTACCTCATCAATCAGGGGCTGATATTCTGCCATAGTGATATTCAGCGAGGAAATGCTGTTTGCAATTCGGTTTTCATCGGGTGCGTAAATATAACAGCGAAGCAGTCGTTCCTGATGCCGTAGAACATAATCGGCACATCTGCCGACAATGACACAGTTTTCCTTTTCTGCATGGGACAGTAAAACTTCACTCTGTGCTTGGAACATTTTATCCTGTTTTAAGCTGCTGCCAATGCCAAGGGGATATGCCATCTTATAATAGCCTTCCACTTGTTTCAGTGCGACCAATGGTGCAAGACTCTCGTCTTGCTTTGCTGCCTCCTGTTCAATGACATTGCGGTCATAATAGCTGCAATGCAACCGTTCTGCAAGCTGTTTTCCAATTTCTCGACCCAAGCTGCCGAATTGTCTGGTGATGGTAATTGCAAATGGTTTCATAATTCATTTCTCCTTTTTTCTTTTGTCTCGTCCCTATCATAGCATAACAAGAAACTGTTTTCTATCGCAGTTTCTGAAATTTATCGTGTTGTTTTTTTGAACGTCACGGAAGGAGCAGGTGGAATGCCCTATGAACAAGAAAGTTGTTTCACTTTGGTCGTGCAATTAGAAGAAACAAGAAGCGTTGTTCTGGGTGTTGTTCCAGTGGTGGGGGTTCTGCTGAGAATGGGTTTTTCCTTGTTTTCACGGAAATCAATTTTCAAATTATAGAGTGGATTGCTCCGCCGAACGGCGATTGCGGTCAAGCTGGCTCAGCTTGGCGGAGGGGGATGCAAGGGGGACAAGCTGTCCAATGTCATCAACTTAAGGATTTGAACAGGCTCTGAGGAAAATTTCGTTGAAAATGTCCCACTGGGACGTTTTCAAAATACTTCTTTGTCGAATTATTTACCAGGGAAAGCAGTCTTGTCCGCTTTCCCCTCGAAAAGCTGTCGCTTTTCTCACCCCT
>CAUDDP010000052.1 GCA_958448395.1 uncultured Oscillospiraceae bacterium | reverse complement strand
CCCCCTCCGCCAAGCTGAGCCAGCTTGACCGCAGTTGCCATTCAGCAGATAAAACTCTCTTATCGAACTCACGTTGTAAAATAAAAATGGATCTTTTTTCGTTTTCTTTTTCCCATGTTGCAACTTTCACAAATGAACATATGAAAAAATCAAAAAAAATAGTTGACATTTCTAAAAAAATGTGCTAAAATAGAAACACAAGCTACAGAGAATCGCACAGACTTTGATGGTCTGTCCACTTCTTCTCATAATTAGAATCCCTCTGTAGTATCTCAATTTGCTATCCTCTCTTCTATTCTATATCAATCCAGAAGCACCGTTATCCATTGGGTAACGGTGCTTCTGTTTTTCATCATTTTGTCTGTTGTCCGCATACAGTTGTCCTTTTGTGAACATGCACTAAAAAGCATTATAAAACGATTAGAATCTTTGACATGATCTTCCGGAACTTTCAAAAATGTTCTTTTAAGAGAAAAAAGAATTTATTTTTCAAGAAAAATCGTGTAAAAAGGAAAGTCCGAAAACATTGACTTTTTTCTCTGAAAGTTCTATAATGATTAAAAGTGTTGGTTGCAAATCCGCCAAAATCTCGAATAAACAGAAACGCCGCATAAAGAACAGTTTTCTGTAATTTGTCCCATATTCGTCATTTTGACGTGTTTTAATGCTTGCATTTTTACAGGAGGATGTATATAATGATAAGCAGAACAAAACGCAACAATGTTCTAACAATTAACACTTTTAATTTTGCCGTTGATTTTTATACGGCAGATGCCTTTTGCACTTGCTGCAAAAGAGCCTGTAGGAGAGGATGGTGAGATGATGGGAGAAGCATTGACAGAAGAGCTGCAAACCGAAGTCGCCTTCACAATACCACTGTTCGGTGGAATCCCGGTACATGAATCCATTGTGGTCATGTGGGGCATTATGGCGGTTATCATGATTGCAGTTCTGCTTTTGACACGCAATCTAAAAATTGTCCCCGGCAAAGGACAGGCAATCTTGGAATCTGCGGTCACATGGGTCAACAACTTCCTGGAGGGCAACATGGGAAAGGCCGGAAGACCTTACTTTGCCTATTTGGGAACAGTGTTGCTGCTGCTCGGTATCTCTAACTTGGTTGGTATGTTCGGTTTCGGCATCAAACCACCAACGAAAGATATCAATGTCACGGTTGCATTTGCACTGCTCAGCATTATCCTGATTGAAGTGTCCACATTCCGGGCACAGGGCGGCTTAAAAGGTTTTTTGTCATCCTTCACCAAACCAATGGCAATTATGCTGCCGATTAACATTATGGAACTTGGGATTCGTCCGCTTTCGCTTTGTATGCGACTGTTCGGTAATGTATTGGGTGCATTCGTTGTCATGAAGCTGATCGAACATGTCTGCGGACTGATTGTACCAATGGTATTCAGTATGTACTTTGACGTGTTTGACGGACTCATTCAAGCATATGTATTCGTATTTTTGACTTCGCTGTTTATGGCGGAGGGCATGGAACAACACGAAAAATAAGGAGGAAATCAACATGATTGCAGCTGGAATTGCCGTTTTAACCGGTATTGGAGCCGGTCTCGGAATTGGATTTGCAACCTCAAAAGCAGTTGAAGCCATCGCAAGACAACCAGAAGCTGCCGGAGACATCAACAAAGCGTTGCTGCTTGGCAGTGCACTGGCAGAGGCAACCGCAATTTACGGGTTTGTAATTGCCCTGTTAATGGTGATTATGTAATCCGCTTTTCTACTAAGGCAACAAAAAATATCTGGGCAGCTCTTTTGAGATGATTTCAGATACCACTATGTTGGAATGATTTCAAATGATCTCTATCGCCCTGTAAATTACTTTATAACCACAGACAATCCCCCGTCTCTTGGACGGTGCACATCTGAAAATGCAGTAGAAGTCTCATCTCCTACTGCATCTAGCTTATCATACGCTCTCTGCTTGTTGCAGACAGCAATGAAAACAAACATATGAATTTTAGGAGGAAAAAGACATGATTGCAGCTGGAATTGCCGTTTTAACCGGAATTGGTGCCGGTCTCGGAATTGGACTTGCAACCTCAAAGGCCGTTGAATCAATCGCAAGACAGCCAGAGGCTGCCGGAGACATCAATAAAGCATTACTGCTCGGCAGTGCACTGGCAGAGGCAACCGCAATTTATGGGTTTGTAATTGCCCTGCTGATGGTGATTATGTAATGTCCATCAGCAATCCTTTAGAAAGGAGCGGCGTTCTGCCAACAGGCAGGGCGAAACAGAAATTATGTTAGAATTTGATATTTGGACGATTGCATTTTCGGTTGTCAATATTCTGGTTCTGTTTTTGTTTCTGAAAAAGTTCCTGTTCGGACGCATTCAGAACATCATGGATCAGCGTGCTGCAACCGTACAGGCAGATCTGGATCAGGCAAAAGCATCCGCTGTGGAGGCACAACAGCTGCGGCAGCAGTATGAAGACACGCTCTCCGGTGCAAAGCAGGAAGCAAATGGCATCATTGCCAACGCAAGAGCCGCTGCAAAGGAACAAAGCAACCAGATTACCCAACAAGCACAGCAGGAAGCAGATCAGATCCTGAGGGCAGCACAGAAGGAAATTGCCATCGAACGGCAAAATACACTTGCTGGTGCACAGAAGGAAATCGCTGATCTGGCTCTGGCAGCTGCTGCAAAGCTGGTAGAAGGAAAAATGGATGATGCCGAAAATCGCAATATTGTAGATGCATTCTTAGCAGAGGAAGGTGTGAAGTCATGAGCCATCCAGCTGAATGTTATGCACAGGCAATGTTGGAACTGCAATATCCGATAGAAACGGTAAAGGCAGCACAGGAAATCTGGGAATGTTGTCCGGCACTCAGCGAAGCTCTGACAAATCCCATCATTTCTGTTCCAGAAAAAGAAGCGGTTGTGCGAAAAGTATTCCCGAAGGCATTGCAGGAACTGTTCTGCGTCCTCTGTAAAAATACAGAAGCAGCCTATGTACCGGAAATTTTTCAGGCATTCTATGAGAAAAAACGACAGGCAGAGGGCTGTGTCCACGCTATTGTAGAATATGTCACACCGCTGACAGAAGAACAGCAAACTGGTATCCGACAATATGCGATGAAGGTCAGCGGAAAGCAGCAGGCAGTGCTCACGTTGCAGGAAAATCCTGCTCTGGGCGGCGGCTTTGTACTGCGAATTGGTGACCTCGTGTATGACCGCAGTTTGCGGCATACCTTAAAAACCCTGCAAAAGAAATTAGCAGGACAGTGACAGGAGGGAATGTGTATCCATGAATGCAAGCGAAATCATTTCCGTTTTAAAAAGCGAAATTGCGGACTTTGACCGAAAGACCGGTGTACAGGAAGGCGGTACCGTTGTACGTGTCGGCGATGGCATTGCAACCGTCTATGGGATGCAGCATGCCATGTACGGGGAACTGGTCGAATTTGAAACCGGTGTCCGTGGTATTATACAGAATCTGGAGGAAAAAACCGTCGGGGTGGTATTGCTCGGCTCTGAATACGGAATTGTCGAGGGAACGAAGGTAATGCGTACCAAAAAGCGTGCCGGTGTCGGCGTTGGTTCTGCTTTGGTTGGCAGAGTGGTAGACGCACTGGGTGCCCCAATTGACGGCGGTGCTCCGATTGAACCAGAGGATTATTATCCGATTGAACGGGAGGCAGCCGGTGTTGCAGACAGAAAGTCTGTCAGCGTACCACTGCAAACTGGTATTCTCTCCATCGACTCCATGTTTCCAATCGGACGTGGGCAAAGAGAGTTGATCATTGGTGACAGACAGACTGGTAAAACCTCCATCGCTGTGGATGCAATTATCAATCAGAAGGGACAGGATGTCATCTGTATTTATGTTGCCATTGGTCAGAAATCGTCCACAGTTGCAAAAATTGTCAGCACCTTGAAGAAATACGATGCAATGGATTATACCATTGTAGTTTCGGCATCTGCCAGTGCACCAGCTCCGGTGCAGTACATTGCACCTTATTCCGGTACGGCAATGGCAGAATACTTTATGGCACAAGGCAAGGATGTATTGATTGTCTATGATGATCTTTCCAAACACGCTGTTGCATACCGTGCCATGTCTCTGCTGCTCCACCGTCCGCCGGGGCGAGAAGCTTACCCGGGTGACGTGTTCTATCTGCACTCCCGTCTGCTGGAACGTTCCTGCCGAC
The DNA here is from genome assembly GCA_958448395.1 of uncultured Oscillospiraceae bacterium. Classification (GTDB taxonomy): domain Bacteria; phylum Bacillota; class Clostridia; order Oscillospirales; family Ruminococcaceae; genus Ruminococcus_C. The sequence goes on along the minus strand of CAUDDP010000052.1, from coordinate 11,396 downwards.
TGGACGATGCACATGGCGGCGGTTCGATTACGGCTCTGCCGATTATCGAAACACAGGCGGGCGACGTATCCGCTTATATTCCAACCAATGTGATTTCGATTACAGATGGACAGATTTTTCTGGAGAGTGAATTGTTCTTCGCTGGTATGCGTCCGGCGGTCAATGTCGGCTTATCTGTATCCCGTGTCGGCGGTGCTGCTCAAACCAAGGCAATGAAAAAGGTTGCCGGAAAAATGCGGCTGGAACTGGCACAATTCCGGGAAATGGAAGTCTTTACACAGTTCAGCTCCGATCTGGATCCGGCAACGCAGGCCATGCTCGACCACGGTCATGTCCTGATGGAACTGCTCAAGCAGCCATTGTATCATCCGCTGCCACTTTGGAAACAGGTCAGCTTGTTATGTGTTGCTTCAGAACGACTGCTGGATGACATTCCGCTGTCGGACATTCGGGAATTTACAAATAATCTGCTGACACATCTGGAACAGAACCAGTCTCAGCTGATACAGGAAATCCAGTCCACTGGCAAGCTATCTGACGAGGCAAAGGCAAACTTGCTGGCAACAGCGGAAACCTACAAAAAGCAGGTGAAGTAATATGTCAAATATGCGGGAAATTCGGGACCGGATTAAAAGTATCAATGATATTATGAAGATTACAAATGCCATGTATCTGATTTCCTCTTCCAAACTGAAGAAGGCAAAAAAGGATCTGGCCGCCACCGAACCGTATTTCAACAAGCTGCTGTATGCCATGCGAAGCATTCTGTCCCGTGCACCGGAAGATATTGATATGCGTTTTTTCGACACTCGCTCGGAAATTGCAGCGGACAAACGAAAAAAAGCATTTATTATCATCACCGCCGACAAGGGTATGTGCGGTTCCTATAATCACAATGTCATTAAAAAAGCGGAAGCCGAAATGGAACAGTGCGAATATGCTCGCCTGTTTGTCATGGGACAGGTCGGCAGAATGTATTTTCAACGCAAGGCAAGAGCCGGCGAACTGGACGTGGATGCGGAATTTATCCAGACCACCCAGAATCCGACCCTATATCGTGCCATGAAAATCGCCGTACAGATGCTGGAACTGTTTGAACAGCGAAAGGTGGATGACGTCTATATTGTCTATACCCAAATGCTCAACTCTATGACCTTTGAGCCAAAGGTACAGCGATTGCTGCCGTTAAATGTCAACAACTTTGTCACAAGTGATACCGATGTCACACGTCACCACGAAGCGACTTTCTATCCAACCGTGGAAGCCGTTATGGAGCATCTGACCCCGAACTTTATGAAGGGTTTGATTTACGGTGCAATGGTCGAATCGTTTTGCAGCGAACAGCAGGCTCGTATGACAGCTATGGACTCTGCTACAACCAGTGCAAAGGATATGCTGCAATCGCTTTCCCTCCAGTACAACCGTGCCAGACAGGCTGCCATTACACAGGAAATTACGGAAGTCGTCAGCGGTGCAAATTCTGCACTGTAACAATCATGGTATAGAGAGGAGTCCGAAGCATGGAAACCGGAAAAATTGTACAAATCCTCGGTCCTGTCATTGACGTGGCGTTCACCGGCAAGCTGCCGATGATCAAAGACGCTTTGACAGTCGAGTATGATCATAAAAAATGTGTCATGGAAGTGGCACAGCACATGGGCAACGGCGTTGTCCGCTGTATCAGCCTGTCTGCAACAGATGGTCTGGCAAAAGATATGTTGGTGACAGCAACCGGCAGCTGTATTCAAGTGCCGGTCGGTGAAGCGACCTTAGGCAGAATGTTCAACGTTTTAGGCGAACCCATTGACAATGCTGGTGCAGTAGAGACAGAACAGAAATGGCCAATTCACAGAGAGGCTCCTTCCTTCCGGAATCAGAGTCCGGTCGTCGAAATTCTGGAAACCGGCATCAAGGTCATTGACCTTCTGGCACCATATGCAAAGGGCGGTAAAATCGGTTTGTTCGGCGGTGCCGGTGTCGGAAAAACCGTATTGATTCAGGAATTGATCCGAAACGTTGCCACAGAGCACGGCGGTTATTCGATCTTCACCGGTGTTGGGGAACGTTCCAGAGAGGGCAACGACCTTTGGAATGAAATGAAAGAATCCGGCGTTATCAGTAAAACAGCACTGGTATTCGGACAGATGAATGAACCGCCGGGGTCCCGTATGCGTGTCGCACAGACTGGCTTAACGATGGCAGAATACTTCCGGGATGAACGGCATCAGGATGTACTGCTATTTATTGATAATATCTTCCGTTATGTACAGGCTGGCTCGGAAGTCTCTGCTCTGCTGGGCAGAATGCCTTCTGCGGTTGGTTACCAGCCGACACTGGCAAACGAAGTCGGCGAACTACAGGAACGCATCACTTCCACAAAAGATGGTTCTATCACCTCGGTACAGGCAGTTTACGTGCCGGCAGATGACCTGACCGACCCAGCACCGGCAACCACATTTGCCCATCTGGATGCGACTACAGTACTTTCCAGAAAGATTGTAGAGCAGGGTATTTATCCTGCTGTTGACCCACTGGAATCCACCTCCCGTATTCTGGAACCGGATGTCGTTGGTGAAGAACACTACCAAGTTGCAAGACAGGTACAGGAGCTGTTACAGCGATATAAGGAATTACAGGACATCATTGCCATCCTTGGCATGGAAGAACTGGACGAAGAGGACAAAACAGCCGTTTTCCGTGCCAGAAAGATTCAGAAATTCCTGTCGCAGCCGTTCCATGTAGCAGAAGTCTTTACTGGTACACCGGGTAAGTATGTACCACTGAAGGAAACCATCCATGGTTTTAAGATGATTATTGATGGTGAAATGGACGAATACCCGGAAAATGCATTCTTTATGGTCGGCACAATTGATGAAGTCATCGAAAATGCAAAGAATATGCAGACAACAGCATAAGCGAGGGATGCAGCATGGCAAAAACATTTAAACTGGAATTGCTGGCAGCAGACCGACCGTTTTTTGTCGGAGAATGCGAACACTTAATTTATCCGGCACAGGATGGTCTGGTTGGCATTTTGCCGGGACACGAATCGCTGGTTACGATTGTCAGTCCGGGAGAAATTCGATACAAGGTAGACGGAACATGGCGATATGCCTCTATCAGTGAAGGATTTGCAGAAATCCGTGATGACTATGCATTGATTTTGGGCGATGCCATTGAACTGCCGGAGGAAATTGATGCGAAGCGTGCAGCTGAGGCGGCAACTCGTGCAAAGGAGCGTCTGCGGCAGCGGCAGAGCATCTTTCAGTACTACCAGTCTCAGGCAGCCTTGAACCGTGCCATGAACCGTTTGAAAATCTCCAGACGGCATAATCATGAAATTTAAATGGACATAAAAAAGCGGACAGCCCAGTTTTGGAGCGTCCGCTTTTTGTTATGGATTTCTTTTTTGTATTTTCTGTGCTGCTCTTCGCTCCTGCAATTCCTTCTCATCCCGCAGCTTTAACAGCTGAATATAGGCAAGAAGATCTTGCTGACTCTGCTTTGACAGCAAGATCACTTGATTCCAAATCTCATTTTCCGGAGAAGAAACACTTCCCCGCATCTCATCCGATCTACCCAGTAAATAATCTGTTGTCACTTCATAGTAATCTGCAATGTGACAAAGCATTACAAAATCCGGTTCTCGTGTCCCCAATTCATAGTTGCTCAGCATGCCCCGTGAAATGCCTATCCCATTTGCCGCATGCTCCTGTGTCTCCTGCTGCATCTTCCGCAGTGCACGCAATCGTTCCGAAAAAGTACTCATCTGCATCACCGTCTTTATTATAAAGGGCAATGATGAGAATGAAAACCATTTGAAACAAATCGTTTCATTAAATAATAGAAATACGAATATAAAAAATAATTTGAAACAAATTGTTTCAGTATATCATTGACAACTGCAAATTGATATAGTATAATAAATGTTGTCCATTTCGTTATAGCATTTTAAATTCGAAATGGAGAAAGGATGATATAATATGAAGCACAAAAAAATAATGGCTGCCCTGTTAGCTGCTGGTATCACAGTTACAAACTGCTGGGGTTCTGCAATTGCAGCAGAAGAGGAAAATGGTGTACTTTCTGCCTCTCATACATTAGAAGCACTTTCCCTCACATACAGCGATTTGGGTATCGACGAAAATGGCGTGACTTCCATTTCCATTGACAAATTTACAGACACAACGGCTACCACATTTTCATTCCCGACAGAAATCAGTGGCGTATCCGTAAAAGTGGTAAAAATTGCGGACGGTGCATTTGCAAGCTGTAAATCCTTGCAGGAAATTGTCATTCCAGATACAGTAACAGAACTGGGCATTAGCTGTTTTCAATACTGCTATGACTTGCAAAGTGTCACAATTCCAGACAGTATAACAGTCATTCCAAACGGGGCATTTCGTAACTGTTCTGCATTAACAGCGGTTTCTCTACCTGATACCATTACAGAAATCGGATCCAATGCTTTTAATGATACCGCAATTGTCGAAGCACAAGCAGAAAATCCTATACAATATATAGGAAATTGGGCAGTGCAGGCAAAAAGTTCTCTCCCAACAGAAGAACGGGAACTCGCCATTGCAGAAGGTACCGTTGGTTTAGCAGACAGCATATTGGCATCTTCTAACCTGACAAGCATTACGCTACCTGACAGCTTACAATACATTGGTAACAAGGTGTTTGCAAACAGTAACTTAATTTCTGATATTACCCTCCCAGAACAGGTGGTGTCTATCGGAGAAAGTGCATTCTACGACACAGACATTGCACATGTCACCGCACAAGGCGGTATCCAATCCATTGGAAACCATGCCTTTCAATCTTGTAAACAGCTTCAAACTGTAACATTCGCCAATGGTACAAAGCAAATTGGAGAAAATGCATTTTCTGACTGTGACTATTTGCAATCGGTACAGCTGCCAGATGGCTTGGAATCCATTGGGAAACAGGCATTTATGAATTGCCCGAAATTGGACAATGTCACAATTCCAAACGGTGTAACTGCACTTCCAAGCGAACTCTTTTCCGGCTGCACCAGTTTGCAAAATATCATCATAGCTGACAGCGTTTCCAGTGTGGCTGCGGATACTTTTTCGGATACGGCATTGTCCAATTCGACTGAGCCAGTTCGCTATGCAGATCGTTGGGTCATTGATGCAGATTCCAATTTGACAGAAGTCATGATTAAAGAAGGAACGATTGGCATTGCAAATGGCGTTTTCTCTGAAACAATGAGTATATATCATAAACTTACATCCGTTTATCTGCCAGATAGTTTACAGTATATTGGGAGTTCCGTATTTAATAATTGTCAGAATTTAGAAGCTATTACATTACCAAACGACTTAAAAACCATTGGATATTCTGCATTTTATACTTGCTGGCACTTGGAAAATCTTATTTTACCAGAAACTGTTTCAGAAATTGGAACAAATGCACTACGCACCTCAGGAAATGCTGTTACGATTTTAAATCCAGATATGATAATCCCAGATGAACAATTTACTATTTCTGCAGAAGTAATTTATGGTTACACCGGATCTACAGCACAAGCTTATGCTGAAAAATACAATATCGCTTTCGTGGCACTGGATGCTCCATCAACAGGCGATGTGACAGGTGACAATGTTATCAGTGTAGAAGATGCTGTTCTGACACTAACCATCTATGCTCAAAAGTCTGCTGGATTGCCTGTTGATTTTTCAGAAACACAACTGACAGCAGCTGATATTGATGGTGACAGTACGATAAGTGTCGAAGATGCCGTTGCCATTCTCACCTACTATGCAAGACAATCTGCCGGTCTTCAGCCGACATGGTCGGAAATTATCGGTTAATACAAAATACCAGCAACAAAAGCGGACAAGCCGAACCATTCGGACTGTCCGCTTTTTCTATTCCTTATCAAATTGTTATCCCTGTCTACGGGCAGTCATTTGAAACAACACTGCGGAAAAAATCGGGATGGCAAATGAAAATCCCATCACGGTCAGCCAAAGCGGCAGCGACAGTGGCACGGTAGTAAAAATCATCTGTAATGCTGGACTCTGCACCGCTGCCAACAAAACACCAGCCGAAACCAATACCGCAGCCAACAGCTTCCAGTTATTCCAAATGGGAATAGAAAACAATGGCTTTGCCTCCGACTTGCATTCAAATACATGAATTAGCTGTGATAGAATCAAGGTACAGAGTGCTGTGGTTCGTGCCATCTCCAGCGTGCCGCCCAGCCGCAGAGCCGTTGAAAATGCCCCCAGTGTACAAACACCAATCAGTAACCCTCGAAACACAATCCGCTGCAACAGTCCACCAGAAAAGAAAGGTTCTTCCGGCTTCCGTGGCGGCTGCCGCATCACATCTGATTCTGGCGGCTCCATCCCCAATGCAATCGCCGGCAAACCATCCGTCACCAGATTTACCAACAGCAGCTGCGTCGGCAGCAGAATCACTGGCATTCCCATGAGAATCCCCAACAACATGGTAATCACTTCCCCAATATTGCAGGAGAGCAGATAACGAACAAATTTCCGGATATTTGCATAAATGCAGCGTCCCTGTTCCACCGCATAGACCAATGTGGAAAGGTTATCATCCAGTAAAACCACATCTGCCGCCTGTTTTGCAACCTCTGTACCGGATTTCCCCATTGCAACGCCAACATCTGCCTCTTTTAGTGCCGGTGCATCGTTGACACCATCCCCTGTCATAGCGACAATCGCTCCACTCTTCTGATACGCACGCACCAGCCGCAGCTTATGTGCTGGATTGACTCTTGCAAATACCGCATACTCCTGAATGCAGGCAGCAAGCTGGGCATCGCTTAGGGCATCCAGTTCTTTTCCTGTCATCGCTTTTTTGCCGTGCAGCAAACCTGCCTGTTCTGCAATCGCAAGGGCAGTCTTTTTATGGTCGCCAGTGATCATGACGGTTTGAATTTTCGCCAGCTCACAAGTATGAATCGCTTGTTTTGCAGACTCCCTCGGTGGATCTAACATACCGCTTAGACCAAGGAACACCAGTTCTCCCTCTTCGTCTCGATATGCAAACGCTAACACCCGCAGTGCTCGTTCCGACAGCGTATTGACGGCCTCTGTCACCTCCCTGCGGAACGATTCCGTCAGAGGAATCACCGTTGTGCCATGTAATAGCTGCGTACAATCCGGCAGAATGCGGTCAGCAGCCCCCTTGATGTACTGCCGTTCCCCACTGTCATGGGCAACGGTGACACACATCTTCTTCGTTTCGCTGTCAAATGGTACAATCTTATGCAGCGGATAGCGTTGCTTACAGCGTTCCCGTGTGAGACCGCCCTTTTCTGCTGCCAACAGCAGTGCGGTTTCTGTTGGGTCTCCAACCGGGTCATGCCCAGCAGTATGTTCTGCGGTAGTGCAAAGCACACAACATTCCAACAGGCACTTTAATGCCGGACTACTCTCCGCCCGCACTGCTGTTCCATGCAGCCGAATGCTATTGTCAATGGAAAAATGGGCGTCACTTGTGATAATATCTGTTACGGTCATATGATTTTCCGTAATCGTTCCCGTTTTATCTGCACACAATACCCCTGCACAGCCAAGTGTCTCCACGCTGTGCAGACGATTCACAAGAGCCTGATGCTTCATCATTCGGCTGACAGCAAGTGCCAATGCAATGGTCACCGTTGCTGGCAAGCCCTCCGGTATGGCAGCAATGGCAATGGTAATCCCTGTCATGAGCATATCAAAAAACGGCTCGCCACGCAATACGCCTGCCGCAAAAACCAGAATACAGACTGCAATACAAAGCAGTGCAACCACTTTGCCCAATCCGGCAAGTCGCTTTTGCAATGGCGTCTGTGGTGTTTCAATGCCATGCAGCAAGTCAGAAATCTGCCCCATCTGTGTACGGATCCCGGTGGCAATGACACAAGCCGTGGCGGTTCCTCGCAGGATTGCTGTTCCGGCATAGACAATATTTTTCTTATGCAGGTCGTTGCTGGTGTCCTCAGGGGCACCAGCGGTCTTGGAAACCGCAGCAGATTCTCCGGTTAAAACAGATTCATTCGCAGCAACCCCGCTTGCTGTCAGCAGAGCTGCATCCGCTGGCACACGATCACCAGCTTCCAAACGAATCAAATCCCCCCGCACCAATTCTGCTGCGGAAATCGTCTGCCATTTTCCATCCCGGCAAACAGCAGCAGTCGGGGCAGTCATTTGCCGCAGTGTTTCCAGTGTCTTTTCTGTTCGATATTCCTGTAGAAATCCAAGAATCGCATTGAGCAGAACAATTAAGATAATGGTAATGGCGTCCGTCAATTCCCCCAACAGAATGGAAACTGCTGTGGCTGCCAGTAAAATCATCACCATAACGTCTCGAAACTGCCCTAAAAAGATACGAACAGGCTTTGGCTTTTGTGCCTCTGCCAGTACATTTTCACCATCCTGCCGCAAGCGGCTTTTTGCCTCTTGTTCGGTCAAACCTTGCATCGCATTTCCCTCCTGCACATCTTGTTGCATTTGATACAAGCATATGCAGACAAGGGCACTGTTTATGTCTCATCCTTCTATGCGGAGGAAAAGGATAACAAAAACAGCCCCTGTTTCAGAGGCTGTTTTTACGTTAATATTACGTGAGTTCGACGAAAAATAGAAAAATCTTCTAAAATCTGTTATACTGTAAGTTCGACGAGAATGCATTCTACCGCTGCCAATCACAAACTGTGCCGGCAGAATCGCTTCGCTCTCTGCCTGTGTCCGCTGTCCGCCCTGTTTCCGTATCTAAATTTGCAGCCAAATCACTCTAAATTTCTACATTCTATATCGTTTTGTTATTTTAGAGGGCGGACAGCGGTGGCTTATTTCTCAATCCGTTATCTGATCCAACTCGTTTCCTCTGCAAGGGGGACAGCTTGTCCCCCTTGCATCCCCCTCCGCCAAGCTGAGCCAGCTTGACCGCAGTTGCCATTCGGCAGATAAAACGCTCTCGTCGAACTCATGTTAATATTATTTCATGATATCCGTCAATATCATATAATCGGATCTGTTACCGCTTCCGTTGGCGACAAATCCGCCTGCTCCTCCGGCAAGGTTTCTGTTTCCTCTGCCATGTCCTCTTCCGGCAACGCTTCCTCCACTGCACCCAACTGCGGAGCCGGGTTCCCGATTTCCGACCAATCCGGATTTAATCCCGCAGATTGCCTTGCATAATATGTCAAAATGGCAACGGCATCTTCTACAGAAATCACACTGTCTTCATCAATATCAGATGCAATCATTGCCTTTGCATGCTGCATCGGCGATTCGGAAAAAATAGGATTCATACCGGCAGAACGCTTTGCATAATACGTCAACACTGCCACAGCATCCTCTACATTCACCATACAATTTCCATCCACGTCCCCCTTCTCATAAGCGGCATGCGTTCCAGTGGGTTCTATCGACGTTATTGTTACCGTTACTGTTGTCGTAGGGACAGTGGTCGTAGTCGATGCAGCCGATGTACTCGTAGCGGTAGTGGTTCCTGTTGGCACAGTCGCAGAAGTTGTTACTGCCGTTGTTGTAGTCACGTTCTGTGTTGTAGTTGCTGTAGTAGTTGTAGTTATCGCAGTAGTCGTAGTTACTGTAGTAGTTACAGTTTCCAAAACATCCACAGTAATGACCAGCTTATAAAATTTACTGTTCACGGTTGCACCGATCATGACACTGCCCTCAGAAACAGCTGTCACCAGTCCTGTCTCATCCACCGTGGCAATGGTATCATCGGTAGACACCCAAAGTGGTTTTTCTGTTGTTCCCAGCAAAAATAGCTGTAATGTACCACCAATCTGATGAATTTCCCGTATATTATTGACTGTTGCCACCTGTATGCCATCCATGGGTGTGGTTTCTGTTTTGGTTACAGTTGTACTGGTTGTGGTTGCAGTAGTAACCGATGTTGGCAATGTCGTAGTTTGAGTGAAAACAGGAATATTCTGTTCCCATTCCAAAAGCGGATAGCTGCCATTTGCACCGCTATAAGCATCCCCAAGCTGTTCTGCAAATGCTGCCTTCTGCATATCTGCTTTTTTCATAACTGTGCAACTGTCACTGTCCAATGCATTCTCAACGACACCAGAAAGATAGTAACAGTTATCACAATGTGCCGCTGCTGCCCCAACAATTCCACCAACCGTATTGGTACCAGTAATGCTGCCAACATTATAGCAGTTGTCAAAGGAACCATCATTATACTTCCCAACAATACCAGCGGCTGCCTGTCCGCCTTTCACGCTGCCAGTATTATAACAGTTCTGGATCTCCCCGCTGCTCTCCTCGCCAGCGATACCGCCACCGTATTTCTTCGCAGAAACTTTTCCGGTGTTGCAGCTTTCTGTAATAGTTGCACAGAAATTAACGCCTGCAATCCCGCCTGCATCCACTGTAGCAGAAATAAAGGCCTCATTGCTGCATGAAGAAACCACACCAAAATAATTTGCACCGCAAATGCCACCAGCAGTATAATACCAAGAGGAAATAATCGCATTATTATGGCAATTCTGAATAGTACCCCGATAGTTATAGGCACAGATGCCACCTGCATAGTCATCCACACTACCCAGATAGCTCTTGTCCAGGTTCAGATTTTTAACGGTTGCATCAGAAGCAATGGCAGTAAACAGACCTTTTTTCCCTTCAGACTCTGCATACAAGCCAGAAATCGTATGATCATTTCCGTCAAATGTCCCATGAAAAATAGATTCATCAAAAATCCCAATCGGCGTCCAGCTGTTTGCTGGTATGACCTCACTTGTCTCCCATTTTTCCCAGTTGGTCAACTGATTCATCTGCAAGTCCGCTTGCAGCGTAATGGTCACGCCCTCAAAGTTAATCCCACCATTTACCAGCTTTGCCAACCCTGCTAGCTCTTCTGGATTGGAAATAGAAAGTTCCGTTTCTCCTGCATGATACCAGCTGGTATCCACCTTTCCATCCCATGCAGCAGAAAAAACAGAGAATCCCGTTGGTAAGCAAGCGATTGTCAACAAACCTGTGACAAAAAAAGAAATCGCTCTCTTACATAAATTTGTTTCTTTTTTCTTCATATTATTCACTCTTTTTCTATTTTTAAGTTCTCTGAAAAAAATTCGCTTTTATATTACTTATTATACTAATTTTCAAGAAATTTGTCAATCATTTTAAGTTTAAACTTCTGTTTTCCACAAAATAAATTTCACTTCACTTCTGTTCCTTGCAAATTATTCCTATAATTTCATCCTGCCTTCTCCTATTTTCGTGTTGTCTTTCTAAGCTGTACAAACTTGGCAAAAATCCGCCTGTGGCATACAACACAAAAATCCATTTTTGTATTTTCCCACATGGATAACAGGCTCTGCGGAAAATTTCGTTGAAAATGTCCCACTGGGACGTTTTCAAAAT
>CAUDDP010000051.1 GCA_958448395.1 uncultured Oscillospiraceae bacterium | reverse complement strand
AATCACTCTAAATTTCTACATTCTGTATCGTTTTGTTATTTTAGAGGGCGGACAGTAGCAGCTTGTTCTTCATTTCGTTGCCAAAACTCTAATTGCAGCGTTTTGCAGGGGACAGCTTGTCCCCTGCACCCCTCCGCCAAACTGAGCCAGCTTGACCGCAGTTGCCATTCAGCAGATAAAACGCTCTCATCGAACTCACGTTAAAATAGGTTCAACAAAAATAGATGCTTTCCTGCAAATGCAAAGCATACAGTTAATATGCCTCACATTCTGCCAGTCTTCTCTTACTTCTGATAACAAGTAAACGCTGCTTCCACCGTTTTACTGTCCTTCACTTTGGTAAATGCACTGACAACTGGTACCACAAGCAAGGACAAAATCATCAAAATCGCTCCAATATTGATCGGCGATGCCAAATTCAGCGGCAAAGATGCTGCTGCCTTTGTCAAAGATGGGAACCAACCAAATCCAAACAAAATCATATGTGCAATCGTACCACCAACGCCCAGAATAAAGCTCGTCCAAATTGCCGGAACCGTTGTTTTCTTGCTGTACAATCCAAACACAAACGGCCCTAAGAATGCCCCTGCCAAAGCACCCCAAGAATAAGACATCAATGTAGAAATAGATGCATTCTTATTAAAAGCAATCAGCACAGAAACAATCAGAAACGCAGCAATCAGCACTCGCATAATAACCACTTCTTTTTTCTCATTCTTCTGCTTCATCCGTGGACGAATAAAGTCAATGGTCATGGTAGAGCTGGAGGTCAAAACCAAAGAAGACAGTGTGGACATGGAGGCTGACAATACCAATACTACCACCAATCCAATCAACAAGTCGGGCAAAGCCGTTTGCAGAACAGCAGGAATCATTGCATCGAACTCCGGCTTTCCATTAGAAAGCGTTGCGATGGCAGTCTTCGTATTATCTCCAGCATCCAGCGTACAGAACAACCGGTTAAATCCACCTAGGAAATAAGAACCGCCTGCTACTACCAGTGCAAATACAGTGGAAATAATCGCACCCTTCCGAATTCCATCTGCACTCTTGATGGCATAAAATTTATGTACCATTTGCGGCAGTCCCCAAGTACCCAAGGAGGTCAGAATCACAACACCCAGCAGGTTCAGCGGATCCGGTCCAAACAAAGCTGCGTATTGTCCCTGTTCGATATCCCCCATCTTTTGCACCGCTGCCGAAAAGCCGCCCTGATTTTGCAAGGTACAAATGACAACAGCAGTAATCCCGATCAACATGACAATGCCCTGAATAAAGTCATTTAAAGCCGTTGCAGCATAACCGCCCAAAATCACATAAATCGCTGTAATAATTGCCATTGCAATAATAATAATACGATAAGAAGCTTCTGACTCCAGCTGAAATGCCATGTTAAACAGACGGGACAGTCCATTATAAACCGAAGCGGTATAGGGAATCAGGAAGATAAAAACAATCAAGGCAGCGGCAATTTTTAGACCAGTGGACTGAAAGCGAATCCCGAAAAATTCCGGCATTGTCTTTGCCTGCAAATGATTGCTCATCAAACGGGTACGCCGTCCCAGCACCAGCCATGCCAGTGCACTGCCCAGTACAGCGTTTCCAATCCCAATCCATGTGGCAGAAACGCCATAATTCCAGCCGAACTGTCCGGCATAGCCGATAAACACTACAGCGGAAAAATAAGATGTTCCATAGGCAAATGCGGTTAGCCAAGAGCCTACGCTGCGACCGCCAAGCACGAAGTCATTGACGGATTTCATTTTGCCTGCTGTGTACACACCAATGCCCATCATAATGGCAATGTATACAATCAGCATCGCAAGGGTAATTGCGGTAGTCATAGTGTAACATTCTCCTTTTTTATTTTTTGGAATCGTCTTTTTGCTGTAATTCAGAGCAATTTTATCCAATCCAAAACGGCAAAAGAAATGGATTCCATGAAGCTGTGTCCCAACACATCTCTTTTATATTACCATAAGAACCCGAAAAAGTCAATTTATTTTGTAAATATTGCATTTTATTTTTTTGAAAACAATCGACAACGACAAAAAAATGTGATATAATAAAAAGTACACTGGGGTATCTTGCAAGAACATAGAAAAATCAAAAAAACAGAAAGAAAGGAATGGATGTACTATGGAACGAAGCAACACAAAAGACATTGTTTCAAAAGTCGCTTATCTCATTGGTGTGAAAAAGACCATCCTCTATAACCAATTTGAATCAGAACGACCGGGATTCTTACAGGAAATGGATGATCATCAACCTGCTCGCACTATTCGCAGTCTCTGTAAGCTACGAATGACTTTGCTGCACAAATTTAAAAAAGTGGATGATATGCTTCGCTTTGAACTAAAAAATTTAAAGACCATTGAATTTTTTGATAAAAATGATATTATACAATTAGAAAAATGGGGAATCCCAGTGATACAAGTCAATTTTCGCTCTTCCCTCTATATGGAACACTTCAATATTTTGATTCAAGAACATATTGATGCCTGTAAAGAGCTTTTTCCAGATTGGCTGAAATGGGAATATTTGCGTAGTTTATTTCTTATGCCCAAAAATAAAAAAGCAGACATTGCAAAAGCAGAATTTGCAAAATACATGGGAAATATGGAATCCTATCCATATCAAGCATATATCTACTGGCAGCCAAAAGACTGTGGCAATATGCTTTTAAATGATCAAAAATTCGTTAGTATTCTGTATGATATGAACGGTGATTATTTTGCAGAAAATGAAAAAGTACTGGATGCCGGAGAAAATACAAAAACCACAATTTATGATTTTATTGAACAAGGCGAACACACTGCAATCATTGTAGACTGTGAAAACTCCGATGTGTATAAGCTCTATGCCACCTTAAAGAACTTAAATCAGGAAGAGCTGCAAAAAGTGAAAAAAATCATTTTATTTGATGATGTACATACAACACATGCTTGGTCCTTCCTTTCCCACTTTACCAATATTGAGGTAGAACATGTGGAGGTAGAGCGGATCAATGATTATAAGTCTTTAGTTGATATCAAAATGACAGCGAGAGCCTGCAAAGAATTCTATGCTAATGACATTCGTTCCTTCATTCTGGTATCCAGTGACTCCGACTTCTGGGGACTCATTTCCTCCCTGCCAGATGCAGATTTTCTAGTTATGATTGAATACAGCAAATGCGGAAAAGACATCAAGGAAGCGTTGGAAAAGAGCGGTATTTTCTATTGTTCCATTGATGATTTCTGTTCAGGCAATATTGCAGAATTGAAAAACTACGCCCTTTTGGAAGCGTTGAAGGAACAATTGGAAGATGCACTATCGCTGAATGCCCATACTTTACTGGAAACTGTTTATCGTAACTGCCGTATCCAGGCAAGTGAAACAGAACAAAAGAATTTCTATGACCGTTATTTGCGTACATTACAGCTAACAATGGATACAGATGGAAATTATAACATTGCAGTAAAGAATTTCTGACGAAAAAACAGAAGCAATGATAAACAGCAACCTTTTTGACAGTAAAAAGAATAAAAAATGCCCAATAAAGGCGAAACAGAGGTTTACAGGAATGCGTAAACCTCTGTTTTTGAATGGATGATAATTCTCCTGCTGTAGTTGCATTGCTGATTATGAGACAGATCAATACAGTTTTGTTAGCAGATGCTTTAAAAAATGTGAAATCGTTATGACCTGTATTTCATCCGATATTTTGCATTCCTGTGAAGTACAATTTTCCAATATTCTTAGCAATTTCCATTAAATTTCGATTTTTATCATTCATTGTCCCAAATCGTTTCACACAACAAATTACTTTTTCACAAGACTGCATAATGGCAGCCGCTTTTTGAAATGCAGTATTGCTGATCGGTTCAAATGCCTTTTCAGAGATGACTTCCACTGCCAGAGCTTTTGCAACGGGATAATCCAGATCATTCTCCGATAAAACACCCGTCGCAAAGGCAACCCCTTTCCGCTGTAGCTGTCGATAAACTGGAGTTGCAGTACCACCGCCTCCAATTACAAAAACCTGCGGCGTTCCCTTTGGTGGTTCTAACTCCAGAGAGCCGTATAGTGCATGATAACTCCCGCTTGTAACGCCATATAGTTTTTCAATATAACTATCTGTAAAAATTTCATCTGGTGTGCCATAGCGGTCGATATGATCTCCGTTTACGCACATGATAAAATCCGAAACCTTTTGTGCCAAATCCAACTCATGCAAAGAGACAATTACAGCAAGCTGCTTTTCTCGCACCAATCTTTTCAAAAGATTCAACAGTTCTAGTTTGTGCCGAATATCCAAAAATGAGGTAGGTTCATCCAAGATTAACACGTCTGGCTCCTGACAGATTGCTTTAGCAAGCATAACTCGCTGACGCTGTCCATCACTGATTTGATTGAAATCCCGATTTGCCAGATCTGTGATATGTACCAGCTGCATTGCTTCCCTCACCTTCTGATGGTCTGTATCAGACAGTATACCAAAACGTCCTGTATAAGGGTACCTTCCAGATGCAACCACGTCAATGCACTGCATTCGTTCCGGTTCAATACGCTGGGTCATTAAAATTGACATGGTCTGTGCCAGTTCTCGTTCCGAAAGCTGGCGAACAGATGTATTCTTGATGAAAAAGGTTCCTGCAATTGGTTCTATCTGCTGTGTGATACTTTTTAAAATAGTGGACTTTCCAGCACCATTTGGTCCAATGAGGGTGAGGATTTCCCCTGCTCGGACAGAAAAGGTGATGTCTGAAATCAAGGCTTTTTTTCGATAACCAACAGCCAGTTGATCGGTGTGCAAAAGAATTTCTTTCATACGCATACGCCTTTCCGACTGTTTCTATCCCGATGCAGCATCATCCAGATGACAATCGGAGCACCAAAAACAGCTGTGACAGAGCTGATGCTTAATTCTGTCGGTGCAAATGCCGTTCGTGTAATGAGGTCGCAGAATAAACAAAAGCCTGCACCGCCTAAAAAACACGCTGGAAGGATGAAACAGGGTTTTGCAGTTTGAAATAAACTTTTGGTCAAATGCGGCACCGCAATTCCTACAAATGAAATCGGACCTGCAAATGCTGTGACACACGCAGAAAGAATACTGGATAGTAAAATCAAGGCTGCCCGAAACAAGCGAATATTGACCCCCAGATTTTGTGCATATACCTCTCCCAGCTGATATGCCCCCATTGGTTTAGACAGCAGAAAAGTGAGCAGAAATGCTGTCAGAACAACGATGGTCATGGCATACACATCACTCCAGCTCGTCCCCGAAAAACTGCCCATAGACCAGTTATGCAGATTCACTATGTTGGAATCATCCGCAAAGGTGACAGCAAAATCCGTGATGGCAGAACAAATGTATCCAATCATGACACCGCAGATAATGAGCAGTGACATTTTCTTCACTCTGCTGGAAAGGATTAAAACAAATCCCATGGAAATCATAGAGCCAACAAATGCTGTTCCGATTAGTGCGGCAGAATGGAGAATCAGTCCTTTTTCCAAAAAGAAAATCATCACAAGTGCTACCGTTAGCTTTGCACCGGAGGAGATGCCTAAAATATATGGACCTGCAATGGGATTCGCAAAAAAATTCTGCAAAAGAAATCCAGAAACAGATAAGGCACCTCCCAGAATCCCCGCTGCCAAGATACGTGGCAGACGAATTTCCCAGATAATATGCCATACCGTACTTTCCGTATTTTGTTGGAATAAAATTTCTAAAATCTGCTTTGCAGAAATATTTTTGCTTCCAATGCATAAATTTAAAACAAAAAGTATCAGCAGAAGAACGCACAAAAGAAGATAGCAGATTCCATATCGAAAATTACGTTTGTCTTTCATATGATTTCTCCTGTCAACGCAAACGATGCAGAAAAGTAAGTGGAAGTTCTGTATCCGTTTCTCCCGTAAAAATGGCGTGCAGATCGCTAATCATGTTCGCTGTGCCAGTGGTTTGCTGAAACATATTTTTTCCCGTACACCAGACATTTCCCTCCTGAACTGCCTTGAAATCCGCTAACAGTTGGCTTTTTTGCAGCAGCTGTTCCATTGTCTCCAATTCCCCGTCTACTGTGCTGTTATATATTAAATAATCTGCATTTTTTGCCTTTTCATAGAAGGTTTCCATTTGTATATTCATCGTAGAAAGAGCATTCTCCTCCACATGGAGATCCTTTGCAGAAAAAATATAATTTCCACCTGCCAGTGCAATCATTTTGGAAATATAATCACCGGGTTTTCGCACATTGACATATCCATTAGAACTAATGTAAAAGAAAGCAACAGTTTTCCCAGTATTTTCTGTTGTTTGAATTTGATCCAACTGTTCCGATTGTTTCTGAAAAAGCGTTTCCGCCTGCTCTTCTTTTCCTAAAATCAGTCCATATAGTTTTATCCACTCCAGCCGTCCGAGGGGATGGGTTTCATAGCTGGATTGCTCTACCAGTACGGGAATTCCGAGGTTTTCCAGCTGTTCTTTGATGTCAGGGCTGTGATATATCATAGTAGACTCTACCGCCAGACTGCAATCTTCTGCGAGGATACTTTCATAGTCCGGTGCACTGTATTTTCCGATGTATCTCATTTTGCCGTCTGCCAGTGCCTGCCGGACATTCTGCAAACTCCAGTCAGATTCCTTGGTGCTGGTCATACGAACGTTGTCCAGAGAATCCAATCCATCGAACAAATCCATCGCAGAAGAAGCTGCCAAATAGAGATTGTCTACAGGCTGCTGAATCACGGTGATGGATGCATTCAATTTTTCCGGAACACTTTGATTTTCTGGAACCAACAGATATTGCTGCTGTCCTTCTCCAATCGTAATCATCGCATAGTTCTCTGGATAATATGTTACTGCAAACTGTTCTGCATACTGTAATTCCATATTGCCGATGGGTTCCATCTCTGTCCATATGACAGAATCCATTGTATCGTTGGATCTTGAACAAGCGGTAAAAAACAGCAATGTACAGAAGAGGAGAAGGAACGAAATTTTGCCCCGCTGCATCATTGTGCTTCCAGTGTGGTGGAATCGAAATACAAAGTGTATTCGATTTCATGAGGGGTACTCATAGCAGTCGTATCTGCCAGAACGGGCATTTTGTAATCAAATCCAAGAACGGGAATTTCAAAAACGGCGTTTTCCTCTATGCGAACGGGATCATACTGTACCCCTTCCACTTTCATATAGTCATAGTTAGAACTGCTCCAGATAATTTCCGCTGTAGCTGTGCCGTTTTCTACCGTTATCTTTGTCGGGGATGCAACACTCGCTTTGCCAGAACCGCCTTCCAGTGTTACCTCTGCCAAGTAAACGCCGTCTTGCAGGTGCAGATCTTCCACAGAAGGAATGACGCCATCTGCAAAGGCATCTGCTGGCAGAGAATCGGCACGGAATACCAAGGTACGTTCATACCATTTTTTCTTTTTTTTGCTAAATGCAGCACAGTCTATACCGGCATCCAGTGCTTCCACCGGGACAGTGAACGTGTGTGTACCGTCTGCATTTTCCGTAAAAGGGATATAGCTGCTTTCATCGGCAGCTGCGGCTTCCTCGCCTGTTCCCATGTAAACATATAAATAACCAGTACCGCTCATGGTCATGGCAGCTGTCATTTTACCACTTTCTACAGTCAGCTCGCAGGCAGTAACACTGAACATAGAGGAACTGGAATCCACCGTAATCGAATAGGTACCATCCTGAATACTGGTACCCGGTATGGCTTCCATCTCACTGTCTACCACATCCTGCGGCGTTGCCATTTCGTCAGGAGATGCGACCTGATCCTTTGCATCTTGTATGGTATCTGCTGCACTGCTAGATTTGTCTGTTGTGGCAGAAGAATCGGTAGGATTTCCGCAGCTGCAAAGCATAGCAGATAGGAATCCAAGGGCTAGAAAAATGGAAATTTGTTTTCTTTTCATAGAAATTCACCTTTCACAAAAAGGCGGTAGGTATGATACCGAACCGCCCTTTTTTATTCTTACTAATTGAGACTGATGGAAAAATTGATTACTGATTGAGAGAATCAATGGCTGCCTGTGTATGTTCTATATACAATTTCCGAATATCTTCATTTTCTCCGAGTCCACGAAGCAGGCATTCTACCTCATAACCGGCAGCTTCAAAGGTGGTTTTCCAGGAACCTTCCTCATCACCAGCCATGTCATTATTGGCATGGTCACCGGCAACCACCATCAACGGTGTCAGAATAACACGTTTGTAGTCCCCTTTCTGCACCTGAGACAGAACGTCCTCCAGAGAGGGGGCTGCTTCGACAGTACCAACAAAATAATTTTCATGTCCGTTTGCAATCAACAGATCCTGCATTTTCTGGTAAACTGCATTGGAATCCGCTTCTGTACCATGTCCCATAAAGCAGATTGCGGTTTCCCCATCATCATATTCCGCAGTCCATTCTGTAATCGCCTTTTCCACTCTTGCAAAGTCCTCATCGCTGTTCAGAAGCGGTTCGCCGAATACAACATTGTCAAACGCATCAGAATATGCAGAAACCTTTTCCACCAGCTCATCATATTCCAGACCATGCATCAGATGCGTTGGCTGAACCACCAGATTTTTCACGTCATTGTCTACGGCTCTGGTTAATGCGGCATCCACATCATCAATCAAAATGCCGTCACGGCGTTGTACATGGTCAATGATAATATTTGCAGTAAATCCTCTCCGGACAGCATAATCTGGAAAGGCGGTTTCTAAGTCGTTTTCAATGGCACCAATGGTCAAACGACGGCTGTCATTAAAACTTGTACCAAAGCTAAGAACCAGCAATTCATTTTCGCCAATATCGTCCTGATTTCGGACATTATCCAAAGAGGCGTCACCAGTATCATAATTTTCTTCGTCCTCTTCCGCAGCTGTTTCTGCCGTACTTTCCGCAGCAGAAGTAGAATTTTCTACCTTGCTATCGGTACTGGAGGAAGAAGATTCACTGGAACAGCCAGAAAATATGGCAGTTGTCATTGCCAGTATGATTGCGAGTGCAGTTAATTTTTTCATGGTATTACGCTCCTTTTTTGTTAAAGACAGGCTTACACAAAACCGTAAACCACGAAAGCAAATCATAAAAAAGCTTTCTGTTAGATAAGAGCAGAAAGCACAAAACACACAGTTCCAAAAACTGTGTTGATTAAAGTACGATCAATGCCTCGTGATCTGGAATCAATGATTCCTGTACCTAAAAAACGGCAGGTTTCCTGACTTGAGGATCAACGCACAAAACAGCCTTCCCAACAAATTGCTAGTGACGGTACAACACACCATTGCTTTGCACTTCCCAATTACAGTGACGAGATCGTACAGGACTTTCACCTGTTTTCCTTTTACCCTTTGATGCTTTGTCAAAGGCACCGCTTTTTATTGATTGTTTCAATTGCGTGGTATTCATGAATACCTTCCTAGTATAGCACAGAAAAAAAGGAATTGCAAGAGCTTTTGAAAGCTTTTTTGTTAAAAACAGAAAAAAGCAAAAATTGTCCTTTATTTTCCTGGAAAAATCGGTTCCCGCTTAATTATGTGAACTGACCCTTTGATGGGAATTGCCTGATTCCGTCGGAAATGTTCCATGATTCTGGAGTGAGTGGTATAATAAATATATCAATCAAATTTTTACTGATTCTGCAAACATTTTTATAAAATTCACTGCATATCAGAATATTACAAGCTCTTCCGTTTCCTATTATCCCACATTTTTCTTCGCTTTGCAATTGTGCAGTGTTGCCCTAATATTTCAAAAACGCCAGTCATCAAAGCACTTTTTGACAACTGACGTTTTTTGTCTTACTGCTGGGAGGCATAGAATGCTTCTCGATATTTTTTCGGCGTTGTGCCAATGATACGTTTGAATGTGTCAATAAAGGCACTTTGAGAGGAAAATCCGAGTGCAACAGCGATATCCAGATAGGACAAGTCAGAATATCGCAGCAGATTTTGAGCTGTGTCTATTTTTGCCATTTTAATGAAAGGTTTTAGATGACTTCCAGTTTCCTCTGCGAACAATCTGGATAAATAGGATGGATGAATTCCACAATATGCAGCGAGAGAATTAACAGTCAGCTTCTCTCCAAGATGCCCATAAATATAATCAATGCATTTTCTGACATGGAGCGAAATAACATATTGTTTTTTGATTTCATGCATACGTTCTGTGAAATCCAGCAGCATTTCTCTATAAAGTGTCAAAATTGTGTTGCTGTCTCTGCATTTATCTGCTTTCCGGATATAAATATCTGCAATCGTATCCGCTTCATCCTGTCCCATGCCATTCTCAATACATGCAGTTGAGACAGAGAAAGCGGTTATGACCAGATGATACATCAGATTTCTGGATGCATTATCAGAAAGTTTTCTGTTGTCGCAGAGAAAACAGCTTTCCACACTGTCTAAGCTCTGCTTAGCAGCAGGAAGATTCCCATTGCAAATGTCAGTGTATTTTTGTAGTTCGGTTTGATGGGGGTATCGTTGCATACCATTTGTTTTTTGCATAAATAAGCAAACATTTAATTCATTTCTTATTTTCATATTTTCACCATTCTTTAAAAACATATAGAAAGGAGATTCGCAGAGGAGTGGGATGGTAGGTTGGATGACGTTTTCTATTATATCAGATTTTTAATACAGAATCAAGATTTTTGATATTTATTTTCCTGCCCTTGTATTATAATCAATGCAAGGGAGGCGTTATTATGGCACAAACTTACAATCTGACAGAGGGAAAGGTATCTAAGGTTTTGCTTAGTTTTTTCTTTCCTATGCTCTTTACCAATTTGTTGCAGCAAATTTATACGTTTGCGGATACTGTAATTGTCGGAAAAGGGCTTGGGGACAATGCTCTTGCAGCAGTTGGAAATTTATCTTCCCTGAATCTGCTTGTAATCGGTTTTTTAATGGGCATGACAAATGGTTTTTCTGTTATCATCGCACAAACTTATGGCAGTGGAAATATATCTGCACTAAGAGGAATCATTGCAGCATCCATAAAACTATCTTCAATTTTATCTGTATTTTTTACTACTATCAGCGTAACATTTTTGAAAGACATCTTGCTTACCATGCAGACATCGGAAATCATTCTACAGGATAGTTTGCATTATGGTTATATTCTGTTCGGTGGATTGACAGCAACAATGGCATATAATCTTTTCTCCAGTATTCTACGTGCCTTAGGAGACAGTAAAACCCCTTTTTTTGCGATTATGATTTCTTCTGTATGCAATATCCTATTGGACTATGTTTGTATCTTCTTGTTTCAAACTGGTGTAGAGGGCGTTGCTGCCGCAACTATTTCTTCTCAGATGTTCTCAGCACTCATTTGTTATTGTCGTATTCGGAAAATAGAAGAGATTCGTCTTACGCTGGATAATTTCAAAAGGGATTTTTCACGCAATTGCAGTCTTTTGAAAAATGGGATTCCTATGGCTTGTATGAATTCCATAACTGCTGTAGGTTGTATGATTGTACAGTATTATGTGAATGGAATTGGAGTAGAATATACATCAGCGTATTCTGTTTGCAATAAATACATCAATCTCTTTATGTTGCCTTCTATTACAGTTGGTTTTGCCATTTCCTCCTTTACCAGTCAAAATTGCGGTGCAAAAAAATATAATCGTATTCCATCGGGCATCCATGTCAGCCTGCTGATTATTCTTGTTTCATATATATTGTTAGGGATTGCTATGGTATTCTTTCCAAATGACATCGTAAAAATTATGTTGAATGGAGAGAGATCCATTGCCCTTGCTGCGTCATTTCTGCGGATTTGTGGCATTTCATTTTTTATCTTACAGTTATTGTTCCTCTATCGAAATGCAATTCAGGGAATGGGGCATCCGTTTCTTCCTATGTGTTCGGGGATTTTAGAGATGGCATTGCGAATTGGTACGATTGTGATTCTTCTACCTTGGGTTGGCTTTCAAGCTACTGCTTATGCCGAGGTTGCTGCATGGACAGGTGCTTTCTTATTGAATTGGATTTCCTATATAAAATATATAAATGACATAAAATATAAAAATTACAGTTAAATTATTATTTATTTGTTGTTTTGGGGATGAATTACTCTTTTTTTGTAAGTAAAAATATTTTTGAAGTCTCAAAAAAGGATTGACAAGGGAAATTTTTTATGGTATACTAAAAATACGCAACTGGCTATGGCGGATAGGAACGCTATACGGCAACACATAATAGGATACCATAAGGAGGGAACGGTATGCAGCAGAAAAAAAATAGTTCTAAGCAAATTGCGGACAATCGTGCCGTTCGCCACTCTTATTTTGTATTGGAAGAATTTGAAGCGGGCATTGCATTACAGGGCAATGAAGTAAAGTCCATCCGGCAAGGCAATGTGAATCTAAAAGATAGCTGGTGCGACATCAAAGATGGTACACTATTGCTGAAAGGAATGCATATTTCTCCTTATGAAAAAGATGGTTTGGCTCGTACCGATCCGAGACGGGAACGACAGTTGCTTATGCACAAACGAGAAATTCTGCGATTGTTTGGAAAAATTAAGCAGGATGGTTTGACGTTGATTCCGTTAAATTTGCATTGGAGCGGTTCGCATGTGAAGGTGCAGATTGGGCTTTGCAAGGGCAAAAAGCTATATGACAAGCGACAATCGGCAGCAGAACAGTCTGCAAAGCGGCAGATTGAGCGTATTATGAAGTCACAGTACGGCAAATGATTATTTTTTGAAAAGCAAAAAAGGGGGCGTAAAGGTTTCGACGGGGATTGTGCAGTGTGATAAGCGAGCAGAGTTGGCATCGTCTCTTTAAAACGGGGCACGTTTAAAATTAAACGCTAAAAGAAACATTTCTGTAAGCTTCAACAGAGGCTTGCAGGTAGCTGCCTAAGTCAGCTACTGTCGCCCACAGGAGAACCACGACCTGTGTTGCGGCATGACGCAGTGGTGAACGATTCGGCGGTCTGTTCACACCGTAGAATTGTATTTGAACTACCGATGATAGCAGCCTGTTTATCGGCGGCTTTTGTTGGGAATTTTAGTAGATAAACTACGCTCGTAGAAGGTTGCATGAATCGATTTTCGGACACGAGTTCGACTCTCGTCGCCTCCACCAATCCAAGTCAAATCCGAACAACTGTACTTTTTGGATCGCACGCTTGTACTGGCTTTCACATTGAAAACAAAGCCAGAGAGAAAACGAAGATGCCAACTTTCATAGCAATTGAAAACGGAAAACAAAAATACCCCCTCTGGAATTAAATCCAGAGGGGGTATTTTTTTGCATTCGCCCGGATGTGTGCAGATTACACAATAAAAGATATTGCTGATGCACTCGGTGTCAGCATGGAAGATGAAATAGCATAAGCAAAAAGAAAGCCGCCCCACTGGAATTGAATCCGGCGGGACGGCTTTCTGTAAGTTAGGAAATTAAAAATAATATTTTCTACACACATTCAGAATGCCTATAGAATACCTATATGATACCATACGTTTCCCCATTTGTCAAGACATTTTTTTGTCAATACTTGCAATGTGCTCCAAAATTTGTTTCAGCGTGTCGGAATTTCCATTCTCGATATTGGAATTTTGCTTAGAAAAGCCATTTAAGCCAGCATTTTTGATGATTTTCGGATAATCGATATAGGCATAGTCAAGATCGACCTCTGTATCAATACCGTAAATGGTACCTGTTCCAGGCTGCCAGATGCCATAGTCACCGGTATAGCCACAATTCCCTCGATAGTCTGCACACCAGATTGTATAACGCTTTCTTACGCTCTCTGACACATATCCATTCAAATAGGACGTGCTGCAATACAAGCCAGCATAATATCCAGCCTGTTCTAACACAGTCAGGAACGCATCTACCAGTTCCGAACATTTTTCTTTACCTAATGCAAATTGTGACTGCTCTTCCAAATCCACATATACCGGATATTCAAACGTTTTCCCTTTTAGTACTGCAAGGAAATCCTGTGCTTCCTGCTTTGCTTCTGCGACTGTGGTTGCCTTGCTGTACCAGTACGCCCCGACCGGAACGCCATTGGACTTGCATCCGGCATAGTTGTTTGCAAATTGGTTGTCCACTCGGTGACTAATGCCAGCACGTAGAATGGCAAACTTTACGCCGTCTGCCTTGACGTGTGACCAGTTGATATTTCCTTGATATTCTGAAACGTCAATGCCCAAAATGCCGCCGGATGTCTCAAAATCAGCATTTTTTGAAACATTATAATACTTGTAAAAGTCATCCGTCACCGTGCCATTCCCATATACTTCATCGCCCAGCCACCGATAGCCCGTATTTCGCACGTCCACGTGTGTATACTGATAGCTGCTATCAATATTCGCAATTCCTGTAAAGCCCAAATCCTGAGCCTTGCAGCAAACAAGCTTACTACTGATTGGCTTTCCATCCTGCCCGTAGCAGCAAATGTCCGCAGCCGTGCCTTTCGTGTGCTGTCCGGTACTCGTGCCGCCCACAGATTTATCATGATTAGGGCAGCGATAGCCGCTGGTCACGATAATCTTGGAGCAATCTAAGGCGGTGTATAGTTCTTCTAATTTCTGTATCAATTCATCAGAAATTAGGATGTCGTGAGATTGTCCGCACTTGCAGCGAAATTCTTGCACATTGAAATGTGGGGAAAGCTGTGTTTTGTCGCTGCTTTGATAAGATTTCACTGGCATAAAATCACCTCTCCTTTTTTTGCGGCTTTATTCTACAATCATCCAATCCTCAGCAAGCATATCAGTCTGTGAAGCCAGCCAGCCAATACAATATTTATCGTCTGCTGTTTTCATCACGATACTGTCTGTGAATGGAAAACTGCCATCTCCAATAGCTTCTGTTAAAAGTTCTCCGTCTGCAAGGTAAAGATACATACCTTTCCCATTCCAACCTATGCGTGCCACTTTTTTGCCCTGTTTCATTGCTTCAATTGCCTGTCCAAAGTTCATATAATCAATTCCTTTCTGTTTTCGTCCGGCATACAGCCGGATATTTTTTTATTTTTCTTTCTTCTGCAATAATTCCACTGCATTTTTCAATGCTGCTGGAAGCGGCACACCCATCAAGCCAGCATTCTCCAGAATAGAAATCACCTCATTGCACATAAAGGCGATGCACACGCCAGCACGCACATAAGAAGTCCCCAGAATCACATCCAGTCGAGCCGCAACCAGCACCAACAGCAGGATGATGCACTTCTTTGCAAGTCCTTTCCAGCCAACTTTACTGGAAAGCTTTCCTTTTGGAGATTTCCCAGCAGCAGCCACGATCAAGCCGGTGAGATAATCTACGCCCATAAAAATCAGCAGTGTAATCAATGCAGAATCCCATCCCCCGAATAGAGCTGCAATCAAGCTTCCCACAATGCCCAAGCCGGTACAAATACTTTCTTTCACTTAAATCAGCCCCTCTTCCATATTTTCATCCTCCACTGACGGCACATATGCTTCCATTGCTGCATTGATTTCCGCCAAATCCTCTTCCATCAGTACACCCTTTTCCAGCCAGCCGGATGCATTCAAAATAATCTGATAATCTGCCATTTTCCCGATGGCATCCAGAAATCCTTTTTTTAAAAACGTTCTTAAGTTAAACATTATACATTTCC
>CAUDDP010000050.1 GCA_958448395.1 uncultured Oscillospiraceae bacterium | reverse complement strand
TTCTTCCAGACATTCTACTTGCCATTCGAGGGCGGTTTTAAGTTAATGACATTGCGCCAATGACGGGGTGGCATCGTTGTACTCCATCGCTTCAAGCAGGGTGTATTGCTGTTCCTCGGTCAGATAGGAGATTTCAACCGCAGGGCGGAAAGCAATCTGCCTGTCGTCCACCATTTGCAGGATTTCGGGTACAAGCTCGGTCAAGCGGATAAAGCGGCGTATCTGGTCTTTGCTTTCGCCTACAAGCTCGCCCAATTCTTCATCGGAACGCCCCTTAGATAAATTAGTCGCCAATGGCGACGCATTTTCTTTCGGGGGTCTGCCTGCTTGCCGTTTCATTGCTTCAAGCCGCATCTTATAAGCAAAGGCTTTTTCGCTTGGCAGAATGACCGACCTCTGTAAATTGCTCTCCACCATTATAATAATGGCTTCGTCACGGGTCAGCTCTTTTACCTCGCATTTCAGCGTTTCAAGCCCCGCAAGCTCACAAGCCTTTTTGCGCCTGTGACCGCTGATAAGCTCATACCGCCCGTCCTCCTTGAGCCGCACGGTGGCAGGGGTCATTACGCCGTTTCGCTTCACGCTCTCGACAAGCTGCTCCATATCCTCGTCCATTAAGACCTTGAACGGGTGGTCTGGGAACTCGTCAATCTCGCTGATGGGAATATCCCGTATCTTGCTGAGTTTCGCTTCCGCACGGCTTTCGTCTGTCTGGAAAAGGTCATCGTATGCGGTCAGCTCGATTTTGGTTTCTCTGCTTCTCGCCAATTTCCGCCACCTCCTTCCCGAACTGCTCATAGGCTGCGGCTACCTTGCCGCCTTTGTCGTAGGCAAAAATACTCTTGCCCTCTGCGATGGCTTCCACGGCACGGATAGAGTGCGGTATCTCGGTATCAAAGACCTTGATTTTCTGCCCGTAGGCACTTTTCACGGTTGCCGTGATTTCCTTTGAGATATTCGTGCGGGGCATTACCATTGTCATCAGGATACCGTCAATCCGTAGCTTGGGATTTATCTGCCGTTTGACCATTGACACGGAGCGAAGCAACAGCTCTAAGCCTTTCGCAGAAAGATAGTGGGGCTGTGTCGGGATAACCACGCTGTCAGCCGCCGCCAGAGCATTGATGGTTATCATACCCAAGCTCGGCATACAGTCGATAAGCACATAGTCGTAATCCTTTTTGACCGCATTAACATAGGTCTTTAGGACACGCTCACGGCTCATAGCGTTTATTAGCCTTACCTCGAAGCCTGACAGCTCGATGTTTGACGGAAGCAGGTCAACGCCCTCACCGTGGCGGATAATGCCTTGCGAAACATCAAGGGGCTTATCGTCTATGATGTCCTGCATAATGGTGGGGAGCGTTATGGGAATATCGTCTGGTCTGCTGTAACCGAGTGCCATTGTGAGATTTGCCTGTGCATCGGCATCAATGAGCAGTACCTTTTTCCCTTGCTTTGCCAGACCTATGCCCAGATTGACCGCCGTGGTGGTCTTGCCGACACCGCCTTTCTGGTTGGTCAGAGCAATCACTTTGCAATTTGACATAGATGCGTCCTCCTTTCGCTTAGATTTAGCCGCTTTGTCAAGGCGGCTATGTAAAATCTACCAGAGAACGCAGAAAAGCCGCTTACTCTTAACGGATAAGAATAAGCGGCTTTATATCGGTCTGCCGTTAGACATATTCAATTTTCATTTTCTTTACAGGGGCGTTTGCCACTTTGAATATCAGTTCGTCCACGCAGTCCCCATATCCGCCCTGCTGTATGAGTTGGTTTTTCAGCTCCACAAGGCTTTGCAGCAGGATAGTCCTTTCTCGGCTGTCCACATATAGATGATTGAGCTTTTCCCTCATATATTTCACCGACCTTTCTTGGCTTCATTATACAGCGGTAAGGAAGTCCAGTCAAAACTGTAACTTTGCATTTCTTGGATTTTCGGCGTATCAAGGCTCAATCTCCAGTAGTAAATAAGTAGTATTTGAGGTTGTCAATCCAGTAGAAATGCGGGGAAATGCCCTGTTTTACAGGGATAATTGCTTACTTGCTTGATTTTTGATATAAAAACTATAAATGAGCATTTTCAGCAACTTGCACAAATCGGTGGCACATTTTTGCTGTATAACTTATTTTGAGTGGAAAATAAAAGGATAGAAACCTGGATTTTATTGTGCAAAATGACGAGAGATGCTCATTTATAGATAAAAATTATCCTTACACCACTCATTGACTTTTTTAGTTGGCGGTGATATAATAAGGAAAATGCTGGTGCAGAACGGTATTACAAATAAGAAATGGATAGGGGTATTGTAAAATGTTGATTCTTTTAGAGAGTATCGCAATGTGTTTCATTTTAATCATGGTTTGTGTAGTCGGCATAGCAAATGGATCTGTTGGATGTGTGTATTTCTTTGAAAAAGATGTGCAGGAGCGAGTTGTACAATTAGGGCTTACAACGAAAAATAAAATAAAAAAAGATTATATGATAGCGAGAATCGCCTTGTTTGTGCCTGTTTTATTCCTTGTGCCTTTAATGGTGTATTTTGTTAATGGTGCAAGAGCATTCTGGGATATATTTTGGCAAATAACGATTATCCTTTGGATTATGGGCATATTTGATCGGATATTTATTGATTGGTATTGGGTAGGGCGTACCAAAGCGTGGATTATTCCTGGAACAGAAGATTTAATGCCATATATTCCGAAAAGGACAATCATAGGGAAATGGATTGGAACTATCATTGGATATCCAATGATAGCAATAATTGCTGCGGTTATCCTTACACGATTCTAACCATGGAAATCTTAGTTTGTAAAACGAAAAGATGAACCATAAAATCATCTCTTTACAGTTTTAATACATTCCTTGTTTGCAGATATATTTCCAGCTGTTTGGGCAGGGAAATAAAGTTCATCAACATTTGAGATCATGCATGGGTTAACAATGATGGCCATATTAATTTACTCGCATGAGTCATTTTTATAATATGAATCATAGTTAAAAAATAATTTTAAAATAAAACAATATTTACTTCCAATACAATAAATATTTTAAATGATTTAAATAAATATTAGTTTAAGATTCTCGATAAATCAGAAGGATCCATCTGGTTTGAAGTAGCGTGGATTAAAGTGGAATCCTTTGATATAGATGAATATGAAAATACATTGAGTTTATGGATCTGCTAAATAATAAATTCACATTAAAGGCTAATATGTAATCTAAATGGAATGCGGTTCGGATTGAAATTCGAGCCGCTTTTTGTTTGATGATTCGACTTATGCTTTATAAAGGAAAACCGTATAGTCTCTCTTTTTACAGCATATTTACAGTTATAAATGAGCCCCTCTCGTCATTTTGCACAATAAAATTCAAGTCTTTATGCTTTTATTGCCCACTCAAAATAGGTTATACAGCAAAAATGTGCCACTGATTTGTGCAAGTTGCTGGAAATGCTTATTTATAGTTTACAAAACAAAATGAGATTTAACGCGATAATCACTTGAAAAGGATGGTACTGTTTACAGCCAAAGAGGTATAATGAAGAACAGAAAATCTGCATACAACAAGGCAAAATGAGCTGCTGTATGATGATTTTTGTATTTTTATCAACATGATTTGAGAAAAAGGAGAGATTACCGTGAAAGCAAAAAGAACTTGGATTGCAATTATGGCATTTTCGATGCTGTGCAGTAGCCTGGTCGGGTGCAGCAATGCGGCGGAGGATTCTAGTACAGCTACAGGTGACAGTAGTGCATCTGGTGCAGATGCACCATCTTCTAAGGCGGATGAAGTATCTGCGGAGGGCAATTATTCGGATACCATCACACTGGTATGGTATCCAAACGAATCTGCTGAGAATTATCAGGGTGCAAGAGACGAGGTTGGCAGATTGATTGAACAGGCTACCGGTAAAACCGTAGAGCAGAAACTGACAACAGACTATGCAATCACGATCGAAGCACTGTCAAACGGCACAGCACAAATTGGTTGTTGTATGGGTGCAGAGGGCTACATTCAGGCAAAAAATGCAAACGATGCTGTCAACCCACTCTTTGCACTGTCCGGCGAATCTGGAACACTGGACGATGCGATGTATTACAGCTTATTTGCTGTCAAGGAAGAAAATGCAGATGCATATAAGGACGGTGATTCTTACAGTATTGATAACATCAAGGGGAAGAAGATGTCCTTTGTATCCAACAGTTCTACTTCCGGTTTCAAGGTTCCGACAAACACGATCATTTCCCATTTTGCTTCGGATAATCTGATCGTAGATGACTTGTTGGAGGGGGGCAGCGACGCTTTCTTCTCTGAAGTGCTGTTTGGCGGTTCACATCAGGGCTCTGCATTCAATCTGCTTTCCGGCAAATGTGATGTAGCTGCTTTTTGTGATCTTGAGCTTGATACTTATGCCGATCTTTCGTCAGGTGATCCTGCTGCTATCGGTTCTGTTTATACCATCAAGGAGGATGCAAGTGCACCGTTTGATACAGTAACCGGTGATACCTACACTATTATTCAGTCCACTCCTGTTCTGAACGGACCTTTTGCCTATAATGGCGATACACTTAGTCCAGAGGATGTCAAGGCAATTCAGGATCTGTTTACTTCTGACGAGGTAAGCAACAATTCGCTGATTTTCTACACGGAAGAATCTGGTGAACAGGGACTATATGAAAAGAAATCCGATAAAATGGGATTTATTACGGTAGAGGATTCCTGGTACGATCCGATTCGTAATATGAAATCCTGAGAATTTCAGAATCAATAGGAGAGTCTAAGATGCCGATTTTGGAATTTCAACATGTCAGCAAGGTCTATAACAATACTACAAAGGCACTGGAGGACATCAATTTTTCCATTGAGGAAGGCGAGTTCGTTTCGATCATCGGACCATCTGGTGCCGGAAAATCTACAATTTTACGTTGTGTAAATCGTCTCATAGATGCCACAGAGGGGAAAATCATTTATGATGGACAGGACATCATGAAAATCAGCAAAATTGAGCTGCGAAAAGTCAGAACCAAGACAGGAATGATATTCCAACACTATAATCTGGTGGATCGCCTGAGCGTGATAGAAAATGTACTGCACGGAAAATTGGGACAAAAGTCTACCATCAGCGGTGTAATCGGACATTACAGTGAGGCGGAAAAGGAACAGGCGTTTGCAATTCTGGATGAATTAGGACTGGCAGAACAGGCATATAAACGCTGTGATGCATTGTCCGGCGGACAGAAACAGCGTGTGGGAATTGCACGTGCCATTATGCAGCAGCCAAAGCTGATTCTCTGTGATGAACCCATTGCCTCTCTTGATCCGAAAGCATCGAAAATCATTATGGATCATCTGGCACAGATCAACTGTACCAAGAAAATTACTTGTATCGTCAATCTGCATCAGGTGGATGTAGCAATGAAATATTCAGAACGAATTATTGGTGTTGCCGCAGGAAAGATTGTCTTTGACGGAACACCGGCAGAACTAACACCGGAAAAAATTCATACCATTTATCAGTCCAGTGATCAGGATTTGATTATTGATGTGCAGGGTGAGCAAAATGAATAAGAAGATACAAAACGTGTTTTTGAAACGAAAGCTGACATACACCATTGTTCTGGCGGTTGTGCTTGTTATTTACATTGCATCGTCTCTCGTAACAGAGTTTCGTCTCACAGAAGGAATTGCTTCTTTTCCGAAGGCATTTTCTTGGATTGCCCAAAATCTGATTCCAGATGAACTGGCAATGAAGCGGTTTCCGAAAATTTTGAACAAGCTCATCGAAACTGCACTGCTTTCCGTGGCAGTGACTGTAATTGCTACCATTTTCGCCTTCTTTTTCAGTTTGTTCGGGTCAAAGGCAACTGGATTCCATGGTGTCATCAATCGCTTGGTGCGTATTGTGGCAGCTTTTTTCCGGAATGTGCCGGATGTGGTTTGGGCAATGCTGCTCATGTTCTCTTTTGGGCAGAACATTCTGACTGGATTTTTTGCCCTGTTTTTTACCACCTTTGGACTGCTGACACGTGCCTTTATTGAAACCATTGATGAAATCAGTGCATCCTGCATTGAAGCATTGCAGGCGTCTGGTGCAAACTTCATCCAGACGGTATTTCAGGGCATTATTCCATCCACCATTGCGGGCATTGTGACATGGGTACTGTATATGATTGAAACTAATATCCGCAGTTCTACACTAATTGGTATTCTGACAGCTACTGGCATTGGCTATCTGTTTGATATATACTATAAGAGATTGGATTTTAGCTCTGCAAGTCTTGTGGTTGTACTGATCATTGTTATGGTAATCATAATTGAAACAATTTCCAATCAGATAAGGAAGGTGATTCTGTAATGCAGGATACAGTCGCTTTGCCGCAATCTGTCGTTGTGGCAGATCGTCATGCCCGACGACATAGAAACGGTAAAATTAAAGTAGGTGTGCAGAGTAAAAGCGGAATTGCACTGAAGATACTGATAGTGGTTCTAATTGGATTGACTGTGTATGCTTTTCTATCATTTGATTATAAGGAAATCAATTTTTTTGATGCAGTTACCGCAACGATGCACAATATCAAGACCGTATTTTTAGAACCAAAGTTGTCTACAGATACCATTTTTAATGTGTTGTATCAGCTGCTGGTTACATTTTGTCTTGGTATTCTGTCTACCATTTTTGGTGCAATTCTGGCATTTTTCTGTTCGCTGTTCTGTGCCAAAAATATTGCGGCATCTTGGCTCGCCAATATCATCAAGAGTCTGGTTGCACTGGTTCGTGCTGTGCCGACTGTATTATGGGTATTGATTTTTGCTGTATCCGCAGGTCTGGGCAGTGTTGCCGCAGTGATTGGTTTGACATTCCACAGCTTTGCCTATTTGACAAAGGTGTATGCGGAATCCATTGAGGAAATTGACGGCGGTACCATTGAAGCACTTCGTGCTGGCGGTGCGAGTTTCTGGCAAATTGTATTTCAGGCAATCCTGCCAGCATCCATCAGCCGTATGGTGGCATGGACATTTATGCGATTTGAAATTAATTTTACCAATGCAGTAGCTGTCGGTGCTGCCGCTGGTGCAGGAGGTATTGGTTTCCAGCTGTTTATGGCAGGCAGTTTTTATTTTAATCTGCATGAAATGGGATTTCTGACCTATGTGGTTGTCATTGCCGTAATTTTGCTGGAAATGATTTCGACTAAAATTAAAGCAAAAGTAAAATAACATAAGCGTCTGATTCGTATCTATGTGCTAAAATTTTGCAGATATACTTTTGTATGTCAAGAAATTTTAGTACGGAATGGCGAAAAATATACAGGCATATTTGATGCAAATGATAAAAATGGTCGTAAGACCGTTTTTTATTGTTATTTTGGAGGAACTCAACTTGGAAAAGAAACGTCTATTTCGGATTCTTGCCAGAGCAGATCGCAATGCTGTGATTCAGATGGGAAAGGAATTACAGGAGCAGTATCCTGTTACCATTGTAAAAAGCCCGGAAAAGGCTCTGACTATGATTAAAATGCGGGAACCAGTAAAACAAAGTTTGTTTTACCTTGGAGAAACCATTATCACAGAGGCTGTGGTTTCCTTGGATGGTGCAGTGGGGAATGCGGTGACTATGGGGGATGACTTTGAAAAAACATTATATATGGCAGTGATTGATGCTGCGGAAAACAGAGGCGTTTTCAAACAGGAAGCACGCCTGCTGGAATGGGAAGCAGACCAAAATACACGAATCGAAAAGGAAAATGCTATGCTGATGAAAACGAAGGTGGATTTCCATTCGATGGATACGGAGGCAACGGAATGAATACACTGCATCAATTTGACGAGGTGTTCGACACACAGGTAGTGTTCCGGCGGCTGCTGGAAGCCATGTCGAATCCAACACGAACAGTTTCTATTTTGGAAGCAAAAGAAAAGCTGTTTGGAACATATCCATCTCTTCTGGCATTGGCTATGACACTGTTGGACAATGAGGTTAGTTTTCATACCTGCGGCGATGATACACTGAAACAGGATATTCAACTGGTAACCCTGTCTTCAGCGGCATCATTGGAAGAGGGAGACTATATTTTTATAACAGACGCAGCAAAGCTTCCAGATGTTTTTTTGAAGGTAAAGTATGGTACACTGGTGGATCCCCATTGTTCTGCTACGCTTTTAATTCGGGATTCTGGGGAGAAAAATCAATCACTTTTCTTGTATGGTTCGGGCATTGATGGTGAGACCTTATTTCATTGTACAGAAACAGCGGCACAGGCAATTGCACTGCGGGATGCACAGGAATATGAATATCCGACCGGTGTGGATTTAGTGCTGGTGTCAGATGACGGCGAAGTGACCTGCATACCAAGATTGGTGAGAAGGAGGGAACAGGTATGGCATATGTAGCAGTATCCGGCGGCGAAGAGGCAATCGAATCCAGCATTCAGCTGTTGGATTATTATCGGAGCGGTACCGATAAGGATCTGGAACTGGAGGCAATTGCAGAAAAGTTCGGACTTCTTGTGGATAAGGTTATGAGTGAAGCCGGATTGTATGCAAAGTCTTATGCAGCATTGGCACTGAAACAGTGCGAAGGATCGACAGAAGAAGCAGTATTCTTGCTGCGTGCCTATCGTTCCACATTGAAAAGAAGCCATTATACCAATGTTGTGGACACTCGAACGATGCGGATTATCCGCAGAATTTCTGCTGCATTTAAGGATATCCCGGGTGGTCAGTTGCTGGGGGCAACTTATGATTATACCCATCGTCTTATTCACTTTGATCGGGAAAATGAGAATGCCGGTGAGCTGCATGAAGTATTTCGCCGCATTCTGGAAGAGCAGACACCAAAGCCAATTCAGACCTACTGTCGTGTTTCTGATATGCTCAAAGCGGAGGGGCTGGTGGATACCTATGAAGAAGATAACACGACACCATATGATGTGACGGAAAATATACTGGAATTCCCCACGCCTCGCAGTGCACGTCTGCAAACGATGACGAGAGCGGATACGGGTTTCTTATCTGGCTTGGCATATTCTGTTTTGCGTGGTTTTGGTCAGGTGCATCCTACAGTCGGCGAACTGCGTAGCGGTTACATGGAACTGGAAGTGGCTTATCCGGGCAAAGAAGACGAGTCCATTTGGCTGGGTGAAATTCTGCTCACCGAAGTGGAAACATTCAATCAGGCAGATGATAAAGATCAGCTGAAGCTGGCAAGTGGTTATGGTGCGGTATTTGGCAGAAATGAAAACAAGGCAATTGCCATGGCAGTCATTGATCGAGAACTGGAGCGAGGTGGTGATTATCCGCCGCAGGATGAGGAATTTGTGCTGATGCATGGGGATTGTCTGGAAATGAATGGATTTCTTTCCCATTTGAAATTGCCGCACTATGTCACATTCCAGTCCAAATTGGATGCAGTGAGAAAAACACGGAGGAAACAGGAAAATGGAGAGAGATGAACACTACAATTTTGCCTTTTTGGATGAAGGCTCGAAACGGGAGATTCGTCGCTGCGTACTGAAAGCAGTCGCCATTCCAGGCTATCAGGTTCCATTTGGTTCTCGTGAGCTGCCCATCGGCAGAGGCTGGGGAACTGGCGGTATTCAGCTGACACTCTCTCTGATTGGACCGTCTGATACATTAAAGGTAATTGACCAGGGCAGCGATGACAGTGTCAATGCAGTTAATATCAAAAAGTTTGTCAAGCTCTGCACAAATGTGGAAACGACCAGTGATACACATAAAGCGACACTCATTCAATCCCGTCACCGGATTCCAGAAGTGCCGCTGACCAATGAGCAGATTCTTATACTTCAGGTACCAATTCCGGAGCCGCTTCGTATTGTAGAACCGAAGGAAGAGGTGACGAAGCGGATGCATGCAGAAAAGGACTACGCTCCCATTTGGCTGCAATTGTACGAGAGCATCATCAAATATAATAAAGTGACCATTGCATCGGAATATCCTTGCACAGTAGAGGATCACTATATCATGAATCCAAGTCCGATTCCGAAATTTGACAACCCGAAGCTGCATCAATCAGAATGCCTGTATTTATTCGGTGCAGGACGAGAGAAGAAAATATATGCTGTTCCGCCGCATACCAATGTGGTGTCTCTGGCATTTGATGATGTGCCTTTTGAACGGGAAAATTTTGCAGGCAGGAAATGTCGTCTTTGCGGCAGTACAAATACATATCTGGATGAGTTGTTTGATGCAGAAACCGGAGAAAAAATTTATCAATGCTCAGATACAGCATATTGCAAGGAGGTGCGTTCCAGATGAATTTTGAGGAAAAGCCGGTATTGCAGGTGCGAAATCTGACGGTACGCTATGGTGAGGGCTGTCCCCATTGTCAGACGCACCTGGAAAAAAATCGTTGTACTGTTTGTGGAACGGTTTGGGCAGCGAATGATATTTCCATTGACGTGTATCCAGGCGAGGTGTTGGGGATTGTTGGAGAGAGCGGTTCCGGCAAGTCTACACTGATGCAGAGTCTGTATTTTGATTTGATGCCTACCTCTGGGGAAGCCTTTCTGGGCGATTATAAAGATGGCAAGAAAAACATCTGGCTGGCAAGTGCAGCAGAAAAACGGCATATCAAAAATTGTATTATGGGTATGGTTTATCAGAATCCCGTGCGTGGTCTGCGGATGAACTATTCTGCGGCTTCCAATATTGCAGAAAAACTAATTGCTGCCGGAAACCGCAGTGCTGGTCATATGACAGAGCGTGCCAAGGAACTGCTGTCCGCAGTGGAAATTCTGACTTCCCGTATGGGAGAAGCACCGAAAAATTTTTCTGGCGGTATGCAGCAGCGTGTACAGATTTCCAAGGCGTTGGCAAATAATCCTTCCATTCTTCTACTGGACGAGGTGACCACCGGTTTGGATTTGTCAGTACAGGCAAAGGTGCTGGATCTGATTCGCCGTATTAAAGCACAGTATGGCATTTCAATTTTGTTGGTATCCCATGATCTTGCTGTCATTCGCATGCTGGCAGATCGAACAGTGGTTATGTTGGACGGGAAGATTATTGAAAGCGGTCTGACCGATCAGATTCTGGAAGATCCACAGCATGCCTATACGCAGCAGCTAGTGCATTCGCTGCTGTAATTTGAGGCAGAGGAGAAAACATATGTTCATTTTATTTCCATTGACATTGATTGTGGTGCTAATTTGGGTTGGCATTGAAATGACACCCAGCCGCAGAAGAAAACGGGAAATTCAGGCGGAAAAAATACAACTAAGAAGACCGTTCTGGGAATCCTGTGCCTCCAGAGGTCTGGATATTCTTCCAGCAGATGAAAATGAAAAACGAATCATTGGAGAAAAAATTTTTCGGCGGGAGTTCATAAAAAGCATTCCAGCATTGGTCACTTGGATGGTAGTTTTTATATTGCCGATTAACTTGGCAAAACAGCAGTTTTGGATGCTTGTTGTCTGTATCGCTATATTACTTCTTCTCTGCATTATGACGTTGCGTCTCTGTTTACTTCATCCTTTTGCATTGATTGCCGGAAACTTTTCCCTCTATGGGGGGCTTTGTCAGACAACAAGAGAATGGGAACATGATTGTTCCCCAGGTGAACATCAAGTGCTGGTGAATGGTGTCTGGCTGAATGTGGATGCCATTCGATATAAAGTCATGCAGAAAAATACAAGTTACTATTGCTACATTGTACAGTTTTATCATGGAAGAGAATATCTGTTTCTTCGGACAGATGATATTGTGGCGGAATCAAGAACCGGTGAATACCATCCGGATTATGATGACGCATTTCCATCACAGGAGGAACCAAATTTATGATCGCAATCAAAAATGGACGTATTGTTACGCCGAATCAGATTATAGAGGGAAAAACGCTGTTGCTAGAAAATGATCGCATTTTGGATATTTGTGATTCTGATGTTACAGCAAATAAGATCATCAATGCCCATGGCAGATATATTTTGCCTGGCTTTATTGATGTACATTCGGATAAAATTGAACAGTTTATCTATCCTCGCCCTACTGCACGGTTTCCATTTGAGCTGGCGTTGAAAGAATGCGAAAAGGAACTGCTTCAGCTGGGCATTACAACGATTTATCATTCTTTTTCTCTATACAAGGATAAACTGTTGGGGAAAAGTCACCTTCGTACCAAAGAGAGTGTTTTGGAAATGGCAGAGCTGATTGCAGATATTCAAAGCCGCAGTCATCTGATCCATCACCGTTTTCATCTGCGTTTGGAGATTGATAACATTGCGGCATTTGATATTGCCAAGGAAATGATTCACCGCAAGTTGGTACATGAAATTTCCTTTATGGATCACACGCCAGGGCAGGGACAGTATCGGAATTTGGAAGTGTATCGGGATACTGTAGACAAGTATAACGGCATGGAAAATGAGGGAAAGACGTTTGAAGAGGTTATGGAGTACCATCAGAACAAGGAGATGCTTTCCTTTGAGCAGCTGAAAGAACTGGCAAATCTGGCACATGCCAATCATATTACAGTGGCATCTCATGATGATGATACCATAGAAAAATTAGAAGTCAACCGCCAATTGGACGTAGATATCAGCGAATTTCCGATCACAGAAAATGTGGCATGTGCAGCACATGACATGGGTTTTTACACCATTGCCGGTGCACCGAATATTTTGTTGGGTGGTTCCCATTCTGGAAATATGTCTGCGGCACAGGCGATTCAGAAGGGTAGCGTGGACATTCTCTGCTCCGATTATTTTCCGCAGGCACTGCTCCACAGTCTGTTTGTGATGTGTGACAAATACGGGCAGACACTGCCAGATATGGTAAACAAGGTTTCCTTGAATCCGGCAAAAGCAATGCAAATTGATGCGGATTATGGTTCCATCGAGCCGGGAAAGAAAGCAGATCTGGTCATTGTAGATGTACTGGACGGTTATCCGGTTGTGACCCATGTTTTAGTGGACGGAAAAATGACGTCAAGAGTGGAATACAGGGGGAAAGCAGTATGAGCATTCTGGAAATCAAAGGTCTGGAAAAGAATTTTTATTTACATCATGCGGAGCGTGAGATTCGCTCTTGTCAGAATATCTGCTTTTCTTTAGAGGAAGGTCAGTTTATTGGCATTGTTGGACGTTCAGGTGCTGGAAAATCCACCATTTTGAAATGCATTCACCGTACTTATCTGCCGTCTAAGGGTGATATCCTGTATGACAGTTTGGCGTTTGGAAAAATCAGTCTGGCGTATACCTCGGAGCGGGAAATTCTTTATTTGCGGAATCATGAGATCGGTTATGTCTCTCAGTTTTTGAGCGTTATGCCGAGAACCACTGCCAAAGAACATGTAATGCAGGCACTGCTGGAAACCGGACATGACAGCAATAAAGCACGGCAAAAAGCAGAGGAAATGTTGGATTACTTCCGGCTTCCGGAGAGCCTCTGGGATATTTATCCCAATACGTTCTCCGGTGGGGAACGGCTTCGCTTAAATCTGGCACATACTATGGTCAAAAATCCACGGCTGATGCTGTTGGATGAACCAACGGCTTCGCTGGATAACAAGACAAAGGTTTTGGTCAAGGATATGCTGGTGAAACTAAAGCAGGAGGGTACCAGCATGATTGGAATCTTTCACGATCTGGAGTTCATGGACGGATTATGCGACCGTGTATTCAATATTTCGGAGGGAACATTTGCATGAAAAAGGCTGATTTGCATATGCATTCTACAGTATCAGACGGCAGCTTTTCCATTCCGGAGCTGATAGACAGGGCAAAGAAAAATAGACTAGATGCGATTGCTATTACAGATCATGATACCTTATCACAAATATATCAAATTCCAAAAACGGATGGATTACTGGTTATACCAGGCATCGAAATTTCTGCATATGATTATGATCGTAATTTTCGAGTGCATATGCTGGGCTACCATATTCAAAAGCCTGATATGACAGAAAAAGTTGTGCATCCTATATTGGAGGCACGCCATACAAATTCTTTGCGACAGATTCGCATTTTGAATGAATATGGCTATGACATTGATGTGGATACCCTGCGTAAGGCCGATGGCAAGTACATCTACAAGCAGCATATTATGAATGATCTGGTGAAGCGAGGAAAAGTCACAGAAATGTTCGGGGAATTTTATCAAAAAACTTTCAAAAACGGCGGAATCTGTGATTTTGATATTCACTATATCTCACCGTTAGAGGCGTTGCGTGCCATTAAAGATGCCGGTGGTATGGCGGTATTGGCACACAGTGGTCAGCAGCAGAATTTCTGTTTGATTCCGGAACTGGTGAAAAATGGTCTGGATGGACTGGAGCTGCATCATCACGCTAACAGCGAAAAGGACAAGACAATCATTCGGCAGTACGCAGAGAAATATGGTTTGTTTTTGACAGGCGGCAGCGATTTTCATGGTAAATTTGAAGGTGTTACAGTGGATGTAGGCGATTTTCTGGCAGAACAAAGTGGTCTGGATCGTATTTTTGCGAATTCGTTTGATAGTTGAAAGCAAGCGGGAAAGGATATGCAGAAAAATGATTCGAAAGGCAATGGCTACAGATTTTCCAGCAGTTTATCGGTTGATCTGTGAACTGGAGGAGACAACTTTTCCGGAAGAAATATTTTTCTGGGGGTATGAAGCAGTGACAGCGGATCCAAATCATACGGTTTTTGTTGCAGTAATCGCTGATCAGGTAGTAGGTGTACTCCATTTGCGTATGGAATTTCAGCTGCATCATTGCAGAAAAATAGCGGAAATCATGGAACTGGTTGTGGATATAAATTGTCGTTCCATGGGAATTGGCAAACAGTTGCTTACAGCGGCGGAAGCAGAGGCAAGGGAGCATCATTGCCAGCAAATTGAAGTGACCAGTAATCAAAAACGTGTGCTGGCACATCAGTTCTATCAGCGGGAAGGGATGGAGAAAACCCATTGCAAGCTAACTAAAACATTCAAATAATATCCTAGTTGAATATTTTGATTAAATACTGTAAATAGCTTCATACGAATGAAAAGCGTGTATCAAATCGGTACACGCTTTTTGATTTGTCAAGAGAAAACAGTTCCGAAAAATAAAAAAATTTGGGAACTGTTTTGGGTTTTCATTTTGTTTTTCCTGTGATAAGATAGTATCACAGGAGGTGGTACAGATGTTTATGAAGAGTGATTATATAGCCTTACCCATTCAAGCGTTTCACAGCATCCATTGCCAGATCAGAACGTTCACATTCCTCTGCAGAAAGCGTAATTTGCCAGCAATACGGACTTCCTTTCATATGCTTTGCCGCATAACTCAGACCGTTTGTGTGTTCATCAAGATAAGGCTTGTCGATTTGGTTCGGGTCACCCAGCAGGATAATCTTTGTTCCTTTTCCTGCACGTGTAATAATTCCCTTTACCTGATTCGGTGTCATATTCTGTGCTTCATCTATAATGAGATAAGTATTTGCAATGGAACGACCACGAATGAAGTTCATCGCTTCTGTCTGAATGATGCCACGGTCAAATATCTCCTGAATTCTGTCGGAAAGTATTTTTTCGTCCACATATCGTTCCTGTTCGCATGAGTCAAGAATCTGCTCCAGATTATCAATAATCGGACGCATAAGTGGTGCGATTTTCTCTTGTTCACTGCCGGGAAGAAATCCAATCTCGTCATCAAACTGTGCATTGGGACGGCAAATCATAATTCTGCGGTATGGGCTGTCCGGATTATTATACACCTGTTCCATTCCGACTGCCAGTGAATAGAATGTCTTTGCAGTTCCTGCCATGCCTTTTATAATAACCAAAGGTGCATTCTTGGCTGATTCCATCAG
This sequence comes from uncultured Oscillospiraceae bacterium, assembly GCA_958448395.1. Classification (GTDB taxonomy): domain Bacteria; phylum Bacillota; class Clostridia; order Oscillospirales; family Ruminococcaceae; genus Ruminococcus_C. The sequence goes on along the minus strand of CAUDDP010000050.1, from coordinate 840 downwards.
TGCTTCCTGCATGAAATATTGTCCGACATTTTTCGGCTTTACACCGTACGGCATGGATTTCTTGTACTTCAGAGGTACAATTTTGCTGCCCTTTACTCTGCCTAACAGCGTCTTGTTTGTAGACTGGTCTGCGTGTAAAATTACAAATTCATTTTCTGTAAAATCTATTTTAGAAATGTTTCCTTCTTCATTGGACTGATAAACAAGGTCAGATGCAATGCCGCTTTTCTTAAATATTTTTATCATATCGCTTGGAATATACGCCTCGCAGCGTCCTGTGTAACCTGCTTCGTCTTCTGAAATTTGTTCTGTAGTGAAGTCCTCAGCTTTTATTCCAAGCATCTGTGCTTTTAACCGCAAAACAATATCTTTTGTTACAAGAATTATCTGCTGACTGCGTTTTTTATCATCAAAAAGACCTTTGCATACTTTCAGAATACGATTATCGGCTTTGTCATCAGGCAGGTCAGACGGAAGTTCCACATTCACATAATTTTTCTCTATTCGCAGTGTACCGCTGCTCTCCAGCTTTACGCCTTTGAGTAAGTCGCCGGATTGACGATACTTTTCTAATAGACGAACTGCCGCTCTTGCATTTGCACCTTTTTCACCATCTGCCTTTTTCAGTCCATCCAATTCTTCCAAAACCACCAATGGGATTACAAGATGATTGTCTTCAAAACAAAAAATGGCATTCGGGGATTGAATCAGTACATTTGTGTCAATGACATATGTTTTTTCATGCAGTTTTTCTTCTAATCATAAAATAGAAGCAGCTTATACTTCTTAACTTTATTATAACATGCAATGTAATAACTGCTATCTTGTTTATGATAAATT